>CAOJRT010000010.1 GCA_948442255.1 uncultured Caryophanales bacterium | reverse complement strand
TTGACATATAAAAAACCTCGTTTCTATTTTGTCCAAGAAACGGGGTTCATATCATTATAGGGTACCCTTTTTTATTATGCAAAAATGGAAATAGCTCTACGCTTATTAGAAGGAGGATTTATGAAAAATAAAAAAATGATACTTGATGTCAATGAAAAGCCTACAATAGGAAAATGGGTTATTCTGGCGATTCAACACGTTTTTGCTATGTTTGGAGCAACTATATTAGTACCTATTTTAGTCAATGCTGCAGCAGGAGAAACTGTTTTAACTATTCCAGTTGCATTAGTCTCATCAGGAATTGGTACACTCATTTACATTCTTTGTACCAAAGGAAGGTCACCAGTTTATTTAGGTAGTTCCTTTGCCTTCATTGCTCCAATTGCAGCTGCTTATTTGAAAGGTGGTATAGCTGGAGCTATGACTGGTATTATGGTAGTAGGTGTTGTCTATATTATCGTATCATTCCTTATTAAATTAATAGGAAAGAATTGGCTAAATAAGATATTACCACCTGTTATTATTGGACCTATGATTATGGTTATAGGGCTTGGATTAGCGCCTAGTGCTATTTCGCAAATGGGATTAGCAGCAGAAACTGCATTTGATTGGAAAATTATTCTTGTTGCAGTTGGCGCTTTTTTAGTTACTGCTATCGTAATGACAGTAGCAAAGGGATTTTTAAAAGTTATTCCATTCTTAATTGGTATTATATCTGGTTATATTATGGCTGTCATATTAGGAATGGTTGATTTTACACCTGTACTGGAAGCTAGCTTCTTCAGTATTCCTGCGTTTGCATTCCCATTTATTCATTATAAACCAACATTCATTGCAGTTTTAACTATTGCACCAATTGCTTTAGTTACTATCTGTGAACACATAGGAGATCATACTTCATTAAGTAATATTATTGAAAAAGATTTATTAAAAGATCCTGGATTAGATAGAACCTTATTAGGGGATGGAGTAGCAACGTTAGCTGCTAGTTTAATCGGTGGACCTGCTAATACAACATATGGAGAAAATACTTCTGTTGTAGGTTTAACAAAAATTGCTTCTATTTGGGTTATAGGACTTGCTGCTATCTTTGCTATTTTAATCGGCTTTTTAGGAAAATTTACTGCTTTAGTTTCAACTATTCCAAGCGCTGTATTAGGAGGAGTTTCTTTGCTATTATATGGATTTATTTCTGTTAATGGTTTAAAGGTATTAATTAAAAATCAGGTTAATTTTGAAAAAGCAAAAAATGTTATAGTTGCTTCTAGTATGTTAGTTTTAGGATTAGGAGGAGCTGCTATTTCTATTACAAGCGGAGATTTAAGTATTTCATTTAGTGGCATGAGTTTAGCCGCTATAGTGGGAATTCTATTAAATCTACTTATTCCAGAAGAAAAAGAGGAAGAAGTTTCTCTAATTGAAGAAAGTGTTAAAATTAACGGTGTCGTAGATGAGATACCAAAAGATATAATGCAAAAAAAGAATAAAACGAAAAAGAAAAGTACAAGTAAAAAATAATTTTTGTATTGTTTTACAAAAGGAGAACTATTTTGAAAGTTATTGAATTAAATCATCCCTTAATTGAACATAAATTGTCTATATTAAGAGATAAACATACAGGAACAAAAGAATTTAGAGAATTGATTCAAGAAATTAGTATGTTTCTATGTTATGAAGCTATGAAAGATGTAAAGTTAGAAAGTGTTGAAATAGAAACACCAATAACAAAAATCAAATCGGGGAAATTAAATGAAGATTGTTATGCGTTCGTTCCTATTTTAAGAGCAGGTTTGGGAATGCTTGATGGTGTTATAAGTGTTATTCCGAATGCAAAAATAGGACATATTGGTATGTATCGTGATGAAGAAACTTTTGAACCTGTCAATTATTTTTTTAAGGTACCAAAAGATATTGAACATAGAGAGGTTATTATATTAGATCCAATGCTAGCAACAGGAGGTTCTGCTATTGATGCTATTGAGCTATTGAAAAGCAAAGGTGTTAAAAAAATTAAATTTTTATGTATTATTGCTGCGCCTGAAGGGATTCTAGCAGTTGAGGAAAAACATCCTGATGTACAGATTTTTTGTGCAAAAATCGATTCGCATTTAAATGAAAATAAATATATTGTTCCTGGTCTTGGAGATGCGGGAGATAGAATCTTTGGGACAAAATAAAACCGATTTTTATCGGTTTTTTAGTTTTCAAAAAATTGTTGATACCATACTATAAAAGTATAAATCGTCCACACTTTTTTATAACAATCTTTTTTACCATTTTTATGTTGCTCTAATAATTTGTTGATTCTTTTGATATCAAAATATTTATTTGCTATCTCACTATTAAATTTTTCTTTTATTTCAGAATATAAATCCTCTTCTTTAATCCATTCTCTTAAAGGAACTGGGAAACCCAACTTTTTCTTTTTATAAGAGTCATTTGGTATTACTTTTTTTGCTGCTTCTCTTAAAGCAGGTTTTGTTGTCGTTTTGTTTATTTTTGCATTAATTGGTAATTTTCTTGCTACTTCATATACTTTTTTATCCAAAAATGGTGTACGCGCTTCTAAACCGAACATCATCGTATTTCTATCTACTGCATGTAAAAAGTCTCTTACTAACCAAAAGTAGTAATCAATAACCTGTCTTTTTACTATATTAGAATTTTTTTTATATTCCGCATAAAAAGGAGCTACTATGTCTTTTGTATGCATTTGATTTTTAGGTTTTACGATTTTCATCGCTTCTTCATCTCTAAAAATTCGTCCTAAGCCAATGTTATAATCTTCTAATTTTTTTCCTCTTCGATAGATAAAATTGAATCCTCTTACTTCAGGAAATAAACTGGCAAAAAAGGATGCCATTCTTCTTAATGGGAATGGGATTTTCATATACCACGCTTGGTCTATTTCTTCTTTATATGTATTATATCCTCCGAAAAATTCGTCTGCTCCTTCCCCAGAAGTAACGACTTTTACTTCTTTAGAAGCTATTTCGGCTACAAAATACAAGGCAATGGCAGATGGGTCTGCTAAAGGTTCGTCCATATGATACATAATTTTTGGGAAAGATTTCATATACTCTTCTTTCGTTATCTTTTTAGCTGTATTTGCTATTCCTAGTTTATCTGTTAAATCTTTCGCGTAAGAGATTTCATCGTACTTAGGGTTGTCATAACCTACCGTAAAGGTTTTATCTGGTTTCGCTAGAGAGACTAGATAAGAGGAATCTATGCCACTTGATAAGAAAGATCCTACTTCTACATCGGCTATTTCATGGTATTTTACAGAATTCTCCATTGCTTGATTAATCTTTTCTACTATTTTATCGTGTGCTTCCTCTGTTTCTTCAAATTCCATTTTAAAGAATCTTCCTTTTTTTATTTTCCCGCTTTTATATATAATTTGATGACCTGGTTCTACTCTATACACATTTTTAAAGAAAGTTTCTTCTGTAGGAGTAGAGTTAAAACATAAATACGCAGATAGAATGGATTCATTAAATTCTTTTTGGAAATCAGGATGATCTAGAAAAGCTTTAATTTCTGATGCAAATAGAAAATTATTATCGTTTTGATAGTAATATAATGGTTTAATTCCCCATTCATCTCTAGCTAAATAAAGTTCTTTTTTCTTTTTATCCCAAATTGCGAAGGCATACATTCCGCGAAGTTTTTTTGGTAAATCGTGTCCCCATTCTTCATATCCATGTATTAATACTTCTGTATCTGTAGATGTGTAGAATTGATGATTCTTTTTTATTAGTGCATCGCGTAACTCTACATAGTTATAGATTTCTCCATTAAAAACAATTACAATATCCTTATTTTCATTATAGATTGGTTGATTTCCTGATACGGATAAATCAATGATAGAAAGACGTCGATGTCCTAAAGCACATAAATCATCTAGATAAAAACCTTCGGCATCTGGTCCTCGATAAGCGATACGGTCAGTCATTTTTTTTAAAATCTTTTTTGTAGGCTTTTTGTTACTTATATAACCTGCTATTCCACACATAATCTATCACCTTTATTTATTATACCATTTTTTGGCTAAATTACGTATTATATCTACATACATAGTAATAAAAAGGTAAAGTTTGCTCTTTCACCTTTAATCTGTAATAAGGTAAGGAGAATTACTTGTTCCTTCTCCACTTATAAATGGTGTATTGGGATTAAGTGAGATAACAGGTCTTACTCCTCCTGAATAATAAGAATAATCATTTCTAAGCCATGCAATGTCACTAACGTTTAGAACTCTCGCTGTTCCATCAAATCTGTCTGGTGATATTGTCCAATACCATTCTCCTGTATACATAAAATAGTTTGTGTTCTCGCCTTTATCAGACGCAAATACTTTTTCACCTCTTCCGCCTGCTAAAACGACTTCATCACTTGTTATAAGGCCCACAGGATAAGTTAAAGCACCATTTCCTATGTCACTATTTATGGTAAATATATCTTCTTTGTTAAGAGCACCTAATTTAACTGTTGTATGTATTACAGTTTCAAGAATATTTCCTGTTCCCCATATTCTTACTCTCGGCGCAAATGCAATTGGAAATCCATCTCCTTCTACATAATCTCTTTCATTATAAAATGGAGTATCTTCTAAGTAGCTTAGATAATCTATTAAGTTATTAGCAAACCATTCATCTATTACTCCTTTGATAGTAGAATCTTTTGTATTATCATCATACATGTATCCTACATATTTAGGGTCATTATTTTCTGTATTAAAAGCACTTTTGCCTATCTCAGTTGCATCCCCTGTTGCGTTACATACACCACTCTCTGGTCTTCCATTATAAATCATCTTGATTCCACCTGTACTGGTAGTTCGAATCATCTTCCAACAGAATCCTCCGAAGATGACGTTGTTGTTTTCTACTGCTCCTCGATAATACAATACAGGATTTGCGGTGTTTACTGTTCTTTCTAAAGTATATACGCCAAGTCCATTCGTATCACTTGAGATAGCTCCAAAGTTAATACTTGTATCAATTTGCGTTTCTTTTGCTATTTGTTCATATAAAGAATTGGTATTTCTTTTTATACCTTTCCCATCATCTTGCACGTAGTTTAATTGACCACTTAGATTTATGGTAACTTCTCCGCTTGGGAGAACACTTGCATCTACAACATCTTTTATTTCAATGACAATTCGTATTGTTTCTCTTTCTCCTGGAGCTAGTAAATCATTTTGTTTTATTTCCGTGTGATCTTTGTAAGTAATCGTATAATTCAAATATTTCTTTTGTTCTTCTGTTAAGGTTGTTTTTATGAGTGTATCTAATTTTGCATCTAGTGTTCCTTCATTCACCACATCAACAGAATACTCATAAAAATCTAATGGTTTTGAAAGCGTAACTGATGCTGTAACACTTATTTTATCATTTCCTATAATTGGAGCCGTTGCAGCTACACTCCCATCACGAACTACTACATTTTCTAAATGAACGCACCATATAGTAGCAATTGTAACCCTATTATTTATTTTTAAACTTTGTGATAGATAAGCAAACCCCATCCCTAAAGATAAAATACTTAAAATGACAAAGAGAATCATTTTTCTCTTTGCATTGCTTCTATATTTACTTCTCATTTTTAAACACATCCATACTTTATTATTAATAGTATAACTTTTTTTCAAGAAAAATACAATGATGTATTATAAAAAGATAACTGCCTTAAGAATAATCTTTAATGTAATTGTAATAGTTACTATTTATAATTAATTTGCTTATACTAAAAGCATTTGTTACACGATTATTTATTCTAGTTATATAAGCACTTTCATCTTCTAAGCTAACTCCCTCTTTTTTAGTAAATGTTCTAGTCCTTGCTTGATAGGTTCCATAATCTGTTACCCAACTATGATCGGAGAAGATAGCTAAACCTTCATAGTTACTTAGTATATCTTTACCAATAATTGTCCTTGAATCATATTCAATGCCAAAAAGATTTAATAGAGTTGGTAATACGTCAATTTGACTTCCTACTTTATCTACTATAATAGGCTCTTCGATTTTATTATTCCATAAAATAAAATTACTATGGTTTACTTCTACTATGCCATCTTTATAATAGGTTGCTGCTTCATTCATTTCTGCTTCGGACAAAGTATAAGGATAGTGATCTCCTACGAGAGCAATCACTGTATCGTCTAACTCTCCTGCCTCTTCTAATTTATTTATTAAATTTTCTACCATTTTGTCTAGTTCTATTTGAGAAGCTAAGTAATATTTAACTGTATCACTATAGGAAAGGTCTTTTACAGCATCCCAGTGAAGATGTGCTATATTGTCTCCTGCGTTATAAGGAGAATGTCCACTTACAGTAACATAATAAGTTACAAAGTTGCCTTCTTTTCCTAGATAATCGCCTACAGTTTGCTCAATCATTTCAGTGTCTTTTGGGAGCCAAGAACAATCCATCCTTTTCTCAAGCCCATTGCCACATCCTAAATAGTTTGAAAATCCTAAAGTTTCCATAGTAGTTTGTCTTTTATAATAAGTATAAGTCCAATTATGGAAGCTTTGTGCTCGATAACCGATATTAGTAAATGCATTCCCTAAAGCATAATTTATATTAGGAGACTTACTCTTCCATAATTTTAATATTTCCTGGGTAGGAATGAGTCCTGTTGTTGCTTGAAATTCTCCGCCTGTCGTACTTAAAAAAACTGGTGAGTAAAAATTCTTGAAGACAAAACCATTATTAGATAGTTTATATAGCGTAGGGGTTCTATTTTCATCTACAGCTATTTCATTAAAACCTTCAGCTAGTATAAAAATTAAGTTTTTATCTTTAAACATTCCTGTATATTCTGATTTATTACTAGGCACTTGATTTGCTATGTACTCATTTATTTTGCCTATTTCATTTTTATTTTCTCCCAAATTAAGATTTAATACATTAAGACCATATTCTTTTAACTCTTCAGGTAATTCTTCTACTATGTCAGATGGTGTTTCTAAAATGATTTCTGTTTCATAATTGAATAGCTGTCTTTTAATATCTATTTTACTATAATTTAGCATACCAAAAGTATCAATGATACTGATAGAGTCATCTAAATTATAGTAAAGTTTATAAGGAGAATAAAATCCTTTTTTATTAGGAAGCAAGGTTAAATAAGTAAAGCCATAGGAAATTACGCACATTAGAAATAAAGAGATTATTTCGTACTTTGTATATCTTTTTGTATCTATCTTTTTATTTAGGACAATGACTAGAATAAGAGGGATGAAAAAGAGGATGAAAAAAAACCAATTGGCCACTATGGCATCTTTGATGATAGAAACAAAGTCAAGAGCTTGGTCAGCTAATCCAATTGTAGAAAAAGAAAATGGTACCGAAAATAATGCATAGAAAATAAATTGTACTTCAAAATAGATTGTTAATAAAATGGTTGTTATAAACAATATTATTTTGTTAATTAATGGTCGAAACGCTTTGGTTAAAATGGTCAATAAAAGAATAATCGGGATTAAAAAAATAAATGTATATAAAAGATTTATACTCCATATATTTTTACACATTATTATTTTGATTAAAAGTTCTAAGTATATTAATATAAATAAGAAAAAAAGAAATGGGTTTATTTTTATTTTTTTCATAAGATACTTCCTTTTCGTTTGTTATTATACCATACTTTTATTTTTTTATAAGAGAAACAAGCTTAATTGTTTTTTAATAATGTTAGTTGTACTTTTTGTTTTTCTATATCTATATTATCTACATAACATGTGATGATATCTCCTACATGCAAGATATCATTTGGATTTTTGACAAAGGTTTTACTCATTTTGGAAATATGAATCAACCCATCATCATGTAAGCCGATATCTACAAATGCTCCAAAAGAAGCGACATTTCTAACGGTTCCTTGTAATTCCATACCCACTTTTAAATCTTCTAAATGTAGGATATCACTTTTTAGTACAGGAGCATCTAATTCATCACGCGGATCTAATCCAGGGTTTAATAACTCTTTTATAATGTCATCCATTGTAAAAATATCACAATTTAATTCTTTCGCTAACTCTTTGACGTTTTGTTTTTTTAAGACTTCTTTAAAATTGTTTGCATTTACGTCTTTCATGTCTAAGTTTAATTTTGCTAATAAATTGTTCGTTATTTCATAACTTTCAGGATGGATTCCTGTTTTATCTAAAGGATTTGTTCCATCTGTTATTCTTAAAAATCCTATTGATTGTTCATAAACCTTGTCTGACATGCCTTTTATTTTTTTTATTTCTTCTCTTGAAGTTATTTTTTTATTTTCTTTGTATGCATAGATATTTTCTATTACAGATTTTGTAAGCCCCGATACGTACTTTAAAATACTTTTGGAAGCTGTATTTATGTTTACTCCTACTTCGTTTACAACTTTAGAGGTTGTAAAATCAAGAGCGCTTGTTAATTCTTTTTGATTTACGTCGTATTGGTACTCTCCTACTCCTATTGATTTTGGGTCAATTTTTACTAGCTCTGATAGAGGATCTTGAATACGTCTACCGATAGAAACGGCGCTTCTTTTTTCAACTGCTAAGTCTGGGAATTCTTCAATTGCTAGTTTTGATGCGCTATATATAGAGGCTCCTGCTTCTGAAGTGATGACATACTTACAAGGAAGATTGTATTCTTTGATTAACTCCGCACAAAATTTTTCTGATTCACGAGAGGCTGTTCCGTTTCCTATTGATATAATATCAATCTTATATTTTTCAATTAAATTTTTTACGATTAATTTACCTGCTGCCCTATATTCCTCTTGTTTGGCACCATTTAAAAAGGGTTTGATAACTGTGGAATCTAAATATGCACCATTTTTATCTACTACTGCTAATTTGCAACCATTTACATAGCCAGGATCAAAACCTAGTACAACCATTCCTTTTAATGGTCTAGTTAGAAGTAAATGTTCTAAGTTAGTACCAAATGTTTCGATTGCTATTTTTTCGGCATTTTCTGTTAATTCATTTCTAATTTCTCTTTCTATACTTGGTAAAATTAATCTTTTTAAAGAATCTTTTATACTTGAACATACTAAATCTACAACAAAAGAATCTTTATTCTTTATTAATTTTCCTTCTAAATAATCTTCTATGGCAACGTTATCTTCATCGATAGAAACCGATAAAATGCCTTCTTTCTCTCCGCGATTTAGTGCTAATACACGATAATGCTTGATATATTTTATTCTGTCCTGAAAATCGTAATACATTTCAAATAATTTATTTGCATCAATTGCATTCTTCTTTATTTTTGAAGAGATAGTAGCATGATTAAAGATATGGTAGCGTATCCATTTACGATAAGCAGCATTATCACTAATCCATTCTGCAATAATGTAACCTGCCCCTTCTTTAGCACTATTCGTGTCTTTAATTGTTTCATTAATAAATCTGCTTGCCATTTCTTCTAAAGAACCTGTTGTTGGAAAAGACATAATCATTTTAGCAAGGGGTTCTAATCCTGCTTTAATGGCTTCACTTGCTTTTGTTTTTTTCTTTTCTTTGAATGGTCTATAAATATCTTCTACTTCTGTTAACTTTGTAGCATTTAATATACTTTTTTCTATCTCATCTGTTAGAAGATCTTTTTCCCTTATTAAACGAATAACATCTTGTTTTCTATTATAAAGATTTTCTTGGTATCTATATTGTTCTTCTATTGCTCTTATTTGATCTTCATCAAGATTACCTGTTTTTTCTTTTCTATAACGCGCTATAAAAGGAATTGTGGCTCCTTCACATAACATAGTTAAGACTTCTTTAATTTGTTTTTCTTGTAAGTTTAAAGTACTTACTAAATATTTTATTACATCATTATTGATGACGAATTCTTCCATCTTTTATCACCTTTTTCATTATAGCTAATTTTAAGAGATTTTACCATAAGAAAAGAATCATTTTTTTGATTCTTTTGTGGTTTCTTTTTTTTTCGTCGTCTTCTTTTTCTTTGGTGCTTCTTCTTGCGTTATTTTATCTTCTTCTTTTTCTAGAACTTCTTCTATTTTGTTCTCTATACTTGTTTTTTCTTTCTTTTCTTCTTTTTTTATTTTACTAGGTTCTTCTGGTAGGACTGGGGCACTGCTTGCTGATTCCTTAATTACATTTTGAACGTCTATAACGCCTGTACGCTCTAATTCTTCATGGTAATTCATTGCCATTCCGATAACAAAGATATAAGAAAGTAAGTATACCCAAAGCATTAAAACAACTATATTTGCTAAACTTCCATAGAAAACGGAATAATTGGCATAATTTTTGATGTAATATGAATAAGCCATTGTGATTAGAATAAATCCTAGCGTTGTAAAAATTGCTCCCCCATTCACATTACGACTTGGTAATTTTTTATCAGGAGCCATAGTATAAATTATTTTTATGAAAAAGAAGATAACTAACCATGAAAATGGTCCGCTTAAGAATTTAAATGTATTTACTATAATCTGGGTTGTATTTACATCTAAGTTGAAATAATGTAATAAATTGATAATACTATCCCCCAATAAAGGAACTGCTAAAATGAACAGGAATAGAAAAACAATAATTAATTCCATAATCAGTGCTTTTAATTTTCTTTTGAAAAATCCTAAGTCTTTTATTCCGTAGATTGTATTTGACGCAACTATGATAGAAGACATTCCGTTGGATGCAATAAAGTATCCAAATCCTAAAGTAATGAAAAATGTTGGTGTTATTTTGGTATCGGTAATAATTGGAGTTAATAAATCAGAAAAATTAGAGCCGATTCCATTAGATAGGAGAGTGGATACTAAATCATTGGATATGTTTAAATATGTACAGGCATAACCGATTAATGTAATGGTTGGTACTAATGATAAAAATAGGAAAAAGGCTATTTGTCCTGGTAATATAAGCATTTCTGAGCGCCAAAAGGCATCCCAGAATCTTTGGAAAAATGTTCTAGTTTTTCTCCTCGTTTTCATTATCTAATTCCTCTTTTTTACTTTTCATATCTTCGATAGACTCGTTAATTGCATCTTCGATTGTTTTTATATCACTAGTAATCATGCTATACCCAATGGAAGCACCATGTTTATATGGCAGATTTTTAAATTCTTTGTATAGTTTTCTAATGTAACTAACTACTTGTTTTTCTTGGTAACCTACCATATAAATCAAATACTCGTTTCCGTCAGTACGCATAATATCTGTATTATCCAGTTGCGTTTTTATTAAGACATTGGCTGCCGCTTTAATTTGGATGTCTCCTTGTTCATATCCTAATGTATCATTAATCATTTGTAATTGGTTTAAATCAATTATAATAGTTGCTTGTGGATATATTGTATTTTTATTCCAATTAGCAATATTTTCATTTAAATAATTTCTATTTTTTAAAGATGTTAATTGATCAATATATTTTATCTTATCTTCTTTTTTAATTTTTTTCGCTATTTTAATTTTTTTTGTAGAACGATAGATTATAAAGATGATGATTAAGATTATCACAACTACAATTAGCGAATATTTTGCTATTGTTCCTAGAAGAGTTCCTGATTTTACAGTAACTTCATGGTTATGTAATCCTTTTACTCTTACCTCTGCTGGGTCTAGGGTGGTAATATACTTATTAAATAGTAAAAGGAATGTATCATCATTTTTTACATAGAAATTATAAGTTTCAGATAATGTACTTTCAAAACGAATGTTATAATTGGCTAAAAGTGATTTTTGATAATAAATGAAGGTATCTTTATCCATCACTATATAATTTTCTTTTTTAATTATCTTCTTTAAATCTTTTTCATTTCCATACGTTTTTATTTCTAAACCACTCCATGTACTTAAATAAGTTTCTAATAGAGAATTCTTTTCAACATAAATTGTTTTTTCTTTCAAAGAGGATAAAGAATTTATTAGTAAATTATCACTTGATGGGGCTACTACAACAAAGGATACATTCATTAAGGAATCGATTTTCTTATAGTCTGTATCTAAGCTATAGAAATTAAAGTACATGTCTAGTTGATTCGTTGCAATACTTTCAGCAAATTTATTAAAATTTTTGTATTTTGTAAAACTAAACTCTGTTTGGCTAAACGCACTAAATTCAGCAATATATTCACTTACAATTCCTCCATATGATCCACTAATTAATACTTCATATGGATTTTTATCTACAAAGCCATAATTATAGACTTTGGATTGAATATTTGTTATTTCCTTTTCTGAAATAGATAAAGCATTAACGAATGTTTTTAATTCATTTTCATTAATCGATTTTTCTAAGTTTTCTTCTTTCCAAACAGCAAAGTATTTTTTTATAATGCTACTAAACATATCCTCTTCTTTTGGCTCAAATACGAAATACTTATTTAAATCACTTATGTGATAATCTATGTAGTAATTAGAAGAAAGAATGGTTGTTAAATGCTCATCTAAAGGGATGATAGCAAACTCTATTTCATCGGCATTACTTAGTGTTTCGAATAACTTAGTAGATGATTCATAACTATGAATTTCAATACTAGCGTCTTGTAAATATTTAGTTATAACTGACTCATCTTCAGCTATCACACCAATATTTCGATCTTTTAACTCTTTTATATCAAAAATAAGATCTTTCTTTTTACTAATCACTACATAATGCTCTTTTTGGAAAATCGTATCATTTTCTTTTGGCTCATGAACTACTTTGAATGCTTTAGAAGATACTTCTTCTCCATAATTATAAGTGATAGGATTAATACGTTCTATTTTATATTCTTTCTTTAAATCTTCTAAAAAGTCATAAAATACTCCACTTGCATTTTTACCATAAATATCGACATTATTTACAACATGAACATTCTGTGCCACATTCAAATTTTCTGTTAACCATTCTTTTTCTTGGACTGTTAATTTATTTTCATCGTTTAGGATTTGAAAAGTTAGTCCAATTGTTCCTACTATTAATAAAAGAACTATTACAATCGTAATGATTATCTTTTTATTTTTCTTTTTCATAAATTAACCCTCAGTTTCAACAATTTCCTTATTTAGATTCCAAACTATTTTAGAACCATTTTCTTCGATTCTTTCGCCATTTTTGTTTTGGGCTCCAGATATCAAGAATCCTTTGCTAGTTTCACTTGGATTTTCTTTTAAAGTAAAATGAAAATCATAATAATTTTGTTCTTTTTCAGTAAATTGTTCTAATGATTTTAAGGCCATATTTTGTGCTTCTTCTAATGGAATATCTTCGGAAAATTGGATATCTATGTAGACAATTCTTCCTGTTATTCGTGCATCTGCTGCTATTACCTTTTCTTCGACAAAGTAAGAATTTTTTAATTCTTCTAGTCTTTCTTCACTAATTTCATATTCGCTAATATTTTCTAATCTTGTACCATATTTATCTTTACCATTTCCACCATAAAAGCAATTAAATAAGACAGTAATTATAATAATCAAACAGACAAGGCCGACTGCCATTAATATGGTAAATATGCGATGTTCTTTATAAAATGTTTTGATTTTTTTCACTTTTCCCACCTCTTTTTGTGTACTTAAATTATACTACAACATGTTCTTTTAAGCAATGTTTCAATTATTACAATCTTATGTATAAGAAAGAAATATATTTCGTATAGAGGAGCAATTAAAAAGAAGTTATAAGTTATCTATGACTTCTTTTAATTTTTCTTCATTCCATATTTCTATGCCTAGTTTTAGGGCTTTATCGTATTTGCTACCAGGTGAATCGCCAACAATGACAATGTTTGTGTTTTTACTCACAGATTCAACTGAAACACCATCATATTTTTCCAATAGGGCTTTTATTTCGTCTCTTGTCATAAAACTAATAGTTCCTGTTATCACAAATTTTTTATTGGATATAAGAGGATTTTGTAAGGCTTTCTCTCCTTTGTATTCCATATTGATACCAATTTCTTTTAGATGGACGATTAGTTCTTTTTTTTCTGGACTCGCAAAGAAGTTTATAATATTATCTGCTAATATTTCCCCTATATCTTTGATGTTTGTAAGTTCTTCTTTCGATACTGCCATTAAATTATCCATAGTATTATACTTCTTAGCTAAGATTTTTGCATTTTTAGCTCCAATACCAGGTATTCCTAGACCAAATAGTAATCTTTCTAAAGAGGATGATTTAGACGCTTCAATAGACGTCAGTAAATTATCTACGCTTTTTAAACCAAAACCTTCTAATTCAATTAGTTCGCTTCTTCTATCTCTTAAAGCATAAATATCTTCTATTTTGGTTATAATCCCCATATTATAGAAATCTTCTATTATATTATCTCCTAAGCCATCAATACTCATTGCTGGTCTTGAAACATAATGAACCAACCCTTCTATATTCCTTGCTGGGCAATGAAGGTTTGGACAAATTAAATCTATGCCTGATGGCGTTTTCTTAAGAGGTGTTTGGCAAATTGGACAGGAAGTTATCATTTGAAAAGTAGAAACATCTTTTCTTCTTTCTATAACAGGTTCTACTACTTCGGGGATAACATCACCAGCTTTATGAATAACAACAAAATCACCAATACGTAAATCTTTTTCTCTTATATAAGACTCATTATGAAGAGTTGCTCTTCTAATGGTACTTCCAGCCACTTTTACTGGAGATAATACTGCATTTGGTGTAATTTGTCCTGTTCTGCCTACTGTACAAACAATATCTTCTAATTTTGTTACGACTTTCTCCGCAGGAAATTTATAAGCTACTGCCCATCTTGGGTATCTTGCTGTATTCCCCATCTTTCTTTGTCCTCCGATGTCATTTAGCTTGATAACAATTCCATCTATTTCATAAGGAAGAGATGGTCTTTTTTCATGCCATTTTTCGATAAAGGCTTTTATTTCTTTAAAATTATGAGTGATTTCACTATAAGGACTGATAGGTAGTCCTAGTTTTTTTAAGTTATCTAGCGTTGCAGACTGGGTATTTTGGGTTGTATTTGGAACATGGTACAGCAAAACGTCTAATTTTCTTTCTTTGGCAATTTTAGAATCTAATTGGCGAGCCGAACCAGCAGCAGCATTTCTTGGATTTTGAAAAACTTCTTCACCAATCAGTCGACGTTTTTCATTGATTTCTTCAAAAACTTTTTTAGTCATGTAGATTTCTCCACGCACTTCTAAGTCAATAGGTTCTTTTAAACGGATTGGTAAGTATCTAATTGTTCTTATATTGTTAGTAATATCTTCGCCTATTACGCCGTCTCCTCTTGTAGCAGCGGAGATAAGAAGTCCTTCTTTGTAAGTTAGATTCACTCCTAAACCGTCCATTTTTAATTCGCAAATAAATTCAGGATTTTCAATTTCTTTTTCCACTCTTGTAACAAAAGCTTCTACTTCTTCCTCATTAAATACATCGGCTAAACTAAACATCGGGGTACCGTGTCTAATTTTTTCAAAGGCGTCTAGCACTTTTGTTCCTACATTCTGGGTAGGAGATTCGGGCAGAATGAAAGAAGGGTATTCATCTTCTAAACAGAATAACTCTGTTAACAAACTATCATATTCGTTATCAGTTAGTTTGGGAGCATCATGAAGATAATAATCTACATTCGCTTCATTTAGTATTGTTACTAATTCTTTGATTCTTTTTTGAACATCCATACTTACCTCCAAAGATTTTTCGGATAAACATCTTCTTCTACTAATTTTTTGATAGAATTTTTTACGTTTTCTTTGTCTTCTAAATAGGTTACTCCATACCAAACAGCCTCTGTATTTAAAACTTTTACTTTTATTTTACCTTCTTTATTTAATTCAGAAAGAACATTTGGAATTAGAAATTCACATGTTTCTAAACTATTTTCATTTTCTCTAAAAAAAACATCCATTTTTTCTTCAAGATTGGCAAATATACTTGTATCAAAGGCTAAAAGGTTCATAGATACAAGAGTATCATCGGTAATTTCAAAAGCATCTCCTTCTACGAGTGGAGTTGCGATTATTTTACCCTCTACCTTTTCAATGGAACATTCTACTAACGAATCTAATTGTTCCTCTTTCATGCCAATAACGCCTCTTTTTACAGAGCCATTTTCGGTCATGGTGTTTATTACTTTATACCCAATTGTTGCGTATTCTGCTCGTTTTTTGGTTTCTAGAAATTCTTTTGCTACTAAAAAAGCATCTCTTCCATAAAAGTCATCAGCATTGATAACTAAAAAGTTTTCAGAAATCGCCTCTTTGGCACAATAAATTGCTTGAGCGGTTCCCCATGGTTTTATTCTAGTTTCGGGAATTTTTACAAAAGCAGGGATATTCTCTATTTTTTGAAAAACGTATTCTACTTGGATATGTGGTTCTACTCTTTTGCCAATAGTCTCTTTAAAATCCTCGAAATGCTCTTCCTTTATTACAAATACAACTTTAGTAAATCCTGCTTTTATAGCATCAAATATTGAGTAATCAATAATAAATTCATCATTGGGTCCCATAGGAGTAATTTGCTTTAATCCTCCAAATCGGCTTCCTATTCCGGCAGCCATAATTAATAATTCCATAATATTCTCCTTTTCTACTTTAAATCTTTTTTATACTTTTATGTGTTTTCATCAATTTTTTTATACCAAAATTTTTAGCGAAAGCAACTGTAATAAAATCGCCTTTGCTATCTACAATAACGCCTCGCCCATAAATGGTATGCATGATAACATCCCCTATATTTAAATCGACTGCGTTTTCTTCGTGGTAGAATTCTTCTTTTTTTATAGGCTCTTCTTCAAACATATTGGCTTGTTCTATTTCTAGTATGTCAGGTGTTATTTCTTTTATGAATCTGCTTGGTGGATTTATCACATCTTTTCCATAAAGCATTCTCCTTTTCGCATTGGATAAATAAAGCTTTTCTTTCGCTCTTGTAATACCGACATAACAAAGTCTTCGCTCTTCTTCTAAACCATCTTTATCTAAGAAAGAATTTTGATGTGGGAAGATGCCATCTTCCATGCCTATTAAGAAAACAACTTCAAATTCTAAGCCTTTAGCACTATGAATAGTCATTAGAGTAACGACATCCTCTGTATTTTGGTGTTCTGATATATCTGCGATTAAGCTAATTTCTTCTAAGAAATCACTCAAGGAAACAGAGCCAGTCCGTTCTTCATAGGTTTTGGTAATAGATTTAAATTCTTCTAAGTTGTCTAATCTTAACTCATTTTCTAAGTTTTTATTTTCTTCATATTCAGCACGCATCCCAGAATCTTCAAGAATTAAATCAATTAAATCTGTAAGTGATAAACTTTCACTTTTCTTTGTCATGTTCTTTATAAGTTCTTTAAAGTCTAGTTCTTTTCCTTTTGCTATCGCTTCAAACATACTTATATTTTGTTCTTTTGCTTCTGTTTCTAATTTTTTTAATGTTGATTCTCCTATTCCTCTTTTAGGAACATTAATGACTCTTCTTAAAGAGATTTCATCGTCATTGTTTAAAATCAGCCTTAAATAACAAATTAAATCTTTTATTTCTTTCCTAGCATAGAAGTAGTAACTTCCAATAACTTTGTAAGGAATATTTGCTTTCAAAAAACATTCTTCTACTAAACGAGCCTGTGCATTTGTACGATATAAAACACTTATATTTTGCTTTGTATACCCCTCCTCTAATAATCTTTTTATTTCATCAATAACTAACTGGATTTCATGTTTTCCATCATAAGCACGCAAATATTTGACTTTTTTCCCTTCTCCTTTACTACACCATAAATTTTTTTCTTTTCTTTCTTTGTTATTTTTTATTACAGAATTGGCAGCATCTAAGATATATTTTGTCGAACGATAATTTTCTTCTAAAGGGATTATTTTAGCCTCTTTATAATCTTTTTCAAAGTTTAAAATATTTCGGAAGTTGGCTCCTCTAAACATATAAATGGATTGGTCTGGGTCCCCGACGATAAAAATATTCTTGTACTTTTTAGCTAGGAGTTTAGATAGTTTATATTGGACTTCGTTTGTATCTTGATATTCATCAATTAATATATATTTGAATTTTTCTTGGTAAGCATTTAAACAATCTTTATTCTCCATAAATAGTTTAACTGGTAATAGAAGTAAATCATCAAAATCAACAGAATTATTTTTCCTTAAGATATTTTGGTATTCTTCATATACTTTCTTTGCTGTTTTATCTTCTTTGGTATTAAAAAGTTTTTCGATTTCGGCTTCGGTTAACATTTCATTTTTTATTGTACTAATCTTATTTCTTATAAAAGAAGGGGTCGTTAGTTTAGGGTCGTAACCATGTTCCTTCATAATTTTTTTAATAATCGATAAGCAGTCATCACTATCGACGATAGAAAACGTTCTATCAAGTCCAAGAAGTGGGGCATTTTCTCTAATAATACGAACTCCCAAGGAATGAAAAGTTCCTACGAAAGCATTATTGTTGGGGATTATAGCCTCTAGTCTTTCTCTCATTTCTTTCGCTGCTTTATTAGTGAAGGTAATGGCTAATATTTGGTAAGAAGGAACTCCTGTTTCGATTAAATGTGCAATCCTAGTCGTTAATACTTTTGTTTTCCCTGATCCTGCACCAGCTATTACTAGACAAGGTCCACCTACATGTAGTACAGCTTCTTTTTGTTTTTCATTTAATTTGTCTAAATAGTTCATGCTACATCCTCTTTTCTTTTTCATTATACCATGGTACAACTTTAGATAGAAAGAAAAAAGAATAGAATTTCTCCTATCCTTATAAATATTCCATAATAGCAACATTTTTTTCTAATTTAGCTATTAAATCTTCATTATCATATTTATTGAAAATCTCATCAAAATCTTTATTATCTAATAAGAACATATTGTAAAACTTAATAAAAGCATCGGTATAATTCTTTACTCCTAGTCTTTTTAAATAATTTATATTATTTGTAATGTTTTCTTGTTCTTTTTCAAACGTTTTTAATGTATTTTCTGGTAGTGTAGATTTTAATAATTCAATTGTTTCTTTATCAAAACCTAAGTCTATTAAATAATTCATTCTGTTGCGCCTCCCTGACTTACTTTTTCTTCTCCTGTAGTTAGGCATGTTTCGGTGATATTGGCAATGGTTTCATTATCCGTTAGAAGATTGTATAAAGCAGAAACTAATACGATTGCTTTTTCATCTGTTGTATCAGAGTTTGCAAGAATGATTCTTATGTTTCTGTGTACCTTATTTGTAGAAATGGCTTTATCACAAACTTTGTAAATGCGACCATTATTTTCACTAGTTGCTTTTAGAATACTTGGTGCATGCTCTATTAAGACTTTATAAATTTCTTCTTGAGTAACATTCAACTCTATTTTTTCAAATTCTTTTTTATTATAGTAATTATTTAAAATATCAACTAATTTAGGTATTTCTTGGTTATTTTCAACAATAGTTTTAATTGCTTCGTTTACTTTTCTCTCATCAAATAGTTCAATATCAACCGAATCATTTCTATTTTTAACTAATTCTGCAAAGGCTTGTGCATCATAAATATATTTCATATAAGAATTAGAGTTTGTTTTTATTTCAATATTATTCGTTATACAATATAAAACTCTTTTAATGATGTTATCTGCTTTTTGGCTTAATACTTCTGGATAATTTGTTATTAATTCATCTAATTCTGTTTCTAATAGTTTATCTAATTCTAATGATAGTTCTTTAGCTCCTTTATTTAAAACATTAAGAGCTAGTTTACCGTTTGTTTTTCTAATCATTATTAAGTATTCTTTTAAAACTTTAATTAAAGGCGAGATATCTTTTAACGATAATAGATAACGATAATTTACTTTCTCTTTCTCATCTAAAGCAATACCAGCTTGTTCTAATTCTTTTACATTTTTACGATACATTTTTATATCATGTTTTACTAGGTAAAGGGAACTTGCTATATTACTATTTTCTTCTTCTAAAAGTGCTATTCTTTCTTTTAAGTCTTTCAATGAACATGTAAAGTTTTTATTTTCGATTTCTTCTCTTATTATCTTGTCATTTATTCCTTTGCTACGAAGGAAGTTTACTTTTGCTATTAAGTCTGAATCTTTTAAATAAAAATACCCATCTATTATTGTATAAAGTACATTATTGCTTTTATTTATTTCTAATTCATCAACTAATAAACGTTTATTGTCCTCAATAATCTTTTTATCTACATTATTTAAGGCTGTTAAAATTGTCTCTTTATTTGTACTTAAATCTAATCCTAACGTTATTAAATATTGTTCTAAAGCACTGTCTAATGGATTTGCTTGAGGTGGCGTTATTGGAACAATTTCTTCGATTTGTGGAGAAGCTTGCATAATAGGTTCCTTTATTATTGAACTTTCTATAATAGGTGTATCTGGAATAAGTGGTTTTTCTTCTTCAATTTTTATTTCATCTAAACTAATAGGTGTTTCTTCCTCAAAAGGGAAATTAATAACAGGTTCTTTATTTTCTTGAAAAGGAGATACACTTGATTCTTCATCAAAATGGAAAGAGATTGGTTCTGTCATAATTGGCTTTTCTTCAATTATTGGAACTTCTTTAACCGTTTCCTTCTCAATTGGCTGTTTAACTTCTTCTTTTACAGATGCAACTGACTCAATTTCCTCTACTACTTTTTCTACTTTAGGAGCACTTTCTTGTTTAGGAGTATTCTCCTTAGCTGTTTTCTTCACACGAATTGGTTTTTTATTTTTGATTTGATCTTCGTAATGTGACAATCCAGTTTCTGGAAATAAGATCAGCATTTCTAAAATGGTTATTTCTTCTTCGTCAAAGATTGCTACTTCCTCAAGAAGTTTTCTTACATACCCTCTATTATAAGAGTCATTTTGTCTTACTAAAATATCTTCTAATAAAGCATTTAATTTTTCTTGTGTTTTTCTTTCTTCTTCTAATTTTTCATTTTGTTCTTCTAAATCTGACTCTAAAGAAGCGATTTCATTTACAAGCGAGGAGATTTTATCGATGGCATCACTAATTTCTGCACTAAGGTTATCTTTGTATTTTTTACCTTCTTCTCTTAATAGAGTGAGTTGTTTTTTGATATCAAAAGAAACACCAATAGCAGATAATGCATCATATGAATTCTCTTCAAAAGCAGAAAAATCTTTAAAAGCTTTTTCTTCATCCTTATTAAAATTCTCTAGCTCTTCTTCTTTGCTTTTTTTTAAATCTTCTTCTTCTATTTTATTTTCTGTAACTTTTTCTTTTGTTGATTCAATTGAATCGATTTCCCTTTTTATTCTATCAAGTACTATACTGTCTTCTCCTCTTAAATTGTATAGTTTAGATAGAACATCCACTTTCTCTTGTGTTATTTCTATCACATTAGCCACCTCTTCTATTATGTAATAGATTATATCAAAGATTATTTGACTTGTAAATGTCTTAATATGAACTTATTTATTATTTATAGAATATAATACATTGAACTTAGGAGGGATTTTTTTGAAAAAGTTTATAATTATTTTTAGTAGTCTTATTTTAATTGTCTTTGCAATCATTGGGGTTGTAAAAATGCAAGACAAAAAAGAGGAAGACTTAACAAAAATACGTGTTGCTGAAGTAACACATAGTGTATTTTATGCACCTTGGTATGTTGCTTTAGAAAAAGGATACTTTAAAGAAGAAGGATTAGACATAGAAGTTATATTGACTCCAGGAGCAGATAAAGTTGCAGCAGCTGTTTTATCTAACGATGTAGAAATAGGTTTTTGTGGACCAGAGAGTACCATTTATGTATACAATGGTGGAGAGAAAGACTTTATCCAATCATTTGCTGGACTTACTAAAAGAGATGGGCAATTTATTGTAGCAAGAGAAAAAATGGAGAATTTCTCTATTGAAGATTTATATGGCAAAGAAGTTTTAGTAGGAAGAAAAGCAGGAATGCCAGCGTTAAATTTTATTAATGCGGTAAATAATTCTGGTAGTGATTTAAATAAAATCAATTTAAATTATACGATTGAGTTTGCTTCTTTATCTGGAGCGTTTATTGGAGGTACTGGTGACTTTGTTAATTTATTTGAACCTAATGCAACAAAGTTAGAAAGTACTGGCTTAGGTTATATAGTAGGAAGTATAGGAATGCTTTCTGGAGAAGTTCCTTATACTGCGTTTAATGCTAGAAAGAGCTACATAGAAAATAACAAAGAAACAATTGATAAATTTACAAGAGCTTTAAATAAAGGATTAACTTTTGTTAAAGAAAATAGTGATGAAGAAGTAGCGAAAACCATATTAAAACAATTTCCTGATTCTTCATTGAATGAAATCACTACTATTGTTAAAAATTATAGAGATGCAGATTCATGGTTAGATACTACTTATATTAGCGAGGAATCATTTGTTCATTTACAAGATATAATGAAAAGCGATAATTTAATTGATGATTATGTTTCCTATAATGATTTAATTAATAATGCATGTTGTGAATAACTTATTAGTTATCAACAATTTAAGTAAAAGGTATAATACTTTAAGTGGAGAGATAGCAGCTATATCCAATATTAGCTTAGAAGTAAAAGAAGGGGAATTTGTTGCGATTGTAGGTAGTAGTGGCTGTGGAAAAAGCACACTACTATCTATCTTATCTGCACTCGATAAAGAATCAGATGGAGAATTTTTCTTTACTAAAGATGTGACAGTTGGTTATATGCTTCAGCAAGATGCTTTACTTCCTTGGTTAAGCATATATGATAATGCCACAATTGGATTAAAAATAAATCATTTATATGATAAAGAACATATTGACTATGTAAATAAGTTGTTAAAACTTTATGATTTATATGATTTTAAAGACAAAAAACCGACTAGTCTCTCAGGTGGAATGAAACAAAGAGTTGCACTTATTCGTACCCTTGCTTTAAAACCGGATTTACTGTTGTTAGATGAGCCATTCAGTGCCTTAGATTACCAAACAAGACTACTTATCTGTGAAGATGTGGTTTCCATTTGCAAGAGAGAGCATATTACGATGATTATAGTTACTCATGATCTTGCTGAAGCGATTAGTGTTGCTGATAAAGTCGTTGTCCTTTCAAAAAGACCATGTTATGTAAAAACAATTATTCCTATAACATTTAATAAAAAGTTATCAACAATAGAAAAAAGAAACACAGAAGAGTTTACTCAGTATTATGAGAAAATATGGAGATGTTTAGATGTCATTATCTAATAGTCAAAAAGCTTTTTTAAAAAAAATAAAAAAGAATAAAATAATTGTTATTAGCATACAACTCTTCTTACTTGTTACTTTCATTTTAGGATGGGAATTATTAGCAAGATACCAACTTATCAATTCTTTTATTTATAGTAGTCCATCTAAAATTATAAAATGTTTTGTTGATTTATATCAAGCAAATAATTTATTTGTACATATTTATACTACTTTATATGAAGTCTTTATTTCCTTTTTGATTGGAATATCTATAGGATTTATTGTTGCTTTATTAATTTATATTTTTCCGTTATTATATAAAGTATTGGAGCCCTTTCTAACAATGTTAAATTCATTACCTAAAGTGGCATTAGGACCTATTTTGATTATATGGTTTGGAGCTAATATACAATCCATAATTATCATGGCCTTATTAATTAATGTCATTATTAGTATTTTTAACATTTATAATGGATTTCAATCTATAGAACCGATAAAAATAAAGATGATGCAGTCTTTACACGCAAATAAATGGCAAATATTAAGATATGTTGTAATACCTAACTCCTATCATACAATTATATCTTCTTTAAAGATTAATATTTCTATGACATTAATTGGGAGCTAAGACATATGTAGAGAAAACTCTATATTTTTTATGTTAGCTTTCACTAACATTCCAATATATCTTTAGCGACGCACCATCTACAACTATTTTATCTAGTAATTGTTCTACGACATTTCTTTTTTCTTTAAATTCCATGCCCGTCCAAACACTTTCTAGATTTTTAATTTTATCATAAGTTTTGGTTGCTCTTTCTTTTTCTTTTATATTTTCTAGCTCTTTTTTTATATTAGACTTTTCACTTGTTAATTTAGCAAGTTCCTTTTTTATTTCTTCATTTGCTATATTATCTGAAAGTAACTGAATCAAGTTTTCAATTTTTTTCTGTGTCTTATCAAGTCTTAAATTAAGTTCATCAACAAGATTTGTTTTAGATAAATCAAAAGTATCTCTAAATAATTCTTCATTTAAAGACATGGCAAATAATTGTTCCAAGAAGTTATCCTCAATTTCAAAACTATCAAGCCTTATATTATTACAATTAGGATTTTTGATTAGTTTTGGTTTACTCTTTTGTTGAGAGTAGCAATAACAAATAATTCTTTGTCCCCATTTTTGATAACGGTACTTTGCTCCACAATTACCACAATATATTTTACCTGATAACAAGTAATGACTTGCATGTTGATTCTTGCTTCTTTGTTTTTCTATTTCCTGTAATTGCTTATATTCTTCTTCACTAATTATGGCTTCATGTTTGCCATCATAAAGTTCACCTTTAAATGGAATCTTCCCTAAATTAGTTTTAGAACTTAATATTCCTTGAATCCATGATTCATCATATCCTGTTACTTTAGAAAGTTCATTATAACTATATCCTTGAAGTCTTAATGTTTTCATTAAATCAAAGATGACTTTTCTTTCACCATTAACAACTAACATACCTGCTTCTTTGTCGTAATCATAAGCGAAAGGAGTTTTACCGCCACCACGCCAATAACCATTTTCAGCTCGCTTTTTAAGACCTATTCTAGTACGCTCTAAAATAGTTTCTCTTTCTAATTGAGCAAATACTGATAATATTCCAATCATTGCCTTACCAAATGGAGTAGTCGTATCAAAGCTTTCTCTAACAGAAATAAAACCAACTTCATTATTATTAAATATTTCTTCAATTAAATATAAAGTGTCTTTTTGACTACGAGATAGTCTATCTAGTTTGAAAACTAAAACCGTATCAATTTTTCCATCTTCACAGTCTTTTATTAATTTCTGAATTGCAGGTCTTTCTAAGTTCTTACCACTAAATCCTGGATCAGCATATAATTCATAATCAGACCATCCTTGACTTTTCAAGTAACCTTCTAATGATTCTATTTGAGCTTCTATTGAATATCCATCAACTTGAGCATCTGTTGATACACGAACATAAAGAGCTTTAATTTTTTTTACTTCTGCTTTTATATCGTTAATATTTTTTCCTCCTTCTTTTATAAAAGCATTTTTTGTAAAAAAACTTGCAACTACATAATACCATTTTTATACAAAAAATGAAATACTTATAGATTATTACACTTCTTTTAGATACTTCTTTAGCAATGTATATATTAATGCCTGATTTAAAATTATTTTTTTAGGTTCAATTCTATTTTCATTCTTATCATAGTTCTCAATAGTTAAATTCATATAAACAGCTCCCTCTCTAAATTATATTTTTAAGACACAAGACTGATTACATCAAAAAAAGACTAATTAGAAATTCTACTTTCTAACGAGTCTTTATAGGTTTCTAAATACTCAATATACTTCGTTCTAAAATACTTTTCATTTAACCATTTAACACCAACAGCAGAAACATAAACCTTTCCATACTTAATATATTTAAGTGGATAAGGAAAATGTTTCTGCATTCTATTTGTTGCTACTCCTATAGCATTTTTGGTTTTATTAAAATGAGTTCTTAAATATTTTAATGGTAGATCACAATACTCTAGTCTTTCATGAGGAATTTCCAAATAGTCTTCTAGCACTTCAATATACCTTTCAAGAAAATTAATTTTTAAATCTTTTGAATTACCTTCTTTGAATTCTACTTCTATAAACCAAATTAGACATTCTACGGATACAGAAGTAATAGTAGATCCGTCTACTGTTGACTTTCGATAACAAAACGCACTCCACCATTTAGAACGCCTTTTTATTTTTTTCAAAATTTCAAAATGTTCTTGATATGAAAATGAAAGTTTCTTACAAAGAAACCAATAAGGATCAACATACAATTTTCCCATGAAAATGCCTCCTTTTCTTTAAAATTTGGGATTACTGAAATTGGTCTTTTTTACTATTAAAACTATCAAGCATGGTGTCTACACACCCAATACTCGTTAGGGCATATCCCTAAGACCCTCTATTAGTCTCCGACAGTTTAAAGATTTTTTCAAAATTCATTAAAAAATTAACAAATAATATTACTATTTTCATGTTTTATTTATAAACTCACGCTCCTTTCTTTTAAAAATATAAAAAAGGACATGAAAAAAGAGAGATAATATATCTCCCTAAAGTCCAATTTTATATTTTAAAATATTATATAGGTTAATTTAAAAGTAAATATTTTAGTACTTCCTTTCAATTATCCTATATTACCATAATAGCACGATTTAATAGGAAAGTAAACGGAAATTGAAAATGAATTCATACCTGTTTTGCTCAGTATTTATAAGGATTTGCAAAAATTCTAAAAATTTACTTTTTTTACACTTTATCAAAAAACAAAAAATTCCATTTTTAATATTAAAATTTAATAAAAAATGATAGCTCTAGACCAAATAGTTTTTAACTATCTCAATTAGAAATGTTTCAATATTTTATAATTCAATTTAAAGTTTCTATCAATTCAGCAACAGTATTACAAAGTTTATTTGTTGCTTTATAAACAACCTCTTCAGATTTTTTCATACCATAACCATTATATTTTAAAATCATTTCTACATCATTAGCTCCATCACCAATAGGATAAACATCAGTATCGGATATATTTTCAATTTTTAATATTTTTTCAATAGCCTTTCCCTTATCCGTTTTTATAGAAATAATTTCAACTAAATAATATTTTTTCGTTATTATAACATAGGATTTAACTGTTTCTTTCCAATTTTCATTTATAACTTCAGATAAATCTCTAGCAGACTTTTCGTCTTTCATTTCTAACATAATTTTGTAAGTTCATCTGATATATCTTTTATATCTTTTTTCATAGTATCAAAAAGAATTATTTGTTCTAAATTTTCATTAGATTTTACTGTATCTAAAATCTCAACACCAATATTTTTAGGAATTAAACAAGCATCAATAACTATTTCATTTTTATCTAAAATAACTCCTCCATGATTTACAATTAAATAATCAAATGGTATAGGATATAAATCAAGTTTTCTTTTTAAATCTAAATAACTTCTGCCTGTTGCAATTACAAATAAATTCCCATTATTTCTAAATTTTTGAATTGCTTCAATATTTTTTGCTATATCATTTTCACTTGTATCTAAAGTTCCATCATAATCACTAAATATAATTTTACTCATTTAATTCACCTCTAATTCTATTGTTTTTGGCTTCAATATTCCACTTTATAACACCATAAATATTTATTAATAAATAGCCAACCGATACAAGAAGCATCATTATTGATCCATTTCCACCATTTATTGCAGTTATAATCCAAATTATTAAATCTATAATATTATTTATTAACCATAACCACCATGATTCTTTAAATCTTAATATCATTAAAATGACTCCACAAAGATTTATACAATTTGAAGTAGCATCCATAAATGCTAATCTTTGAGTAGGTATTAAAGTTAATAAATAACCTAAAATAATACTTCCTATTATACAAGATAAAGTTATAATAATAGAATTTTTAAAAGTAAATTCTCGTACCTTAACATTCTTATCACCCATTTAGGTTTTTATTCCAAGTAATAAAACCATTAATTTGAAGTGGAGAAAAAATGAATATGTAAAAGAAGAAGATACCAAATAAATTATTTTTAAAGGCAACATATCCCATTAACAAGTAATTTATTAAACCTAGTATATAATTTATTCTTTTCCCTTCACTAGCAAAATAAGCACATAAAAGTCCTGTTAAAAGAATCGTTCCTCCAATCATTAAATCTTTGGAAATAATACCTGATATGACTGAAATAATTAAACTTAAAATTGTTATTATTAAATATTTCTTATTCATTTGTTATAACCACCCATTTATTTTCTTTTACAAAGATTCAATAAATTTAATTAATAAATCATATGTTTTTAACCATGAGCTGATATATGTTGTTTCCGCTGTTGTATGAATATTTTCCATATTAGCCCCAATAGAAATTATGTCTAATTCATCTATTCTTTTCTTTATTGAAGAACATTCAGTTCCACCATGTCCAATTTTTTCTTTTGGATATTTATTAAATTTGTTGAAATATAAATCTTTATATTTATTTAACAATTCTGATTCTTTATTAACTTTCCATATAGAATCTCTATATATTTCATCAACTTGGAAATTATTATTTAATGCTTTACTTTTATTGCTAATATCTTCTAATTCAACTTGATCAATACTTCTAACAATATAATTAATTTTCACTTCATTATCTTTTGTTCTTATCATACCTAAATTTCCAGAAGCAGTACCTGATATATATCCACATTTCAAATCTAATATTTCACTTATAATATTTCTAGTATCTTCACCTGAAAAACAATATTTATTATCTACCTTTTCTATTTTAGCTGATAAATCTTGAAATATTTTCTCAACATCAATATTTGTATTAATTATAACTTCACAATAAGTCGCTAAATCATTTTCAAATGTTCCACCATTTATACTTTTTAAAAGAATATCTTTATTTTTTAATATCCTTGCCATTGTAGTGATTGCATTGTATGATGATAACTCTATATTCTCTCCAGAGTTACCACCTGGAAAACTGTCTATTAATATTTTATAACTAGGCAAATTATTTTCAATTATTTTTCCTTTAGCAGAATATTCATTTAATATATCTCCATCGGAGCCATTAACTACAGCATTATCTTTATCATAATCTAAATTTACTAATCTATTACTTTCAACTTTATCATATGGAAATGTTACCGCACCATTAAATGTAGTTTCTTCTTCAGTAGTAAAAAGAAATTCTAAATCAGGGTGCTTTAAAGTATTATCTTCCATAATAGTCAGCATCATGGAAAGACCCACACCTTGATCTGCACCTAAAGAAGTATCTTTAGCAGTTACTTTATCACCATCAATGATTACTTCAATTCCATCATTTTCAAAATTATGATTGCTATCTTTATTTTTAACACATACCATATCTAAATGTGCTTGTAGTGCGATTGGTTTAGAATCAACATTACCTTTTTTCTTAATTAAAACATTATTATTTTCATCTTTAAAATAGTATAGATTATTTTCTTTAGCAATATTAACAAAGAAATCTGCTATTTTTTGTTCGTGTCCTGATTCTCTAGGTATTCTAGAAATTCTTAAAAAATTGTTAATTAAAGTTTCTCTCATATATTATCCCTCTTTTATTACTAATCAACATATTTATGTTGTTCACTTGTCCACGCTGGTGTACAAGGAACTGCTGCTTCAAAGTTACCATCAAAAGCATAACATTCATTTTTATTGATAAGAATTACATCTCCTTGATTAAAATTTATTTTTTCATCACTATCTTTCATATACATAATTCCATTACCATTAATGATATATAATAACTCTTTGCAATTTATATTTACTTGAAATCCCGTTTTTGGACTTCTACTATTTATTTTTATTACTGCAAAATTTATATCTTTATCAGCTGAAGGATAATCCATACCTGAATAACCATCTCCACTATAAAATTCTGCTTTTTCTTTTTTAATAAATTCCATTTCATCTTTCCTTTCCTTAGTAAGTATTTTGTATGTTCCTTTCTCCATACAAAATACTATAATCTGTATGGAGAAGGGAACATTATTCTTGCGTTTCTATACTTTTAGTTTCTAGTACTAATTCATCAAAATCAGATATATACTTTTGATCTTGCACTACACGATATTTTTCATATTCATCTAATGCTAATTTATCTGCTATTTCCCTTTTAATTTTGCCATTATCTTTTAAAATGTTATATTCATTTAAATTTAAAAACATTTCTAATTTATCTTTCCATTCTTGCATAGAAATAATATGTCCTAATTTAACCTGTCTTTCAGCAAAATCTAAATACATAGATACTAAATTATTAAGTTCTTTTATTTCTTCTTCTGATAGATAGTTTTTAGCAATTACAACATCTGTTTCAAGGATTTTACCATCAGGTGCATTCTTCCACGTTTGAAGTCCCATATAATCTTTCTTTGAATCAACTCTATTATATATAATCTCTGGTGCTGTCATTCCTGTAATAGCGAAGTGCAACTTATTTTGAACATTTTTGTAGAATTCTTTTGTTGTTTCACTATTTTTATCATAATCATAACTACATTCTTTATAAATATCGGTAATCTTTTGATAAAATCTTCTTTCACTAGCTCTAATTTCTTTGATTTTAACTAATAATTCATCAAAGTAATCTTTACCAAATTTAGGACCGTTTTTTAACAATTCAGTATTTAAAACAAAACCTTTTTTTATATATTCTTTTAAAGTGTTAGTTGCCCATATTCTAAAATCAGTAGCTTCTTTTGAATTAACACGATAACCAACAGCAATAATAGCATCTAAACTATAAAAATCTACTTTTCTTTTAACATTTCTATTTCCTTCTTTTTGAACAACCGAGATTTTCTCGGTTGTTGCATCTTTATTTAATTCTTTTTCTTTGTAGATATTTTTAAGATGTAATCCTATGTTATCAGAAGTACATCCAAATAATTCAGCCATTGTTTTTTGAGTAAGCCAAAAATCTTCATTATCATACAAAACCTCAACTTGTACATTTCCATTTTCACTTTGATATAAAATTAAATCTTTAAATATATCTGGTTTCATTGTAATCACCTCCTAATTATTATTAAAATACTAAATATACATTCTCATTATTTTAATTGAATTTTCTAAATCGTATTGATTTACTTTTCCATTATCAGATTGATGATGTATTTGATTTCTTACAAAAGTATGTAGAGAAACTTCATTTGCATTTCCTTTCCATGGATAATTTGCTTGTTCACCTTTAACACTGATAAAGAATTGATAATCAAAATCTTTAATTCCAAGACTAGAACCATGTAAATCTTTTAATTGCTCATATAATTCATTATGATATTCCTCTGTAGCTAAGCCAAATGCCAAATAATTAGTTTCGTTGTAAGATATATAAGACAATTTTCTATTAGACATTAGAGTATAACTAGAATTTTTGTTTAAAATTACAGTTTTAACATAACTATTATAAGCAATTTGTTTAATCAAAAGTGTAGAATGAGTTGTAATAATAATTTGCACACTTTTTGAAATATTTAATAAAAAATCAATAAATTTCTTCTGAATATTTGGATGCAAATGCAATTCAGGTTCATCAATAAGTATTATTAATTTTTTATCATTTTGAATTGACATATAATAAGAATAAATCAAAGAAAATAGCATTTCATAACCAGAGCCAAGACTTGATAAAGCAATTTGTTGATTATTATCTTTTTTAATTATAAAGTTAGCATTTTTAAATGGATGATAATTGTCTATAAAATCAAGCTGTACTTTATAATCACTTATTTTTTCAAATTCATTTATTGCATTTTCTAAAAATTTATTTTCTATCTTATTTCTTTTGATTTTTTCATTTAAATCTAAATTTAAATCTTCAATATCTGTAGAATTTTTAGTATACTGAAAATCAAAATCATTCATAATTCTATCAAATCTAGTATTGTTATAAGTTCCAGAACGAGTTTGAAATATTCTATTTTTATCTAAATAAAGTATATCAGTATCATTAAAACGCTTACCGCTAAATGGATTATTAACACTTAATCTTAAATCTGGGCTATTATCCTTTGGTTTGTTTGGATCAACTTTTATAAATAATTGATCATAAACTACTGGTGATAAAAGAAAAGATTTACTACCTCTAGTTCTTAAACTACCTTTAAAGCATATGCCTTTAGACATAAAGTCAGTATTAGGGAATGTTCCTGAAACATTAAAATCTTTATCTGCAAAAATTTTAATTTCTGTTTTTTCTTTTGGATCATTCATATCAGAAATATTAAATGCTTCAGCTTTGTATTCTAACATACACGATGAAATTGCATCTAATATCGTTGTTTTTCCACAACCGTTTTCACCAACAAAAACAGTTAAACCAGAACCTTCATTTACATTATCAGGAATATTAAATTCATTAAATGAATGTTCATTATCGTTATTAAACAATCTATAATTTCTTATTAAAAGTTTTGATATAAACATTTTTACCTCCTTATGATATACATTTACAAGATTAAGATTTATAAACCATATAAGTAAATAATCTATATTCATTATATCACATATCTATCTCATATTCTTCCTGATTTAGTTCATTTTCTTTAAACCATCCTAGCTCTTCATCCCATTCAAGTTCATTATTTTTTAACCTATCTATATTATTTAAAATAGAGTTTTTTAGATACCCAAACTTATTTGATATTTTTTCACCATTCTCATCAACAAAATCACGAACTAGGACTCTTGGTATAATATAGTGCAAAATCATCAGCAAATCCTTTGTTTCATACTCATTTAATAGATTTTCAAATAGCTTGTCATAATTATAAATATCAGTATCATCTTTTGTAATATATTTCCTATCTATTAAATCAATTGTTAAAAAATGATGATTATCTTCAAAAATTTTATTTTGGTTTTATCTACTTTATCTGTTTGTTCTTTCATACTTTGTTTATTAGTATTTAGTTGTGTATCATTTTCAAGAGATTGAAAATCAATGTATTGGTTTTCGGTATCTTGCTTTTGTATAGATGGTTCTAAACGAGGTTCTTCATAGATATTATAAACATATTCAATTTTCTTACTTTCAGTTTGATTAGGATATAGTTTAGTTATAGAAAGATAATGATTTTCTTTTAATTCATTTAGTGTATTTCTAATTGATGTTTTACTTTCTTTAGAGTTAGAAACAAGTCCAGCAAGTGAATAATCCCAATCACTAGGTAGAGATAACATATAAGAAAGAAGCCCTTTAGCTTTTAAACTTAGATTTTTGTTTTGTAGATGGTGATTACTCATAATTGTAAAAATTTTAGTTTTTTCAACTTTAAATACAGCCATTATAATCACCCTTTCTTTTTATTTTTATACATGAAAAAATCCTAATTTCTTAGGACTCTAAATCAAAAATATTACTCACAAATATTTCTTTAAATGGTTTTATAAAATGCCTCCAATTGTCAGGAACTTTATCATTACCACTTTTTACATAATCAACTCCGTTGTAATAGGTACATTTTAATATCCAATAGTATTCATCATAATCATAATTTTTACCATAATGACCATTCCAAATATTAGGCTTATAGTTCTTAAAACTAGAAAGAATTTTATTTTTGTTATCAATTGTAAGAGATTCATTTTCTTTAATAGATACCCAATTGATTCTTAAAGAATATTTTGGATTTTCTTTATCACTAAAATCAAGGATATATCTATAATAGTTATTGTTAATACAAATGATAAAGTTAATGATTGATATATCAACTGTATACATAACTTTTCTAGATTGAAAAGTATTCTTACAAGTCTTACAATAACGATTAGGTAAATGGCTCATTAATCGTTCACCATCAAAGTCATATTTTTCAAATCCCTTACGATAAGATTCATTTAATCCAATGTCCTCTTGGTTAATATAATTCTTTTTCGTTTTCTTTTCCCCTAAATATCCATAGGCAATATTAAATGTATTCCCACTATTACAAAACGGACAATTAGCTTTTCCCATCTAATTCCTCCAATACATGCAAGTTCTTAAACAAAAAAGCCTTTATTTATAAATTCTCCCTATATGTCTTAGGTCGGCGTTATTATGGGAGAATTTTTAGTTAGTAAAGCTGGTATTGGATATTTAATTATTTATGGAACGCAAGTATTTAATTTAAACTTAGTATTAGCTGGTATCGTTTTACTTGGTATTATATCTTTTCTTATCTATAAAATTATTTCTATTCTTGAAAAGATATTAATTAAATCATAAAAAGCAACATGGCGTTGCTTTTTTAGTTGTATAAATTTTCTTGTTCTACTTTTTAATTAATTCTTAAGCTGTACAAAAAGACTTTTAAAATTAGGATTTCACCAAAAGATAGTGCATCAAAGTTTTAGGATATTTAAAAGGATAAATACTTACTATTACTTGATAAACGAAGAGATATGAAGATGGAGTATAAGGGGTAACATATAATCCTTGTCAATAATATGATTACTGGTAAGTAGGTAGATTTTCATAAAATATAGCAATTTTTTGATTACTGTTTTAGAAATTTTTTAAGACGTTATAACCTTTATTTATGAAGGTTTAAGACCTTTTTATTTTGAAAGATATTTATATTTTTACATTCAAGAGTAGTAAATATTAATTAATTTAAAAATATTATGATGTCATTATTATAATGTGAAGCTAGTGACAAAGCCACTAAAGACTTTGTCATAATAAGGATATTATGTACCATGAAACATATAGTAAACATTTTGATTTTTCATTTGTTTTAAATTTAAAAAATTAGAACACCATTTCTATCTTCATAACTCATGTAATATAGAAGATGATTCGAAAATTTTACACATTATAATATTTTAACTGGTTCATCTGGAACTAATTTTTTTCTATTGTACAAATCGAGTATATCATTATAAAAATTAATAACCTAAGATCTTCATCTTAGGTTAAAATGATATTATTTTTTTATATGTTTATGTGGTTTCATTTGTTTTCTTCTTGGAATACTTAAGCGGATAATAAAGCGATATAAACACGGAGACATAAATCTTAAATAAGTTAATTTATCTATTGTACGATTAAACCATCTAGTAAAATGCATATAAATGTGACAATTGATATAATTAGCTATTTGGGCAAAACATTTTATAATACGATGTTTCATATTTGGTTTATAATGATTAGGACAACAATATTCAAAACAAACAGCATTTTCACAATTATTTAATTGACAACAAGCATAACCAGCTTCTATTAAAGCATTTACAAAAGCCTCTTGCATTTCACAATTTGGAAAGCATATACAAATGCTCATTTTTAAATCTTTTGGTTTTGAAAAAACACCTACATCAAATCCTGTTAACCACCAACTCTTGTCACAGCGGCAAAACAAGTCACATTTTTTTGTTAAAACAAAGCTCATATCCAATCTTTCTTCATCATTAGCTGCTCGATAATACGTTTTAGGATAGTTTGTATGATTATCGCGGATATAAACACCAATTTCACCGCCCGTTGTAATTCCATATTGCCCCTTCCACAATTCAATGCGATATTCTTTTCCATCATAATCAAAATAAATTGGTACTGCATCCATTACCATATTAAAAAATGGAGCTTTTTCATCATACAAATCCATATATCCAAAATCTCTTTGCCATACATCATTTTTAGAAACAACAATATCACAATTTAAATCGAATTCAAAGCCAAAGGGATTTAGTGCTGCATCTACATATAACAATTTTTCTTCATCAGATAAACATTTTACTTTTCTAATAGCCCATCTCCTACGCAAGTAATTCCAAACAAGGCAAATGACAATAATTAAGACTGCTAATCCTAATAAGAAATATCTCATAATTCACCTCCTATTATATATTAGATTTGCATGCTAATTTTGAAACGGCTACCTCCTTATAAAAAATAATTTATTTACTTTTTTTATTATATTTTTTTACTGCATTTTACTTAATCAGAAATTTGGTTTTCTTTATTTTGTTGGAAAAAAGTTTTCAATCGGCTCACTTTTTTCTAAACCGAATCGTTTTACAACAATTTGCTCATCGTTATTTACATCTAACCCCCATTTTGCTAAACCAATTTTTCCATTTTCTATTTCAAGGCATGTAATTCCGTTAGAATGAATACAACTTCCATCATTAAAATATAAACTCTCTTTAGCTTTTGGAAATAAAGGTCGATGGGTATGTCCTGCTATTACCATTTTTTTATTTTCTTGGCTCCATTTTTGCAATTTTTTCTCCACTTTATTTTTTACTCGATAGTTTTTTGCTGCACTTGTTGGATCTTTGATTCCTACTAACTCAAGATTTCTCCAAACATAGCGTACTAAAAAGCGCGAAACTGGCCAAATAGTACTATTCAAAAAATCAACTTGGTGTCCATGAATTAAAAAAATTTCTTGTCCTTTGTATTCTAAGATTAGTGATTCATAAGCTTCTAAATTAAAAAGTAGTTTTCTCTTTTCGTTTGTTTCTTTATCCTCATATTCATAAAAATATTTTCTTAATATGGCTGGACTTTTTTTCACAATATCATGATTTCCATAAATCATAATTAAGCGTCCTTCATCATTAAATCGCTTTAATTCTTTAAAGGAATCTATATGTTCTTCAATAATTTCTTTATAATTTTTTACTTCCCACATCTCATCTCCATCACCTAATTCAATGTAAGTAAAACCATTATTAAAATAATGTTGTAAAGCTGAATCATAAATATTTTTATTTTTTTCGAAATTATCATCATTATTTCCATTTCCACGATGACAATCACTCATAATTACTATTTTAGTAGCATCATCTATTGGAATTCTTTTTGCTTTTGCATATATTTTATCTAATTTTTCCATAAAGAATCCCTTCCATTCAGATAGATGCTATCCTTACAAAAAGAATCTCTTTTCATTTTTTTCACACCCATTCTACTTTATACTATGAAAAAAAGAAAAAGTAGATTAAGCCACTCATAATGGAAATGATAAATTTTTTACTTTTTTAGGAAGGTTTAGAAAGCCACAAATCAAGATTGGCTTGTACTCTCTTTTACATAAAAAGATTTTTCTTTTAAAAAGATGATTCAAAAAAAGCAACAAAACGTTGCTTTTTTTGAAAATTACCTTTTGTTCTAAAACTTGGAAAATGAAGGAGTCGGATTTTCTATTAAATCAAATTGTTCTTCTAAAGAGATTACTCAATTGGAATTGATTCCTTTTCTTGCTTTTGGAAATCAGCCTATTTTTGCTCTATTTTTGCTAATAAATTATGTGAAATTCCACTACTTCTCAAATTTTTATATACCATATTGATGCATTTTTTATTATACTAAATTTTTATTTTTTTACTTTACTAAAATTTGTATATGCACTTTTCCCTATTTTTATCATGTGCTTCTACTTTTTATGATATACTTAATTAGGTGAAATATATGGCAAGGAAGAAAGCTTTAGATAATAAATGTCCAAATTGTGGAGGGATAGTTTTATTTCAACCTTCTTTAAAAAAGTTTAAATGTAAATATTGTGATGGAGAATTTTCTTTAGAAGAGTTTTCGAAGTATACCAATGCTAGCTCTGTAAAAAATAATAATAAGGAAATGGATGAAACCTCCTATGACACTTATACTTGTAGTGATTGTGGTGCAGAGATTGTTGCAGATTCGGAGACTGCTGCTACTTTCTGTTTATATTGCGGCAATACCGCCATACTAAAAAACAAATTAAGTGGACGCTTTGCTCCTGATTATATCATTCCGTTTAAGAAAGAGAAAAAGGAAGCAATTGAAGCATTTAAAGCTCTTTCTAAGGGAAGACTTTTTGTTCCAAAGGATTTTAGTAACGAAAGTAATATTGAGAAAATTAGAGGAATTTACATTCCCTTTTGGTTATATGATGTTTTTGTAAATGGTTCTATAGAAGTGGATGCAAATCGAGTAAATACTTGGCGTGTTGGAGATACAGTGTATACTAAAACTAGTTATTACAAATTATATCGAACAGGCAATATGCACTTTTTTAAGGTACCAGTAGATGGTTCTACTCATTTTGACAATGCAATTATGAATACGATTGAACCTTTTTCTTATGAAGAATTAATTCCTTATAATCATGGGTATTTGGCTGGTTTTTTTGCTGAGAAGTATGATGTTAATGAACAGGATGCATTTCCTGATGCCAAAACGAGATGCTTAGAGACCGCCAAAGATATACTATATAATGATTGTGTAGGATTTCAAGCAAAAACGGTGGCAAAAAACAACTTACAAACAAAAGTAGAAAGCAATAAATATGTTTTATTACCTGTATGGATGGTCAATGTTAAATATAAAGATAAATTATACTTGTTTGCGATGAACGGGCAGACAGGGGAGTTTATTGGCGACATACCACTTGACAAGAAAAAAGTCGTTTTTTATGCTATACTTCTCTTTCTTGTTTTATTCTTTGTTATAATTTTAATTAGCTTTGTACTTTATTGGATTGGGAGGGCATCATGAGAAAAAAATATTTATTCATTAGTTTTCTTTTCTTCTTTATTTTTTTAGATATCACTTATGCTTCTACACACCAGATGAATCGTACAGAAGAAAATAATTATGGAGTCAATAAAAAATGGGACATGAACGAAGAAAGAATTCGTTATGCTTTAAAAACTCCCTATGTGGATGCGAGAGAAAAAATCTATGATTTTTCTAATATATTAACGAATGAAGAGGAAGAAGAATTGTATCATTTGATTTTAGCCTATGAAGAATTGACGGGATTCTCTCTTGTTTTTTTGAGTGATAATATTAGTTATTCCTCCGATAAAAAAAATGAAGATTATGCAGCGGATTTTTATGATTATAATGATTTTGGATTAGAGAATTCCTACTATAGTGGAGTTATTATATTTAGAAATACTTACAAGGCGGATCCTTATTATGGTGTTTATTATTTTGGTGAAGCACAGCTTTATTATTCTGAAGAGCGTAATAATATTCTTTTAGATTCTATTTATAATGATTTTCGTTCAGCTAATTACATGGAAGGATTAGAACGGCTTATTAAAGATATGAGCAACTATTATAAAGAAGGAAAAGACCCTTATATAAAGCATTATACTCTCGATGAAAATGGGGTTCTCATTAAAAAGTATGTTCCTCCCTTTCTTTTAGCGACTCTCCTTTCTATTATTCTAACAGTCATTTTTTTGGGAATTACAATTTCTAAGAATAAAATGGTTAAAAAAGCAGTAGTAGCAACGCAATACTTAAATAAAGAAAGCGTATCTATTACAGAGAAAAAAAATCAATTTTTACATTCTCATGTGACGCACTATACGATTTCCACATCTAGCGGAAGTAGTTTTTCAAGAGGAGGACATTCAGGTTCTTCTGGTGGAGGACACTCTGGAGGCGGTAGACACGGATAAAAATAATAGAACTTGGCTTCTATTTTTTTGTTTTTTCAATACGAATGAGTGGCGTTTTCTTTGGTGACTCCTTTTTGACTTGAGAACTTTTTATTTGACTTACTTGATTTGGCTTTAAATTTAAAGTTCTATTCTTTGCCCTTGGACTCGTTAAGGTCTTTTCTATCGTATTGTTTATAATTGGCTTGATTTTTTCTTCTTGAACAAAGAGTTCTTTTTTTATGTCTTCTTTTTTACTTAACCTTTGATTTTTCGTAGGTTCTACTAAAATAACTTTAACTTTTGTTTCTTTTAAAAAGTTTTCTTCTTGTTCTTCTTTATCCTCTGTCATTTCCATTTCTACTTGTTTTAACTTTTTATCCAACTCTGCTATTTTCTTATCATATTCTTTTATTGTTGCTGTTATTTCATCTGTATCTAATATTTCATACTCTTCCTGTTCTTCTTTATTTGTGTTTTGGCTTGAAACTTTAGCTGTTAAAAATTCCGTTTGCAGTTTTAATCTTTTTTCTTCCTCTTTTTGCAATAAATCTTTTAATATGTTTTCTTTTCTTTGTTGTTCTTTTTTCTTTTTCTTAAAATCAAACTTTGTCGTTGAAAGAGATTCTACTTTTTTTCTTAAACCAAACAATTCTAATATTTTCCAGAAATCTTTAATTATAAAAAAACCGATTGGAATTAGTGCTAATAACAACCATCCTTTTTTATTGGCGATTAAAAATTGTAATTTCCCAATATAAGGAATGATTAAGATTTCCTTCCCTACTATTTGATTATAGGAAACTAACATACTATCTGGTTCACTATTACTATCCCCTTGTGTTTTATAAGCTATACTACCATTTTCTTCTGTGATTTCCGTTACTCGATGCGTTATCATCATTCCATAAGAAGCTGAAGATTCCGATTTATAGGTAATAATGTCTCCCACTTGAATATCATCTTCATTATTTGGTCTTATATTTACGACTACGTCGTATACATTAATAACGGGTGTCATACTTGGACTTATAATTGTATAAATAGATAGTTTTGGTTTGTAATTTTCGTTATTTGCATTTATTTGAGAAGAAATAATATAGATGACTAGACATATTGCGATTAAACATATAAAAACAACTACAACATAATAAAGTAGTTTAAGAATATGACTTATTATATTTAGAACTTTATTTTCTTTTTGCATAATATGCCTTTCTATTCTAGTAGTTCTACTACAAATCTAGGAATAAAAATTAGAAAAACTTTTTTCTTGTGGGCATTTAAAAGAATAAATAGAGTTAATTGTTATCACACTTTTTAGCCTTTTTTTAATCCCTTTATTATAGATAATCATATCAAAAATAGAGCTTATTAGCAAGTTAATATTTAGAAAGTCATCTTAGAAGAAATGTGGTATAATAGCTATGAGGTGTCAAAATGAAACTAAGTATAATTGTTCCTTGTAAAAACGAAGAAGGAAATATAGTAGAAACATACAATAAGATTAATAATGTATTAAAAAAGATAAAATACGAAATTATTTATATTGATGATGGCTCTACAGATAAAACATTAGAAAAATTAAGAGAAGTTTATGCTAAAGATATGCTTCATATTAAAGTACTCTCTTTTTCTAGAAATTTTAAGAAAGAAGCTGCCATGTATGCTGGATTACAACATGCTACTGGAGAATATACTTGTATTATAGATGGAGATTTACAACAAAATCCTACTTATTTATTGCAAATGATGCAAGTTTTGGATGAACAAAAAGGTTATGATGAAGTTGCTATGGTAATGAAAAAAAGGAGTAAAGAAAGTTTTTTTATGAAAATATGTAAAAAAGCATTCTATAAAATTATTGATTCTATAAGTGAAGTATCTTTTAAGGATTCTGCTTCTGATTTTAGAATGTTTCGTACAAATGTAAAAGAGGCTATTTTAAGTTTGTCAGAAAGGGTTCGTTTTACTAAAGGCATTTTTTCTTGGGTTGGATTTCAGATAAAGTATTTACCCTATGAAGTAGAAGAACGAACAAGTGGTGTTTCTAAGTTTAATTTTAAAGCAAGTTTAAATTATGCTCTTGATGGTATTTTGTCTTTTTCTACAAAACCACTTACGATATCTATTGGATTAGGATTTATTTTATTACTTGCTTCTTTTATTTATTTTCTTGTGATTTTGATACAATCTTTGTTTTTTACTCATTATTTTAGTGGCATTCATGCCATCATTCTTATTTTCTTAGTTTTATTTGGATGTCAATTTATTATCATGGGCATTATTGGCGGATATATGGCAAAAGCTTATACCGAAATAAAAGGAAGACCTCTTTATATAGTAAAAGAAAAACTAGGATTTAATAATGAAACCATTTTATAGAAATACGCAACTATTTCTTTTTTTGAGAAAAAGTTTTTATTCAGGTAATAAGATTTAACCGATTTATAAAATCATTGTTTTTGTCTAATAGAATAAAGTTTACTTGCAATCAGTTGTTAAGAATTATATAATTAATTTAAATAATGGTATTGGTTGCTCTTAGAAGAGAAAAAATATTTTTTTATCATACTATTAATAACTATCTAAAATATTAATATATTAGATAGCAAAAGCGAATTTAAATAAGGAGGATTTTAATAATGGGTTTAATTAAAGCTTTAGGAAATTCTGTGTCAACTACAGTCGGGGATCAATTTAAAGAATATGTATCAATCCCTCAAGTTGAAAATGATGTTGTCATTGTAAAAGGAAATGTGCAACATGGAGAGGGAAATAAAAACGCATCTAAAAACATTATATCTAATGGGAGCAAAATTATCATTCCTAAGAATTGGGCGATGATGCTTATAGACAATGGTAAAATTGAATTTTCTGCTGAAGAAGGAGAATATATTTACGATAATAGCAGTGAGCCAAGTATCTTTTCTGGTGGATTAGGAAAAGGAATTATTGATTCTTTTAAAACCCTTGGGTCACGTTTTACTTTTGGTGGACAAACAGCTAAAGACCAACGAGTTTACTATATCAATTTAAATACAGTCACAGGGAATTTATTTGGTACTAGTTCTCCGATTAATGTTTATGATAATTTTTATCAAATGTCAATTAAAATTATGTGTCGTGGTGCTTATGCTTATCGCATTGATAATCCAATACTACTTGTTAATACAGTGATTGGAGGGAACCCAAAAGATCGTGTTACTTTCGATGAAATATTTGGAAGTCAATTCAAATCAGAATTTAATGGGCAAATCTACAAAGCTATTAGTAATGTTATGACAGATAAAAAAATTAAGTACTCTGAAATTGGAAACTATATCATAGACTTAGCCACTTTAATGAATGGCATTTTAAGTGAAAAATGGGGAGCAAAATATGGTGTTCTTATAGAAGATCTAGCTATTGAAGCTATTGAACCTACGGATGAATATGCTGATAAGATTGCAGCAATAGAATCAAAAGCGTTGGATGCAAGAACAATGAGCACCGTATACTCTGACAATATGCAAGGAGCGATGGCAGCTGCTACTGCGGATGCTATGAAGAATGCGGCTTCTAACGAAAATGGTGCCATGATGGGATTTGCTGGGCTTAATATGGCTCAAGGAGCTGGAAATAATGTTTTGCATACTGTAGCAGGCATGTCTTCACAAAATACAAAAGAAGATAATAACAAGATGGGAATGAATTTCTGTCCTAATTGTGGAACTCCAACAAATGGTTCTAATTTTTGTGGAAATTGTGGAACGAAATTAAATTAAGAAAAAATGAAGACAAACTTCTTCATTTTTTTTATTATTCTTTTTCTTCTTTAAGAATATCATTTAAACTTTTCATTATTCCCTTACTTTTTAGCTTTTCGTAAATTGTTTCTGCTCCTATATAAGTAAATAAACCAACGCATAAAGAGGCACTAAGATTAAGATTAGTAAACTGTAGTGTAATTCCTATTCCCAGGATAAAATCAATGAAAGCACTTAACAAAATTATTCTCTTTTTATTGCTTATTAATTTTGTCTGTTTTATCTTTTGAATGGCTAAAGAAGAAAGAGTACCACAAAGAAGCCCTAACCATAGGGTACTAGCAAATAAATCAAATTTAAATATCATAACTTACTCCTTAACACATTATATTAATAAAAATTAAAAAGAGAAATTATCCCTTTTTCAGTCTGTTAAATTTTTCTTTGATACTTGTTAAACGCTTTTCTTCTTCTGCTTCTTCTATTATATAATAGTTATCTACGAATACTAGAATAGTTCCTTCATGAATAGAAGAGGGTAAAAGATTTTTATGAATTTCTTTTATCTCTTTTGTTTCTATATTTTCTACTACGACTACCTCATTTTCAATTCTATCTATACTAAATTTCATAATAACTCCTATCCATTTGTGTCAGTTGCAAAATGCGTGATATTTATATTTTCTCCATCACTTGTTACTTTTATTGTTCCTAACTCACTTGTTTTAAATATTTCGATATTATACTTTGTAAGTCTTTCTATTGTACTTTCAGCTGGGTGCCCGTAAGAGTTTTCCTTTCCAACAGAGATGAAAGCATATTTAGGGTTTACTTTCTTTATAAAGGCTTCTGTTGTACTATACGCTGAGCCATGATGGCCTACTTTTAAAAAGTCAGCTTGTATATCAAAATTATTGATTATATTTTCTGTTTCTTTGGTAGCGTCACCTGTAAAGAGGTAGCTATGTAGTCCAAAAGTCATTTTTAAAATAATGGATGTATTATTTAAGTCCTTTGTATCTTTTCCCGTATAGATTACTTTTAAATTCGCTTCTCCTAACTTTAAAGTCTCATTTACTTTTGGTACAGTAATGCTTACATTATTTTGTTCTATGGCTTCTAAAACATCTTCAAATGTTTTTGTTGTTGTATAGGCTTCAGGAAGAAATAGAGTATCAATAGAGAAATTATTGATTATATCGTCTAATCCACCAATGTGATCTTCATGAGGATGTGTTCCTACTACGTAATCAAAATTTTTAATGCCTAAACTTTTTAAATAAGTTACTAACTTTTTCCCATCTGCATTATTACCAGCATCTATTAACATATGATGCCCGTTATTGGTTATTAAAATACTATCTGCTTGCCCTACGTCCAGAAAATAAACCTCTAAGTTGGTGGTCACTTGATTTTCTTGCGGTTCCTGCATTACTTCTTGTATGACTTGATTATTGGAATCTTCTTTATAACTAAAACTTTCTTTTGAATTGTAATTGCTTAGAATACAAGATGCTACTATTAAGAGTAGTGTTAAGAGAAAAGAAATTAGCTTTACATCTTGTTTCTTTTTTCTTTTTGCCATGATATCACCTACTCTATTATGAGTATATCACAAAAAAAAGACTATTTTACTAATCATTTTGATATTTAGATTATTATTTTAGTCTTTTCTTTAAATATGCAACCTTTTCATCCCTTCCACCATTCTTTAAAATTCTGTAATTTTCTATATTTTAATTCTTATTTATCTAGAAAAAGTAAATGCTGGTTGCTCATTTTCTTCAAAGTTGTAGCTTCCAAGGTTCATATCATTCATCGTATTCCTTAACTCTTCTGTTGTATAACTTGGCTTTGTTTCTTCTTCTTTCAAAACTTCTTCTAAAGGAACAATTATATCATAAAAACTTTCATATATATTTTTATTTTTTTCATTATGATCGATACTTCCTGGATTTGTACTTACACTATAATTATAGTATCCTGAAGTTGATACTATAGAAAAATAACTTGATTCCTCATAAATACTTTTAGGCCAATGTGCCTCTACATAAAATAAAATATCATTTTTCAATCCTATAGAGTGGTATACTTCTGCTAGACAAATTTGCGGTTCCCCCCAAATAATAACATCCATTTTCTGAAAATTCATTACTTATTGGACAAGTAATTGGAGTACAATTTTTGTTATCTTTTTCTAAACTTTCTTTTACAGCTTCTAGACTAGCAACTTGATTCGCTAAGCTGTCCGTTTCTTTTTCAAGTTCTTTAAGTTCTCTTCTCTCAGATTCTATTTCATAACTTAATGTATATTTTTCCTCATTCATAGTTTCAATTTCTAAGCGAAGATTCTCAGGATAAGTTTGGATATTTCCTGTTCCACAACCGACTAAAGAAATGGAAGTTCCTAAAGCACCTAAAAATAATTTTAAATTTTTCATAATTATTTCCTCCTTTTTTTGTTGTTGTTTTATTTTATTATTTCTTTTGTGTCAAATTTTAATCTATAATGATAGTGTAGAATTATTTTGGGGAAGACATAAAAAAGAAGATTATTGAATGTTATAATTAATTTTTAAACATTTAAACATAGAAATGATCTTTATGAACACAATATTCGGTTTAACATTTTATTAGAAAAATTTTTTATATAATAATTATCTTAATCTCTTTATGATTTAGATAAATTTGCTATATTTTAATTCCATAAAACTAATATCAGTCCCTTTTATGTCTAATATTCTTCCGCTAATAAATTCACGTTTTGCATTATTAAAGCTACATATTATCTTTAACTTTTTTTCAAAGTCTAAATCTCTTATTAAACTCTTACTTTTAAATTCCATTTTTTTTCACCATTTTATTGCAAACAAAAATCATTATAACCCCTTAATTTATAATGACTCTTTATCTAAAGTACAAAAATTTTGTACGTTCCGATTAATGGAGCGAGTGGTTAAGTTATTTCAAACTTTTTCCCGCAAATTAGGAATTAATACTACAAAAGTATCAATTTCTAATAATATCTTACCATATTTTCAATGAATAGTAACACCATTTTATTAATATTTTTATCATTTTATGCTATAATAAAACCTAATTTTAAGGGGGAACACTATGAGAGAATTTAAGGAATTATTTGAAGAACTAGGTTATACATTTCAAAGTGCAGATGTTTTGGAAGATGTATACCTATTTTATAAGTATTATAATAATAAAGCTAATAAAGGTGTTTCAGCTATTTTGCTTGAAGGTGATCCTGGTTGTGGTAAAACTTTTTTATCTGAAGTTTTTAGTCAGTTTTTAGGAACTGAAACAGAATATATTTATACACAATGTGTTGAAGAAACGAATAGTGATAGATTAATTGCTACATATAATGTCCCTGCTATTGTTAAAGGAGATGCAGACAAGTCTATTGCTGAAGGTATTTTAACAAGAGCAATAAATTTAGCGAATGCAGGCAAAAAGGTTGTATTAACCATAGATGAGTTAGATAAAGCAAGAGAAGTTTTAGATTCTTACTTTTTAGATTTTTTGCAAAATGGTAAAATTGAAACTTCAAATAATGAAATATTATCTTTAACAGAAGATGGAAGAAAAAACTTATATGTAATTCTTGCAAAAAATAATGAGAGAAATTTACTTGATGCCTTACTAAGAAGATGCTCAGTGATAAAACTTCCACCAATGCCACCAGTATTAGCATATAAAACATTATTAAGAAAATTTGATAATATCGAACACGATCCAAAATTTTTAAAATTCATTAGTAAAGTTTATGAAGCAATTTATAATGAGCAAATGAATAGTAATGAAGAATTATTATCTCGTTTGCCGGCTCTTCAAGAACTTATTACAGCAATTACAAGTGATAATGAATTATATGAAAATGGAATTAGCAGTACAAGAAGAATTAGTAGTTTAATAAGAAAATTAGGTAAAGATAGTGAAAGTCGCGAAATTATAACAAACATATTAACAAAAAAGTTTAAATATCAAAATCAAGAAAGTAATTATACTAATGAAACTCTTGACTTAGATATGGATAATCAAGATGACTATATGAGTAAAAAAGATGCCGATAGTTTAGTAGAACAATATATAGAAAAAAAGGATAATGGTGAATATATTTTCGAAGAAGATGAATTTGAAGATCCAATGAAAGATATTGCCAGTATTTTGGATAATATGAAGGATGATCAAGCATTAGTCTTTTTAGATAAAGAAAATAAAGAAAAAATCGTAGAACTTGGAGTTATTACTCATCAAGACCCTAGAGCATTAGAAATCTTATTTGAAAAGATTAAATATAAGGGAAATCCCAATAGTAGATTTGGATTTTTAAATTTTGAAGATGACAATTTTGTGGGATTAATGAAATATAAAAATACTTTAATACTAATTGCCAATAAAGAATATGTTTCTCCAAGATTATTGATGAGAGGATTATGCACTATAATAACTATAATTTATGACCATAAAGAAAATATTGATATGAACCATTTATACTTTTCAGATTTTACAGCAAAAGATTTTAAACTTACTGGACTAAATGCTAAAATATTGTCTAATATACCAAATTTAGTTTTGGATAAAATGAGTTTTCAAAATGGAGTTCATACTTATCAAACTTCTAATGTAAAAATTACACATGATGATAGTCTAAATGTTTGTTATTTTAGATATTTACAAAAATATAAGGCTGAACCACTTTATGAAACAATAGAAAAAATTTGTAGATTTAATCCCGAACTAGCTATTCCAGCATCATTTATTAATGCAAAAAAATTTAGTATATTTACTGATAGAGATTTAGTTCGAAGATTATCTTATTTTGAACGAGAGAAAGAAGATTGGGAAAGGTTAAAATTAGAAGGATGGGAAGTTCAAATTGAGGACTTTATACCAATGAATTTATCATTTGTCAGTATGAGCCCTAGTGATGATTATTGGGATAATAAACCTAAAATGGATATTGATGAAGATAATTTTGTGTTCGAGTGGAAAGTTGAAAGAGATGAAGATAAAAAAAGGCTATATGTTTATCCAAAATATAAATTAAAAGGTGAATATTTGCTATATACTTCTGATGAAGATTTTGAAAATAATGATGTTTTTAAACAGTTGGATCCATTCCAAAGGGAAATTGCTTTCATTGCAAGAAGTATTTTTGGTAATTTTATTCCTCAATTTTCTAGTGAGAGAAATCCTAATTATTTTTCATCTTTAACAATGTCTCAAACTGGTAGAATTGTAGAAGATGAAAATAATAGAAATAGAATTCCTGGTATAAGTCAAGATATTACTACTGAACCTGATTTTACAAATTATTATGATTCTATTTCTCAATCATCTGCTATTATTACTCCAAATAAGGTTTTAAAAAGGACTTTAAAATAATGGAAAATATTCCTAATTTAGAAGAATTATTAGATTATGGTGAAGAATATCAATATCCAGATTTAATAATGAGCGATTATTTTAGAATTGATAATACTAGAAAAAAAGAAAATAAAAATCAACAGAAAATTAATGAACAATCACAAGAACAGAGTCCTGAACAACAAACTGAAGAACAACCACAAGAACAGAGTTCAAAGCAAGAATCTGAAGATCAATCGCAAGAACAAAGTTCAGAGCAACAACCTCAAGAGCAATCACAAGAACAGAGTTCGGAGCAACAATCTGAGAAACAATCCCAAGACCAAAGTTCAAAGCAAGAATCTGATGAACAATCCCAAGACCAAAGTTCAAAGCAAGGAACTGAAGAACAATCGCAAGAACAGAGTTCAGAGCAACAAACTGAAGATCAATCGCAAGAACAGAGTCCTGAACAACAAACTGAAGAACAACCACAAGAACAGAGTTCAAAGCAAGAATCTGAAGATCAATCGCAAGAACAAAGTTCAGAGCAACAACCTCAAGAGCAATCACAAGAACAGAGTTCGGAGCAACAATCTGAGAAACAATCCCAAGACCAAAGTTCAAAGCAAGAATCTGATGAACAATCCCAAGACCAAAGTTCAAAGCAAGGAACTGAAGAACAATCGCAAGAACAGAGTTCAGAGCAACAAACTGAAGATCAATCGCAAGAACAAAGTTCAGAGCAACAAACTGAAGAACAACCACAAGAACAGAGTTCAGAGCAAGAATCTGAAGATCAATCGCAAGAACAAAGTTCAGAGCAACAACCTCAAGAGCAATCACAAGAACAGAGTTCGGAGCAACAATCTGAGAAACAATCCCAAGACCAAAGTTCAAAGCAAGAATCTGATGAACAATCCCAAGACCAAAGTTCAAAGCAAGGAACTGAAGAACAATCGCAAGAACAGAGTTCAGAGCAACAAACTGAAGATCAATCGCA
>CAOJRT010000009.1 GCA_948442255.1 uncultured Caryophanales bacterium | reverse complement strand
TATTCATGTGTCTTTTTCAATGCATCTTTGTTGCACTTCAGATTTAAATTAACACATACTTGATTATTAGACTAAAAAGTTATAAAATGAAAACATAGAGGATTAGATAGAATCCAGTAGTATTGCATTCTAAAATACAAAGGAATAAAAGGAGGAATTATTTTGAAAGCAATGGTGGGATCAAGTGTCCAAGTAAATAGTTTTGAAGCTGGTATAGAAACAGCTAAAAAAGCAACAAAAGGAATTAAAAATCCAAAAGTAGGGCTTTTATTTACTTCCGTAAAATATGCTCAAGACCAAGTGATAAGAGGAATTAAGACTGTTAATCCAGAAATAAAAGTGATTGGTTGTACTTCTTCAGGAGCTATTATGACTCCAGAAGGAATTATTGCCAGTGAAAATGGGTTTGCAGGAATGATGGTATTAGATGATAACGAATTAACCATTGGTGTCGCTTCCTCAGAAAGAGGAATAAACCCAAGAGAGACAGGAAGAAGAATTGCGAGAGAAGCAATGGAAAATGCAGGCAAAAAGTTTGCTCCTGTTGCTTTTCTTATGATTGCTTCTCCAGCCGAGGAAGAATACTATTTAAAGGGAATTCAGGATGTTATTGGCGAAGTGCCTATGTTTGGAGGTAGTGCTGCAGATGATGCTGTTGTAGGAGACTGGAAAGTATTCTGTGAAGAAAAATCTTTCTCTGATGGGTGTGCTATCGCTTTATTTTACACAACAAAAGATATTAAAACTATATTTACAGGTGCTTATGAAGAAACAAATAATGTTGGCATTATAACAAAAGTAGAAAATGATCGTCGTATTGTCGAAATTGACCATGTTCCCGCTTTAAGAAAGTATGCAGAATGGACAGGGTTAAATGCTGACGAACTAATGGGACAAAACTTATTAGTTGCATCGATACCAATGGCACTAGGAGTTAAATCCATTCAAGGAGACGTATTAGCTGTCCGTCATCCAATGGTAGGAAACCCGGACTATTCTTTTAATGTTGGTGCGAAAGTAGCAGAAAAAACAGCAATTATTCAATTAGAAACGAATGTGGATGGACTAATCAATGGAGCTGTTGATACAATAAGAAAAGTAAGAAGAGAATTTGAACCTGCTGCTATGTTCTTAGTGCATTGTGGTGGAAGAAAACTATATATCGGTAATCGTATAGATGAAGATTTTGTAGCAATCAAAAATGCTGTAGGAGATATTCCATTTATTGTTGCTTTCACCTTTGGAGAATATGGTCAAAATAATCATTCGGGAGCTACTATAGGCGGATTATCTTTATCCTTCACTGGATTTGCTAAGTAGAGGATAATATGGCAAAGAATTTAATAGGTAATAAATGGTTAAATGCTTCGGATGGAGGCGTAATTACCATCACAAACCCAGCAACGAAAGAAGTAATAGACACTGTACCAGAAAGTACAAAAAAAGACTGCGACGAAGCTGTTTCTGCTGCAAAAAAAGGCCAAAAGATTTGGGCGCGTAGACCTTTACATGAACGTGTAACTATTCTAATGAATTTCGTTTCTTTAGTAGAAAGAAACAAAGAGGATTTAGCTAAATTGCTGAGTGACGAAACAGGAAAAACGATTAAAGAAGCCTATGGAGAAATCGCTAATGTTTCTATTGGAATATCTGCTTTTTGTGAAAAAGCAAAACATGAATATGGACAAATGATTCCAGCAGGACAAGAAAAGGGGAATGAAAATACTCTTCAATATACTATACAAGTCCCTTTAGGAGTTGTTGTAGCTATTATCCCTTTTAATTTCCCAAGTGACTTATTCTGTCAAAAAATTCCTCCTGCTTTATTAATGGGAAATTCGGTTATTATGAAACCATCTCCTCATAACCCATTAACCCTTAATAAATATGCTGAATTATTATTAGAAGCAGGCATAGATGAAGGAGCAATTAATGTCATTAATGGAACTGGGGGATTTGCAGCACAAACGCTAGCAGCAAATCCTAATGTAGCTTTAGTCAGTTTAACTGGAGCAACAAAATCGGGAATGGAAACGATGAAAACTTGTAGCCATAATCTAACCCATGTAATGCTTGAATTAGGTGGAAATGATGCCTTTATATTAAATAGAGATGGAGATGTTGATTTAGCTGTAGAAGAAACAATTTGGGGTAGATTTTATAACACAGGACAAGTATGTTGTGCTTCTAAACGTTTCTTAATTCACAATGCAGTAAAAAAAGAATACATAAGAAAGTTAAAAGAGAGAATCGAGAGATTACATCTAGGTATGCCAAGTGACCCCCAAACGGATTTAGGTTGTTTGATTAGTGAAGAAGCCGCTATGAAAGTGGAAGAACAAGTAAAAAGTACTCTTAAAGAAGGAGCAACTCTTGTTTTAGGGGGAAAAAGAAATGGAGCTTTCTATGAACCTACAATTATTGATAATGTAACGAAAACAATGGCTGTTGCAAAGGATATGGAAATTTTTGGCCCAGTCGTATCCGTAATTGGCTTTGATGATATTAATGAAGCAGTAAAAATCGCCAACCAATCTTCTTTCGGACTATGTGGCAATATTATATCCAAGAATGTAGCAAATGCAATTAAAATTGCTAACCAATTAGAATGTGGTGGTGTAATTATTAATGGAGCTTCCTTCTTTAGATCATTTGAAATGCCATTTGGTGGATGGAAACATTCTGGAATAGGTAACGAGGGAGTAATGAGTACGTTAAAAGAAATGTCTAGAACAAAAACAGTTATATTAAAAAACATCTTAAAATAGATTATCAATAACAAAAAATTATATTAAAAAAAGTAAAAAAAGCTTGACAAATAAGCTTTTTATTTTTTTGAAAAAATGCCAAAAATAAAAAATGTAAAATTTGTGAAAATGAAAAAATAAAGAAAAAGTAAAAATGTGTAAATCGAACAATAAAAATTTATAAAACATTCTAAAACCTTATAAATAAAGGGAAAAATGCTGATTGCCAAAACAAAAAGTGAAAAAGATGGAAATGAAAAAAACCGAAAAAATAGGCAAAAATGAAAAAAATGAAAAAATGGATTTTCTAGAAAAAAAGAAAAATAAAATCTTTACAATTGAGAGGAGCTATCATACAATTAGATTAAGGAAAAGGTAGAAGGAGAGTTTATAAAGATGGCAAAAAAAGAAGACGAACTTTTTGCTCATTTACAAGTAGTAAAAAGAAACGGAAAAAAAGTTGATTTTAATGCAACAAAAATTGCAATAGCAATTAAAAAAGGATTTGACGAAATCATAGACCATTCCTCTGAAGAGGAAATAGAAAAAAAAGTCTACTCAGAAAAGGATATGCAAAAAGTCTTTCATGATGTTCTAGATAAAATAGAAAAGGATTATCAAGATAAAGATAAAATAAAAATAGAAGAAATTCAAGAATTAATCGAAACATCCTTAAAAGATAATAAATACCAAGAAGTATATGAAGCATTTGCGAGTTATAGAGAAAAAAGAGCACAATCAAGAGATGTGTTTACAGAAAACAAAAGATTACATAAATTTTTAAAAACATTAGAAGGACTAGCCTTAAAAAGCGCTTCAGAAGATGATACGAAAAGAGAAAATGGAAATATAGATGGGAACTCAGCAATGGGAACTATGTTACAATTTGGTTCTAATGTATCAAAGGAATTTTCAAAAACATATTTAATGAAAAAGAAATTTGCAGATGCTCATGACGAAGGAGATATTCATATTCATGATATGGACTTTGAAGCTATGGGAACAACCACTTGTTTACAAATAGATTTAGATAAACTATTTAAAGGAGGCTTCTCAACAGGGCACGGATACGTAAGAGAACCAAATGACATAATTAGTTATGCTGCTTTAGCTGCTATAGCTATCCAGTCTAATCAAAATGACCAACATGGTGGGCAATCCATTCCTTTGTTTGATTATTATTTAGCACATGGAGTTGTAAAAACGTATAAAAAGCAATTAAAAATGACGATTAGAGATTTGTTGGATTTCTCAGATTTTGCATCATTCATTAATATAAAAAGTGTCGAAGATGTCATTGCAAAATGTACAACAATCGAAAATGATCCTATTATTTTTGAAAAGTTCTATAAAGATAATAAAACACTAAAAAGATTATTCACAATGGCACTGGAAAAGTCTGTTAAAAAAACAGATAGAATAACATTCCAAGCAATGGAAGCATTTGTCCATAATCTAAATACAATGCACTCAAGAGCTGGAGCACAAGTACCTTTCTCAAGCATAAACTTTGGAACAGATACTACTCCAGAAGGAAGAATGGTCACAAAGAATTATTTACTTGCAATTGATAAAGGACTTGGACATAGTGAAACACCAATTTTCCCTATCTCTATATTTAAAGTGAAAGAGGGAATTAACTACAATCCAGAAGATCCAAACTATGATTTATTTAAATTATCTTGTAAGGTATCTGCTAAAAGATTATTTCCAAACTTTGAATTTATTGATGCTCCATTTAATTTACAATATTATGTTCCAGGTCACCCTGAAACAGAAGTAGCAACAATGGGATGCCGTACTAGAGTTATGGGAAATGTAGTAGATCCAGATAGACAAATATGTGTAGGACGTGGAAATTTATCTTTTACAACAATTAATCTTCCAAGATTAGGTATAAAACATGGAATCGTAGGAGAAAATGCTCACAAAAAAGCAGATATGGAAGGTTTCTACAAAGAGCTTGACGAATTAATCGAACTATGTAAAGACCAACTATTAGAAAGATTTGAAATTCAAGCAAGCAAAAGAGTATATAATTTCCCTTTCCTAATGGGGCAAGGAAACTGGATGGATTCTGAACGCTTAAGACCAAATGACAAACTTAAAAAAGTATTAAAACATGGAACTTTATCAATCGGCTTCATAGGACTTGCAGAGTGCTTAAAAGCGTTAATTGGCGAACATCATGGGGAATCGGCAAAAGCTCAAAAATTAGGACAAGAAATTATCGGTCATATGAGAGAAAAAATGGATGAATATTGTAAGCAATATAAACTAAATTTCTCTTTACTAGCAACACCTGCTGAGGGGTTAAGTGGTAGATTTACAAGAATAGATAAAGCAATATATGGAAAAATTGAAGGAGTGACAGATCGCCCTTACTATACAAATTCCTTCCATGTTCCAGTTTATTACGATATTAGCATAGCTAAAAAAATTAAAACAGAAGCTCCTTATCATGCCCTAACAAATGCAGGACATATAAGTTATATTGAATTAGATGGAGACGTAACAGAGAATGTTGAAGCATTCGAATCTGTCATCCGTTTAATGAAAGAAGCAGGAATTGGATATGGTGCAATTAATCACCCTGTAGATAGAGATCCTGTTTGTGGATATGTTGGAGTTATTAAAGATATATGCCCTGGATGTGGTCGTCGCGAAGGAGACCCAATCCCAGCAGAATTACTAAAAAATTTAGAAAAATAAAGAAATAAAAAGAAAGAGGTAGAGAATTATGAAAAAAGAAAATATTGAAAAAGTAGCTGAAACAAAAGTAGAGAGTAAAAAAATGGTAGGAGAAGGTATAGGATTTGAAAGAATTAGAAGAATCACTGGCTATTTAGTAGGCACAATTGATAGATTCAATGATGGAAAACGTGCCGAAGAAAAAGAAAGAGTAAAACACACTTTTGAAAAATAAAAATATCACTTCTTAATGAAGTGAATTTTTTTAGAGTTGAAATAGAAATAAACAATAGTCTTATTTTATTTCTAAAAAAAAGAATTACTTTTCTAAGTTCTAAACAAAATTTTTCTTTATGTAATAGTTCTCAGTATCACTATTATTTATTTGAAGATTCACTATTATTTTTGAAAGTAGAAGGTAGTAAACGTAGCTTGCATCCATCAAATGTGTGATTATCTAACCTTTGATGAAAAATCATTTTTTCGAGTATTTCAACTTGGGGATCTCGCATATTGACATCAATACATAGACCAGTATCCTTTACATCGCAACATACTATAATATGAGGATATTGTCTTTTGTCTCTTCTTTTAGCATAATAAATGGTAACTGAAGATAAATCTACTCCTGTAAAATTTGTTTGGCTGGCAACTAAGAAATAAGGATTTACTTTAAAATTTGTATTAGATAAGTCGGAAACACTTATAGTAGTAATAGTTTCTCCATGAGAAAAACTCAAATCAGTTCCACTAAAATCACAATTGTATAAACTATTTTTATTTATAAAAAGAGAGGAAGCCAAAGAAGTAGAAAAGTCAATTTTAGCATTTGTATTCTTTAATTTGACAGGAAGAGTTCCATTAATAAAACGCTTAATATAGTGACTATAAGTAGAAGAAAGAATAACAATTGAAATAAAGTCCTTAGGACTCCAAGCGACATTCCTAAAATCAATTTCGCTTAAATCAACTTTACTTAAAAAGTCTCCAGACCAAACAAGTATCTTACCTTTAAAATCATATGAGTTTGGAGACATGTTTTCTATGCAAGAATATGGAGTCAAATAAGTCCTGTACTTTTTAGTTAGAGCATCCAATTTAAGCATATATGTATTTTGTATAGAATTAATGCAATCTTTGTCTATTATTCCTCTTAATTGGATACGCATCTCCTCTAGTAGTTCCTTCATTTTTTTGCATAAATAGGATTAATATAGCCATGTACATATATGTCTTCAAATAGTAATTGTTCCAATAGTTCTCGTTCAATCTTCATCATCGATAGTTCGTGATAATTTTGTATAATACGTTCGTATTCTTTACGATATTTTTCTTTTTCTTTCATAGATAATCCCATAAATATCCTTCTTTCTTCTTGATAAAAGTATTATAGTATAAATAAAATAAAACTACAAATATCTTATGTTATAATAAAAAAAAGAGGTAAAAAATGAAAAAAATGAATATCGTTTATGAAGATAAAGAAATCCTAGTAGTAAATAAAGAAGCTGGAATGTTAACAATTGCTACTGATAAAGAAAAAGTAAGAACGCTCTATCATGAAGCAAGTACTTATGTAAAAAAACAATACCCCAAAAATAAAATATTTGTTGTCCACAGACTAGATAAAGATACATCTGGACTTGTCATTTTTGCAAAAACAGAACAAAAGAAAAGAAAACTACAATATAATTGGGAAAATACCAAAAGAGAATACTATTGTATTGTACAAGGAAAAATGCCTAAAAAGAACGATGTATTAAAAAGTTATTTAATAGAAGATAAGAGCTTAAAAGTATATAGTACAAAAGATAAAAGAAAAGGTGTATTAGCAGTTACAGAGTACGAAGTACTAAAAGAAACAACTAAGTATAGTTTATTAAAAATAAAAATAAAGACAGGAAGAAAAAATCAAATTAGAGTACAACTAAGTGATATTGGCCATCCTATCATAGGAGATAAAAAATATAATAGTAAAACAAACCCATTAAAAAGATTAGGTCTTCATGCCTATTTAATAGAATATAAAGAGAAAGACAAACAAATCTGTTTCACGACTTCATACCCAGAAGATTTTAAAAAGATATTTACAATATAAACATTTTTTTTATATACTTATAATAGGTGATTATATGTACAATATAATGGAATTTATTTTTAACAATATAATATGGATTATTATAATACTTATTATTATTTATATTATAAAAGAGTATAAGTATTTAAAAGATAGAATAAATAATATACATAAGCAATTTAGCGAAACATTAGATGCTTACTTAATGAAAAAAGTGCAAGAAGCAAAACAAATAGTAGAAATGCTTTTAATAGAATACAATGAGGAAGATACAATAAAAACAGAACTAGCTAGACTACTCATTATATTACAAAAGGGAGAAACTGGTTCCATAAATGAAAAAGTAGAAACAAGTAACGCTTTAAATAAATATAAATTAAGTAAACAATTAGACTTAGAAAAGTACCCAAAATTAAGCGAATTAGAGTATATTGGTACATTTACTGAAGAAGATATAAACTCTTTAGATAATGGCGTAAAATTAGCTAGAATAGCTTATAATAAAGAAGCATTACTTTATAATGAAAAAGCATCTTCTTTTCTAATGCAATATTTAACTAAAATAGTAAAATTAAATCCAAACTATGTTATATTTAATCAAACAAATAATATAACGCAAAATCAATCTATAGAAACATTACAGGATAAAGAAGAACTATTACATACGCAAACCAATTTAAATTTACAAGAAGGTTTTCCTGAAAGAAAAGAAGAACAAATCCCCTTAAAAAGAGACTACACAAACAATATAATAAAACCAAGTATAAATATAGACTCAGTAGAAAAAAAGGAATAAGGAGAAAAGTAACCTGAAAAAAAGAAATAAATTTATTTTAGAAAATTATCTAAAAAAGGGCAGACTTCCCCTTACCCCAAGTTAAAGTCAAAATTTAAGTGGATAAATTATTGGTATTTTGATTAACTAAATTTATAAGTTCTTCAGATGTAAGACCTAAGGAAAATAATTGTTTAAGAGATTGATTGAAATTATTTTTGGTATATTTAATTTTGTCTTCAATAGGTGTTTCAATAGTTGATAGATCAACTGGATTCCAAACTTCACCAGTAGAAAACATATGATAAATAGCGACTAAAATTTTTCTAGCAATCGCAACAGTTGAACGCTTTTTACCGCGACGTTTACAAAGCTTCTCAAATTTCTTAACATAATAGGTGTTAGATTTATCTTTAACAGCAGAGTGGGCAACTTCAACAAGGCAAGGTTTAAGATAAACACCAGCACGAGAAATTTTAACAGATTTCTTTTTGCCAGCAGATTCATTACAACCAGGAGCAAGCCCAGCCCAAGAAGTAAGTCTATAATGAGAAGAGAATTGAGACATATCAGTACCAATTTCAGAGAGAATAGTAATAGCAGAATTTCTATCAACACCTGGAATAGTACAAAGTAAAGATATATAGTCTTCATAAGGTTCAACTAAGATATCAATTATTTCATTTAATTTATCGATTTGATTATTGAGATAATCAATATGTTCATTGACAATTTTAATTCTTAGTTTTTGTTCAGTAGTAAATTGAATTCCATTAACAGAGGAAAGTATATCTTCATGAGAAGATTTGCAATTTTTACGTAAACAACCTATAATATCCTCATCTGAGAAAGAATCATTGTTTAAAATAATATCAATGATAGATTGTGATGATTTTCCAAAAATATCAGAGAAAACCATATCAACTTTACAATTACCAACAGTAAGAGCGTTAGTAAATCTATTTTTCTCAGAAGTTCTATTACAGGTAAGTTTGTAACGATATCTAGTAAATTCACGTAAGATACGAAAAGCTTTTATTGGAATAAAAGAACTACGAACAATACCTAACTTAAACAAGTCTGCAATCCATTTTGCATCCTTGTTATCGTCTTTCTCACCATTAATGCATTTAACCCATATAGGATTAGCAACGACGACATTAGAAATATGATTTTCTAATGCATTGTATACAGGAATATAATACTTTCCAGTAGATTCCATGCATACATTTTGACAATCGTTTTCAAGTAGCCAATTTCTAAAACGTATTAAATCATTATTAAAGGTAGAAAAACGTTTTCGTGAGTATTTAGGTGTGATGGAAGTTGAGTCACAAATGACAGCAACAATAAATGTTTTGTGCACATCAACACCACATGCTTTAGGTTAAATAACTTCCATAAATAAATCTTTCCTTTCAAAATGAAATTATTGAAAGAGTGAGTTGTCTATGTAGTTAACACTAAGAATTAACTAAAGTCAATAATTAACCTACAGCCTTAAAAGAACTACTTATGTGTGCTTGAAATAACTGCATTTGCACTGCTTAAAATACTGATTTAATCCTAAGAGTTACAGGAAGTCTGCAACTCCTCCTACCGTGCTTTGTAGTACACACTCTTTCAAGGTTGATATTATATAGAAAAATAAATTTAGTTCAAGGTTTTTAATTCCTATGTGTGCCTTGAACGAAGTGAAAGGAATGAAGCTTAAAATGAAAAAAAGAAGTAAAAGATATGATTTAGTTATATATATATCCTTAATATTAGCATTTATCTGTGTCATAATAAGTATAATTGACAATAGTAATGCGGGAGAAATTGATTTTAAAGAAGTACCTAAAGACGAAATAGATTCCCCCTCTATACCAACAGATAGTGTATTAGAAAATCAAGACATAGAAGAACCATTAGAACTAAAAAACGCAGATAAAAATAGCATTGTAAAAAAATATTTAGATGAAATAGCCGATAGAGTCATAAAAGATGAAGTAATTACATATAATATGATTAGAACTTGGAATACCTATGAAGTTTTAGATACTATATATGAAAGACAAATTATAGATTACTACTATGCTTATAAAGTGAATATAAAAATAACTGGGAATAATATAGATATACCAACAAGTAAGAATGAACTTCTTAGTAAGGAAGATTACACTGTAATTACTCTTACTTTTAATATATTAAAATCAGGGAAACAGAAAGGCTATATTGTAAAAGCAATTGAAATCCCAAATAATGCATAAAATTTAAGGAAAAAACAATTTTTAGTATTGACTTTAATTATAACTTTGCTATAATTAAAGAGCAATGCCTGATTAGCTCAGTCGGTAGAGCGCACGGCTGTTAACCGTTAGGTCGTAGGTTCGAGTCCTACATCAGGCGCCATTGAAAAATAAAACTCTTAAGGAAATAAATCCTTAAGAGTTTTTTAATAAGTTATATATTACGATTCGTTTTGTTGTTACTTTTTTTAGAAAAAGTCAATAAATAAGTTTCTAATGATGCAACAGGAATACCTTCTTCTGTTAATAAGCTTTTTTCTTCGTGAGTTAATACTCTTTTTGGAATCAATCTTTTTGATTTTTGCAAATATTCTTTTAATCTAAGCGGGATGTAAATTCCCCGAGGCTCTGCCTCGGAGAAAAGTGTGGTACAATAATAGATATAAGGAGAGAAGAAATATGAGTGAATATATTCATAAAGCACATAATGTATCTATACTATTGTACCACTATGTATGCCTAGCAAAATATAGAAGAGTAATTTTTGATGATTCGGTAGATAAGATATTGATCCAGACATGTAAAGAAATATCCAAGCGATATGATATAAATATAATGGAGATTGGAACAGATGATGATCATGTTCACTTTTTGATACAAACAGTACCAATGTTGGCTCCCACAGAAGTTGCTAGAATTATAAAAAGTATAACAGCAAAAGAAATATATAGATTATGCCCAATGGTGAAAAAGAAATTGTGGGGAGGCAACATTTGGAGCGCAGGATATTTTGTTAGTACAGTAGGAAAAAATAACAATGAAAATCAAATCAAAAATTACGTTCGTAATCAAGGCAAGGAGTATACTAAATTATATCAAGGACAGTTAAAACTCTTTGAATAGGGCATACACAGATACCTCGTGGCTCTGCCGCGAGGTAGTTCATTTTAAGAAAAGCATTTCTTAGCTGATTGATTTGTTTTGAATCATCAATTTTTTTTGTGATAATTTCTTCTCTTTGCTTTTCTTCAAGAAGTGCACATATTTTTAAATTTTCTAAGTGGTTTTGTGCTTCAACTAATAGATCATTCAAAACAAATTTTAGTGCCTCAAGGTTATGGAGTTCCTTATTAGCATTTTTATACTCTGAAAAAAAAGTTAAATCAAGAAATCCAAATATTATAGTACCTATACCAGTACCCATAAGAAAAGAAGAAAAGTGCAAAAGAATAGAAAAGAAAATAAGAACTAAAAAAAATATTGTAAAAAAGCGAATTAATTGCATATCATTTCTTTTTATCTCATCCCAATAATCATAAGATTTATTTATTTCCTCACAATGGCTTTGTATTTCTTCAATTACATTTTCCTGAACAAAAATTTTTTCTAATAAAGTAGTTCTTTCTCTTTTTTCAATATCTCCATATTCATTTGTAACAAAAATAACTTTTCCATTATCAAGATAGGATTTATTCATAAAAACTCTCCTTAAATACTATCAAATTTATTATATTATATTTATATAGAAAGTCAAGAAAGATAAAAAATATACAATTTTATAAAAATGTATGCTATAATCAAAAAGCTCATAGCAAAAAGGAGAAACAACATGATAAGTTTACAAAATTTAGAATATAACAAGAAAGTAGTACTTGATGAATACGTAAATAAAGAGGGGAATTTTCAACAATTAATTCTCAGCAAAACTTATTGTAAACCAGATAATAGAAACCATTACTTTATAACATTGTATTTAGTAAAACCTGATGGTACATATATAAATCAAGGATATATATATTTCTTTTATCATGAACAAAATAAAACTATAGATTTTATAGGGATTTTCATAAAAACTGAATATAGAAGCAAAGGGCTTGCATCTTTGTTAGTTTCCACTTGGATTAAATTGTGTCTAGAAAATGATATAATTAAATTGACTACAATCCAGAAACAAAAGAAGCCTTTCTTAATTTATTTGTTAAAGACTTATTATTTTGAATTAAAGGATGCTACATTATATGAGAAATCTAAAAATGTTATTCATATATGTAGACGAGAAAATAGTAGTGCTAAATTCTTATTTTTTGAAAATGAAAACCAAAGAGACTTGTTTATGACAAGTAAAATTTTTTATACAGATGACTACCAAATCCTAGATACTCTTGAAGAAGACACAGAAAAACTAGATACAGTTATATTATCTAAGAAATATTTTTTACAAGATGAGGAAGGAGCTTATAAAAAAGCTTTACGTATCAAAAAGAACCAAGAGAGATAATCGCCAAGATTATTTTTTCTCATTTTAAGAGAATAATCTTTTCTTTTTTTATGTCCTTTATAAAAAGAAGAAAACAAGTTAGGATAAGGATAAGAAAAGAGGATTAGAATATGAACCAAGAAAAAATTGGCGAATTTATCGCTCAAAAAAGGAAAGAAAAAGGATTAACCCAAGAAGAATTAGCTTATAGATTAAACGTAAGCAATAAAACTATATCAAGATGGGAAACAGGTAAAAACTTACCAGATTTATCATTATTTCAAGAATTAAGTGAGATTCTAGGCGTAAGTGTAAATGATTTAATGAGTGGCTATATCGTAGATAAAAAAGAATACCAAGAGAAATTTGAGCAAAACATTGTTAACACAATAGATAAAGTAGAAAAGAACAATAAATATTGGCAAATAGGAGGAAACATTGTCATCAGTATACTATCTATTCTGTTAGTAATTCTTCTCACAAATATTACTCTGGATACTATTACAATTCCTATAAAAGAAGAAAATACGACCTTTGAAGTAAAAGAAGTAAGTAATACAATTAATATAAAATATGAAAATGTATACAATGGAATTCAAGATTATGTGGTAACAAAAGATGAAAGTGAAAATATCATTATATTTATATCCTTAAAACAATCTTTAAAAAATAAAATACAAGAAGAGCAACAAGAAAAGAAAAAACATAACTTAATCGAAGAGAAGTATACTGAATACATAAGAATTACTTCAAATTTATTTAAAGAGAATACGTACCAAATATATTATACAGAAACCAATCTAAAGAAGATAAGACAAGCTTCAAAAGAAAGGCTAAATTCCTTAAAGGAAGAATCAACTTTAATTTATGAAAAAAAATAAAATAGTAGGATATACTGTGTTATAATAAAATAGGTGATACCATGAATGAAGCAAATAAAAAAGAACCAATTCGTTATACAGTCGGACCAACTAACAAAGAGGTATTAATTGATCATACAATAAAGACAAACTCTACTTCTAAAAATTTAGAAATAACAAGCGAAAGTAAGGAAGAAATAAGTATCTTAAAAAGATATGGACAAGACTTAACAGCAAAAGAGTATATCACTGATCCTTCTATAGGAAGAGATAAAGAAATAAAACAAGTTATTATGACATTATTAACCCCCGAAAAAAGTGCTTTACTTGTGGGAAAAGCGGGTACTGGTAAAACAGCTATCGTCGAAGGGGTTGCTTACCGAATTCAAAAAGATATGGTGCCAGATGCTATCAAAGGATATAAAATTTACAAACTAAATGTGACCTCTTTACTTGGAAAAACAGAAACCAATGGACAAATAGAAAATCGTGTAGATTTACTAATAAAAGAATTAGCAAGAGAAGAAAAAACGATTGTCTTTTTAGATGAGACACACGTTCTAGTAAATAAAGAGGGCGCTATAGAGGGAATTGACTTTGCTAATATGTTTAAAGCAGGACTTGATCGTGGTGAAATAAAAATGATTGGGGCTACAACTGATGAAGAATACGAAGCTTATATTTTAAGAGATCGTGCTTTTGTAAGAAGATTCCAAAAAATAGATGTTGCCGAAATAGACCAAGAAACCTGTGTAAAAGTTCTTATGGGAACTTATCCAAAATTAGAAAAGAAAACAAATGTCCATTTTGAATATACAGAATTTGTCATTGAAAGAATCATGCGTTTTATAGTCGATATGACAGATGAATATAAAAGAGTATATGAAATCTCTTCTAGGTATCCCGATATTTGTTTAACTATTCTTTCAAATGCCTATACTTATACTTTATTTGAAAATGAAAATGTCTGTAGAATAAAGCATATTTATAAAGCAATAGTAAATGCTAGAAATGTCTATGAAGATGCCAAGAAAAAAGCGATAGAACAATTTAAAATAGACTTCGCTGACTTGATTAGAGAAGAACAAGTTGACTTAACAGATGTTAATTAATAACATCTTTTTTTACGTCAAGTAGAAAAGAGAAGAGAAAAAAGCGAATGAGAAAGAATGTTATTTGTTATAATGTAAATAATAGATAGGAGAGAAAACATGATTAAAGTATTTCAAATTGGTTGTGGAAAAATGAGCAAATACACAATGCGTTATGTGTATGAACATGGAGCAAAAATAGTAGGAGCAGTAGACATCAATCCTTCCCTAATTGGCACTGACATCGGGGATGTTATGGAATTAGAAAAAAAGGGAGTAAAGATAAAAAATATTACAGATTTAGCAAACTACCTAGAAAGTACCAAACCAGATATTGCTATTATTACGACTATGTCTTTATTAAATGATATTAAAGACTCAGCAAGAACTTGCTTAGAACATGGAGTAAATGTCATTACTACTTGTGAAGAAGCATTCTATTCTTTTAATTCTAATCCCATCGTTACAAGAGAATTAGATGTAATAGCAAAATCAAATAATTGTACAATGACAGGGTGCGGATATCAAGATATATTTTGGGGTAGTCTAATTAGTGCTTTAGCTAGTAGTACCCATAAAATAACGAAAATAAAAGGGTCTTCTTCTTACAATGTTGAAGATTATGGAATCGCTCTTGCTAAGGCACATGGAGCAGGTTTAAGTTTAGAAGAATTTGAAAAAGTTATAGCCTCTCAAGATCGAATGACAGATGAAGAAAGACAAGAAATAATAAATAGTGGCGAATATGTCCCTTCTTATATGTGGAATGTAGTAGGTTGGTTAGCAGATAAATTGCATTTACATATTAAAAAGACAAACCAAATATGTATTCCAAAAACTAACAAAGAAGACTTAGAATCTTCTACACTTGGGATGACTATTAAAGCGGGTAACGCTACTGGAATGAGTGCAGTAGTTACAGCTGAAACAAAAGAAGGCATCATAATTGAGGCAGAATGTATTGGAAAAGTATATAATAAAGAAGAAGTTGATACAAACGAATGGACAATTATAGGAGAACCTGATACAACAATCACGGTAAGACAACCTGCTACAGTAGAACTAACTTGTGCTGATATTGTAAACAGAATACCAGATGTTATAAATGCAAAGCCAGGTGTTGTTCCTACTTCACAAATGCCTGAACCATGTTATAGAACCGATGATTTAGATACTTATCTTACATAATAAAGGAAAGAAAGGACGTGTATACGACCTTTTTTTGAAAAAAAGTTATGCTATTTGACTTCTATTCTGAAAAAAGTTATACTATAACTAATAATAAAGAGTATGGTGTTTTCAGTATGAGAAGTATTTAAAAATAAGGCGAGCATCCTCTAAGAAAAGAGTGCTGATTTCAAGCCTTCTAATACTTTTGTTGAGCATGAGTATTGGGTATGCCTATCTTTCAGAAGCAATAAAAATCAATACTTCTGCTAACATAGGAAAAATAATTTGGGATGTTCATTTAGAAAATATAGTAGTGAGAGAGGGAAGTGTAAGCACAACTCCTCCTATAATAGGAAGTGATGGAACAAGTATTACTTTATCCGTTACATTAAATCAACCAAATGAATAATACGAATATTATGTAGATATAGTAAATAAAGGAAGTATTGATGCCCAAGTAGATAGTATTTTTAAGACATCTCTAACTACAGAACAAGAAAAATATATTGATTATAAAATCACTTATAAAGATGGGTTAGAAATAAAGAGAAATGATGTCCTAGCATCAGGAGAAAAAGAAACATTAAAAGTACTCGTGTATATAAAAGACTTACATGAAAGTTTATACCCTTCAATCAATACTAATCTTACGTTAGAAGGAAGAATAAACTATATTCAAAAAAATAATGATGGAACCATAAGAAACAAAAATTCCTTATATGAGCAAATAGTAAAAGAAACACAGAGTGATGTAGGAATCAACTTTGGAGCCATTTCAAGTGACACGAATGGAAAAGGAGTCTATATATTAACAAGGACAGCTACTTATGCTTATCCCATTTATTATTATCGTGGAGATGTACAAAATAATAATGTTTTATTTGCTAATTTTTGTTGGAAAATGATAAGAACAACAACTACAGGAGGAATAAAGCTCATTTATAACGGGATGTCGAAAAATGGCACATGTGATAATACAGGAGATGCAACAGAGATAGGAAAAAATGCTTTTAGTACAGAAGCTTATGATGCAAAATATGTAGGATATATGTATGATAATAATACAAAGAATTCTACTATTAAAAGTAATATAGATGAATGGTTTGAAAACAATTTATTAGATTACCAAGAATACTTAGAAGATACACCATTTTATAATGAAAGAGACTATGCCGAAACAACTCAAATTTTATATGCTCCAAGAGTACGTATTTGGGGAACAGGAATGGATTTTGCCCAAAATGTACCAAATACAACAGTAAGATTAGGAGCAACAAACTTGATAGACATTTTTACAGTAAGTAGTAATTTGGGAAATGGAAAGCTTACCTATCCTATTGGTTTACTCACATCGGACGAAGCAGTATTAGGGGGCGGACGAGGATTAATAGATGAAAATGACATGGGAGAGAATAAAAGTTATTATTTATATACGGGAAATGTATATTGGACGATATCACCTTATCGCTTTCATTCAACGAATGGTGCAAATGTGATTACTTTACTTGGAGATGGTTCTATTGGTAATCCTATTGTCTCTAAGCCTTGGGGAGTAAGACCTGTAATATCTCTAAACTCTGGCATGGTTTATATAAGCGGAGATGGCTCTATTGATTTACCTTATATAATTTTCACAAACTAAATATAAAAAATATCAAGCAAACTAATTCTTGATATTTTTTCTTTGATAAAAAGATATGTAAAGAAGAAGATAAATAGTAGATAAAGAAAATCCAGCTAATATATCACTTGCATAATGTACACCCAAATAAATGCGACTAATTCCTATTAGAGTTATTAAAAGAGATAAAAGCAAAATACTAATAAATTTATAAACTTTTTTCCATTTACTTTTGTATATTAAATAAATAAAAAATCCATAAAAAGCTAAACTCATCATAGCATGTCCTGAAGGAAAACTATATCCGCTTTCTACGACCATATTAATACGAGTAGGTCTAGCTCTTTTAATAATATCTTTAAAAATCGTATTAAGCCCATAACATAAAAGAACATTGAACGCAATATAAGTAATAAGTTTTTTATTCTTACAAAACAAAAACAGGAAAACAAGAATCATAACAAGAAAATAGGTACTACATAAGTAAGACAAAAACAAATAAAATTCTGTAATAGAGTCGTTTCTATAAAGTGTAACAAATTGATAAATCACAGTATCAAGTGTTGATAACTTATTCTTTATTAACAAGAATAATAAAAATAAAAAAAGAAAGGCACAGAAAGCACAAAGGATTATCTTCCAACACTTATTTAAAAATTTAAATGGTTTCATCATGTATTTCTCCAAAATAAAGAACAATTAATTCTTTATATCTTTCTAATAATTTTGAATTAGCTCCCTTGTGGAAAGCTATACTATAGGTTTCACGATAAAGGTAGCAATTTTCATCTTTCGTTCCGTCAGTCATTTTCCATATTTTATCTCCAACTCTTTGATAGGGGTCATATAACATCATAAGAGTATGTAATTTATCAGCAAGTACTATATTTATAATATGGACATTGGTTACTTTTTTCATTCGCTCTATAAAATCTTTTTTTCTTAAAAACCACTTGGCAATTGACATATCTTCTGATAATTCAAAAACATAATCAGCCACTACAGGACCAAAAAGTCTTTCTAAATCCTCATAACCATAATTTGTTTTATTAATAATGTCATGTAAAAAAGCTGCCACAATAACATCTTCTGTTTTCGTAAACTCTTTTATCATCATTCCAACAACCACAGAATGAAAAGTTCGATCTATATTTTCATATTTCAAACGTTGGCCTTTATTTGCTTTGTACAAAAAATGAATTGCTTCTTCAATTTTATTAAACATACCATCACCCCTACACTACCATATATTATCATTTTAATAAAAAATGATAAAAAAGACAAATAAAAAGAAACTTATCTCTCCTTTTTTAAAGAAGTAAGTTCCTTATTGGATTTGATATGTGCACCTATAACCTCGGATACATCTGAAATAGTAACAAACGCAGAAATATCGGTTGCACTAACAATATTTTTTAATTCAGGAATTTCTATACGAGTAATAACGCAATAAAGAACACTTTTCTCTCCACTAATAAGACCATTTCCTTCTAAAGAAGTTACTGTTCTTCCAATCTTTTTATAAATCTCTGTAGCAACTTTTTCTCCCTCGTTCGTAATAATCATGGCTGCTTTAGCTTTTTGAAATCCCTCACTTATTTCATCAACCACTTTAGATGTAATAAAATAAGCTAGTAGAGAATAAAGAGCTCTATCAATTCCAAAGATAAAACCTGCTACACTAAAAATAATTGTATTACAAATCAAAACAAATTGTCCTACAGATAGATTAGTATTTTTGCTAATAACTATACCTAAGGATTCTGTCCCATCTAGACATCCGCCACACTTAATAATTAAACCAACACCTACACCCAATAAAGCACTTCCATAAACAGTTGCGAGTAAAATATTATCTGTTACACTTTCAAAATGATGAAATACCTCTAGTAATAAAGAAAATATAATAATACTAAATAAAGCCTTTGCTAAAAACTTCCATCCTAGATTCTTATATCCTATATACATAAAAGGAATATTAATTAAAACAATAGTTAAACTTAATTTCCACCCAAATAATAAATTCAAAATAATACTAATTCCATTGACTCCACCATCTAAAATAGAATTAGGAACTAAGAAATTTTCTATTGCAAAGGCAGAGAATGTAGCGCCCACAACAATAAAGAATAATTCAAATAGTTTTGTGAAAAATAGTTTACCACTCCATTTTTGCATTTATACCACCTACTAGTGTAATTATAACACAAGAAAAAGTCTTTCTTTAGTTTCCTTTTCTTTTGTATTTACTTTTATTATTCAATTCTTGATAATATAAAACAGTATCTTTGTCGTAATATCGTATTTCTCCACTTGGTAGCATAAGCATTCTCTCAATTCCTAAATGATCGACAAACTCAGTATTATGGGAAACGACAAGCATTGTTCCTTCATAATCTTTAAAAGTCTCTGCAATGATTCTCTGTGTTTCTGGATCCAAATGGTTTGTAGGTTCGTCTAATAGTAAGAAATTAGCTCCTGTTAAAGCAAGTTTTGCTAAAGCAACACGACTTCGTTCTCCTGGGGATAAATAAGCTACCTTTTTATAAACATCATCCCCATGAAATAAGAAACTTCCTAAAAAAGTTCTTAACTCTTTTGTACTTAAAGGAAATTGGCTAAAATTTTCTAAAATAATTTTGTCATTATCCAAAAGTTCATGCTCCTGTGCGTAATAACCGATTTCTGTTTTTATTCCTTTTGTAATTTCACCAGCTAATGGGTTTAAATAACCAACAATTAATTTTAATAAGGTGGATTTTCCAACTCCGTTCTCTCCAACAACTAAGAATTTTTCGCCTCGTGCCAAATCAAAAGTTAAGTTTTGAATCAGAAGATGGTTTTCTTGATATCCGAAGGTTAAATCTTCCACTTTAAGAGGAACAACTCCAGAAGGATGATTAATCTTTATTTGAAAGTGTGTTACTTTTTGCTTTTGTTCTAAGACTATTTTATTTTCTTCTAGTCGAGCCAATTTCTTTTGTCTATCTTTTGCAATATTCGCTTTCTTTTCATTTCCACCAATGTATTTTGCAATAATCTTCTTTAATTTTTCTTCTTCTTTTGTCTGTTTTTCATGCATACGTTCTTGTGTTTTTAATCTTTCATTTCGTATCTTCATATACTTCTCATAATTACCAGGAAATAATTCCATTTTATGTGTTAATTTATCAACATACAAGGTTTGGGTGGTAACTGCATCTAAAAATTCAACATCATGACTAATGACTAATACAGTTCCGTGGTAATTTCGCAAGTAATCAATAATATATTCTTTACTATCAACATCTAAATGATTTGTAGGCTCATCAAGTAAGATAATCTCAGGATTAGAATATAGAAGCCTAGCAAACGCTATTTTGCTTTTTTGTCCTCCAGACAAATCTTTTAACTGCATATCAAGTAAATCACTGTCAATATGCATTCCTGTTACTATTTTTAATAAGATATTTTCTGCTTGATAAACCTCATAATATTCTAACTTTTCTTGTAACTTCCCAATCCGATTCATGATATAGTTTAATTTTTTTTGATTCTGTTCTATACTAGCTTCCTGATAAGCTTCATTTAAATCATTTTCTAATTTTTTAATAGGTCTTCCCTCTAATAGGAAATCAAAAACAGAAATATCCATACTCGGAATTTCATCACGAATAACTTGCGGTAAAAAACCGATACGTATGCCAGGTTTTAAAATAATTCGCCCACTATCAGGTTCTAATTTTCCCATAATAAGTTTAAAAAAAGTACTTTTACCAGCTCCATTAACCCCGATAATGCCAACCTTTTCGTTGTCTTTAATTTGAAGAGAAACATCATCAAATATTTCTTGTAATCCAAAGGTCATCGATAGATTTTTTATATACATGATAATCCCTCCAATTGCATCTATCATATCACAAATAAAGGTTGCTTTTAAGTGAATTTTAACCTATTACAAAAAAATAAGTAGGTGAAATCGTTTTAAAAAACAATATCAATTGGAATTTATAATAATATTTTTAGGTAAATATAGAAGTAAAAGAGTAAAAAATTCATATAGGACACAACTTTATCAAAAGAGGCTAACGGCAAAAGAATGAGAACAATGAGTAATTTGTTGTAGTGTATGCAAAAAGGAAAATAAAACATTAAGAAAGAGAATAAAATTACGCTTTTCATAAAGAGTTTCCATTCGAAAACGTTATTAGGGATATGCTGTTTTTTCATTTTCCTATAATATATGAATATGAGAAAATGAAAAAAAGTAAAAAAGGGAAAAATTTATTGATGATTAATAAATTGAAAATAACAAGTAATTTTTATAATTAAAGGCTCTAAACAAATAAGACACCTAATGCCTTTTTTTATATGCATCATATAAATTAGAAAATAACTCATAGACTGTCATAGGTCCCACACCCCCAGGAACTATTGCTGCATAACTACATTTCGATTGTAAAGTAGAAGAATCAACATCCCCAAGCAATTTCCCATTTACATAATTAGTGCCTACATCAAGTAGGATAACCCCCTTTTTTAACATATGTCCTTGTATAAGATGAGGCTTTCCAACAGCACTTATAACAATATCACTATCTTTTAAAACTTCTTTTTGATTTTTGCTTTTAGAATGGAGAAGAGTGACGTACCCACCCATTTGCTCCATAAGTATTTGTAGTGGTTGTCCAACTAAAATGCTTCTTCCTAAAATAACAATTTTCTTTTGCTTGATGGAAATGTGGTAATAAGCTAAAAGATCCAAAATAGCTTTTGGAGTACATGGAATAAAACATTCTTTGCCTTTACTTAATTTTTCTCTATTTTCTTTGTGCAATCCATCAATATCTTTCGAAGGAGAAACATGATTTAATATATTTTTTTTATTTATTGATTCAGGTAAAGGAAGTTGAATAATAATACCATCTATTAATTCTTCTTGATTCATCTTTTCTATAAGAAAAATAAAATCCTCTTCCCTGATAGAATCAAATCGTTTTAAAATAAAATGACAATTTAAATAGTTGGCTACTTTTTCTTTTTGTTTTATATAGGCTAAACTACTCTCCGAATTTCCTATTAAAAAAACTACAAGTGTTAACTTTCTATCTAACTTTTCATATTTTTCTTTTAAAGATAATAATAATTTTTTTTGTAAAGTTTTTCCATCTAGCAACTTCATAAAAATCACCTAAAACTATCATATCATAAAAAAAATAAACGAGTCGTTTATTTTTTTAATCCAGCATTTTGGAAAGCTTCTCTAACAGCACTTTCTCCATCTTTTGGATATCCACTTAATCCACCAACTACTTTGTTATTTTTGATAACTAAAGTTTGTGGAGTAGCACCAAATTTATCTTTAGCAAATGTAGCCCATTCGCCATTACCAGTTAAGGAAATAATTGTATTATAAGCTGTTTCATCAGCAACAGAAACTTGTTGTGTAACTTCGACTTGAGAAAAATCTAAGATTTTAGCTAAATCGATATAATAAGGTGTTACATTAAATTCTTTTGCAACAGATACAAACATAGGAGCATATTCTGCACACCATCCACATCCTTGCCTACCTATCATAATGACAATCGTATCAGTTTTACTTAAAGTGGCAATGTCTTGTGCAGTAATCTCTGTAAACATACTTGTATCATAAGAGCCATCACTCGTTTGCGAAGAATTATTATTTGTTTGTGTACTATTTCCCATATTATTATTTTGATTACTTACTGAATAAATTAAAGAAATCAACACCATTAACATTACAATGATTAATAATATAAAAGTTGCGTTTGTCTTTTTTTCAATATTTAGTATTCTTTCTTCCATAGATACTTCTTCAAAATCTTCCTCAAACTCTTCTTCTAACGCTATCTTTTCTTTCTCTATTTCTGTCTTATTGTTTATTTCTACTTCATCTGGCAAAATCGTATTTTGTTTTCTTCTTGTCATGTTAGTCACTCCTCATCTACCATTTTACAATAAATACAAAAAAAAAGCTAATAAATCAGCTATTTTTCTAGAAATTTCACAATATCTTCATAAACAAGAAGATGTCCTTCCTCATTTAATAACTCATGTCTAAAGTGAGGATATAGTTTGTTTGAAATATCAAAATACCCAATCTGTTTTAAAAAGTTTTGACTATCTTCCCATTTTTCTTTACTTAGAATGACTTTATCATCACTTCCTGCTATAAAATAAATAGGAAGAGTAGGATTTTTTACTAGCCATCCCTTTTTACTATAGATATCTTGCATCATATGAAAAAGATTTAAAAAACCATTTAAAGTAAAAGTAAATCCACATAAGGTATCATTTTGATAAGCGTCTACTGTGCTTTTACTACTGCATATCCATGCATTTTTTCCTTCGTTAGGAAAATATTTGTTAAAACTCCCAAAAGCTAAAAAATCAATAAAAGAACTTCGATAATGTCCACCTTTAAAAATAGATAAAAATTTAGCAAGAGCAATCCCTAAAAAAGCAAAGCTATTTTTGCTAGGAGAGCCACATACAATTAATTTATCAATTTCATAATCGTATGTTTTGACATATTTTCTTACAAGCATAGAACCCATACTATGACCAAATAATGTGATAGGAATTTCAGGAATAAGGTTCTTTATAAAAGTAGTTACAGAATGTAAATCTTCGATAATAAAGTTTGCTTTCTCTTCATAAAAATATCCTAAATCATCCTCTTGCAAAACACTTTTTCCGTGTCCTCTATTATCACATATAACACTCGCAAACCCAAGCTTTTCTAAATACTCCATAAAAGTGTAATATCTTTCTTTATGTTCAGCCATGCCATGAACAATTTGTAAGATACCTTTTATTTTTCCTGTAGGTACAAGATAAGCTACTGAAATAGGCACTTGGTCACACAAGGAAGTAAGAATTTCTTCTTTTATTTTCATATATTACCACCCATATTAATTATAACTTACATAGTAGAATAATAAAAGAAAATATAGAAAAGTTTTCCTTATTTGACAAATCAAAGTAGAGAGTATTTTTTCTAAAAGAAGAGGAAATAATGATATACTATAAAAAAGGAGTACAATATGAAAAAAGAAGAAATACTAAAAAAAGTAGAATTGTTATTACAATATTATAAAGAGGGAAAACTAGGAGGAGAAATAATGCCCGAAGATAAAAACCCTTATCTTCCCTTAGATAGTTTAGAAAATTATTTATATTTTACTTTACCTATGGCTCTAAATTACCAAAGAAATTCCTATACATTATGGGAAAGTGCATTAAATACTTACAAAGATGAAGAAACAACATTTGTTTTTAATCCCAAAGAATGCCTAAAAAAACCATTCTCTGAAGTCCAAAAAGCATTAACTAAATATAAAGTAGCTCTTCAAAAAGAAAAACAAACAGAAATATGGTTAAGTTTATGTGAAACATTTGTAACCCTTTTTGATGGAGATATAAGAAAGCTGTTTGTTCAATTAGGAAATGACGTAAATAAAATAAGAGATTTTATTCAAAAAGAAAATAAAAAGAGATTTCCTTATCTTTCAGGAACAAAAATATGTAATTATTGGTTATATGTTATATGGCAATATACCGACAGAAAATATAAAAATATAGAATGTCTAACAGTTGCACCAGACACCCATGTATGTCGATCCACATATAAATTAGGTCTTATAACAGAAGAAGAATATCATGCTTCTAATGTTCAAGAAATAACAATAAAAAGATGGCAAGAATTATTAAAAAATTCTTCCTATAAACCAATTGATGTGCATACCCCATTATGGTTATGGAGTAGAAATGGCTTCATAGAATTAGAATGAAGAAAGAACACTAAAAGGAATTCCAATTAGAGTTCTTTTTCTATGTCATTTTCCGAAATGACTTCAATATTGATATTTTTTATCAAATCCATTTGCTGTTTCCACTTGTAAGCACTTATTTTCATAAGGGAGCATTGACTTTCTGTTGTTATAATAACTAAATAATTTTGAAAGTTTCTTTTCATGGTATTTTCATAATTGATACCGCGTTCTTCTAAAGCTCTAATAACATTCTGGAATTTTTTACAAGATGGAACTTTAGTCCAATATTTTATTTCATAAAGAGAATCTAAGTTATCGAATTTTGATCTGGCCACAATATCGTATTCCATATGATTAATTTTAACATTTTGGCGAACGGAATATTTTTTCTTTAGTTTTTCCTTAACCATTTGATAATAAGTATCTTCTAATGAAAGAGCTTTCAGTAAAACACCACTTTGGGCAGTCTTATTTGCTTCTTTAGGAGTTTTAATATCTTGTACATCTGCATTAGTCTTTTTGAATATTTCAGGAGGAGACATATTTTCTACAATGTTTTTTTGCTCTTTAGTTTTTAATTTAATTTGTTGATCAAGTTCTTTTTGTAATGAGAACCATTTATAACCCCCATAAAGGAAAGCGAGTATACCAAGAATAAAAACAGCTATCAAAAACCACGGAGAATATTTAAAGACAAAAGAAAGAATGCCTTCTCTTTTATTTACTATATTTTGGGAAGAAGAAGTCAAAGCGTTATAAAAATCACTCTCCATTAAAATCGCATTACTGCTATTTACTAAAAAATATAAGGCGAGAAGAGGAGAGATAATTAATATTGTCCCCAAAGAAACCAAAAATTTATAAAAGCTATCGTACTGTAATTTTTCCATGCCCAGCCCCCAAAAAATGTTATTAAAAACTATTTTAACATTTTATTTGCATATTTCAACAAAAAAATCATAAAAAAAGAAAGAACAATCCTTTAGAAATCATTGAATATTTCTTCCCATTCTAAAGAAAGGATATCTTTGATTTTTAAATGTTTCTTTTCTAAATATTCTTTTATTTTTAAATAACCATAAACATAACCTGTTCGTGGTGGAAGCCCTGTTTTTTCTGCATCTGCAAACATATAAAAATAATCATATATTAAAGAGTTGTTTAAAGTATTTCCCGTCATATGTTCTTCTACCTTATCTATATGATTTTTTACCCAATCCACTATTTCTTTACCTACTATACAATATTGGTAGTCTTCTTTATCTGGAACAATTTCTTTTTAATATTTACAACCAATTCCTTCTGTAATAAATCTCTCCCCAATGGAGTTTTCAAATATATCTCGTTTAAATATTTGTTTTCTTACAAAATGAGTATATTCATGAGCAAGTAGTATATCTAAATTGTCTTCTATTCCCTTAGTAGATTCGAGAAGTAACACGGTAACATCTTTATCATAAAGTTTTGTGGCATAAATGGTCGTTGTATCTAATCCAAATAGCACATATAGTTCGCCTATAAGAAGTGTTTTTTTCAAACTTAGCAAATTTATTCTTAATCATGGTTATTTTTATTAACAACATTTACATTTATCATATTTTATATTTTCCTTCTGTTTCCACTTTCAAAACTACTACGATAGCATCTTCTAATATTTTTTCCATTTTATCGTCTATAATTTTTAATGTATTAATAGAATATAATTCATCCTTTACTTCATTAAATTTATGAATCTCTAATACCTCAAAACCGATATCTCCAAAAAATTCTTTTACATGATTTATATCTTCAAACCTATCATTTAAGTTATTTCTTGAAGTAATATTAGATACATTTTTATTAAAATCTGGAAGTGCGTCATTTTGTGATTTTATAAACTTTTTAGGAGTCAAATCAGATGTAATCCAAACGCCACCATGTTTAGACAACATTTTATAGATGTTTTTTGCTACGATTCTTTTTTCTTCAAAAGTTAAATAACGTAGTAACCCTTCATTGATCACAGCCACTTCTTCATCCGCATGAAAGTAATTTTCTACCTTTTCAAAATCTTCTTTTTTTAAAGCATTACCACTAATAATATTTAAGTTGTTAGGAATGTCCAATGCAATAGAGTGTAAGAGTTCTTTTTTGTTGTTTGAAACATTTTCTAAGTCTAATTCAACATACATATAACCTTTTTTTGCATAAATTAAGCCACGAGAGCAATAACCAGCTGCTAATTCCAAAATCTGTTTTATATTGTATTTATCTAAAAGATTATTGATTAATTTATATCTTGCTTCTATTTCAGGAGCTAAATTCTTATATAGAGAAACTTCTGTATTACAATGACTTTCTAGCCAGTTATATATATTTTTTTCATAAGGTATATCTGTAAATATTCTTGGATAAGAAGTTACAATAGCTGTGGGACTTAATTCTTTATAATCATTATCATTGATTTCCATTATTTGCTCCTTTCTTCGCTTCTATATGCCATTTAATTATTCCATAAACATTAATAAGTAGGTATCCAATAAATACTAATAACATCATTGTAGATCCTTCACCTTTATTTATAAAAGTTATAATCCAAATACTTAAATCTATAACATTGTTGATTAACCATAACCACCATGATTCTTTAAATCTAAGAATCATAAGTATTACTCCACATAAGTTAATACAATTAGAGCTTGCATCCATAAATGCTAATTTTTGACTTGGGATTAGAGTAAGTAAATATCCCAGTAATAAACTTCCAACTATAAAGATAGTGTAATAATTATAGAATTTTTTTTATTAAATTTTCGAACCTTTACATTATTTTCATCATCTAAATTTGTATTCCAAGTTACAAAGCCTTTCACTTGAAGAGGCGAGAATATAAATATATAGAAAAAAAATATCCCATATAAATTATTCTTAAACGAAACATATCCCATTAAAAGATAATTAATTAAACCTAAAATATAATTGATCCTTTTTCCTTCACTTGCAAAATAAGCACATAATAATCCTGTTAATAAAATAGTTCCACCAACTATAATATCGTTAGAAATTATACCTGAAATCAATGAAATTATGGCACAAATACAAGTAATTATTATATACTTCTTATTCATCTTTCATTTCCCAACTTTTAAAGTAAATACACTCAAGATTTTCGTTAAATTTTATTTCATATATTCCATCAAAATTTTGATTATTTTGTTTTAAAATCCATTGTGCAATTATAGTATATCCATCTATAGCTAAAGGCTTAATTTCTATAAATTGAATATTCTCATTTTTAATATGTTGCCATTCCTCTTTTATTTCTTCTAAGGTAGTGTAAGGTTTCATAAATGGCGTTTCTTGATAAAAGAGAGTATTTTTAAACAATGAAACAGCACGTTCAATATCTTTATTAAACCAATAATCTTTTAGTTTATTTAACCATTCATCTACAAATTGTTTGTTCATAGAATTAGTTTCCTTTCGTAACTTTTATTTGATATAACATTTTAGGCTTTGAATATTCTTCTTCATTTCGAATCATTGATGTTTCAAAACTTTTTACTTCACCAATAATACCAAAATATTTATTAACATCTACTTGGTCAAAGAATCTTTTCGTATAATCTCCTTCAAAATAAAAGTTTTTTTCTAATTGTTCTCCAATACCAGCACCAAAATTAAAATCATTTACTGAAGCAACTCTGGCGAGTAGAATACCATTTTCTTTTAGAATTCTTTTAATTTGTTGTATCATTATCAAAATAATGTAGGGACAAGTCTGCAATAATTAAAGAATAGCTTTCATCAGCAAACGGAAATGTTTCTAGCATATCTAAATATTTTGTTCTACTATTTGGAATATTTTTACTAATACTTTTTAATGCTTCATTTGAAAAATCACAAGATAATACGTTAAATCCTCTTTCTATTAAATATAAAGTATCAGCTCCAATACCACAACCTAAATCTAATATTTCAGTATTTTTATTTTCAGTTAGTATATCATAATAATCATCCAACCAATTGTCATAAACAGGAACAATTGCTCTTTTTTTAGACCAATTATCCCACATTTCTAAATATCCATTGTTCATTAATTTAATCTCCGCATTCAATTAGGTTATTATCTAATTTTTCTATATTAGACTCAATAGATAAAAGGTATGGTATGTTACTTGTTAAATCTACTCCGTCAATTTCATTAATAGATGAATCTAAAGGTAATATTTTTTGTTCATATAAAGATTGATTTAATAAATCATGTAGATTATCTACTTTATTTGCTACATAATTCTCAAAATAATATAATGTCCATACATTTTTAGATTTGGAGTATTTTAATTCAAAAATCGGTTCTAATTCATCACTAATATTAACATTATCTAAATTAAAAGTCTTCTTAAACTCGTCAATTAAAGTATTAATTCTTGACTCTTTTGTGTATCCTTTTTCTTGTTCATATACTTTTTGATATATAGACTTGTATTCTTCAATTAATTCTCCATAAGTAGGATTTTCGATGTTAAAATTGCAATTATCAACTGTAAATTTGTGATTCAATTCATAAAAAGAATAAAGACAGTTCCAAGTTTTCGGATTTGTATTATAGACAATAATTCCTTTTTCATTTTTATAATGAACATTAGTATATAAATTTAAAGCACTATCCAATCGAGTAGGAATCATCTTTTTAGGAACCTTTTGCTTCCACATTTCTGACGTTATAATCATATAATATCCATCCAATCTTAAATTTCTATTGCTTCGCCAATATCTAACACTTTATAATTGATATTAAATTTCTCGAAATTTTCTTCCATATATACTAGGTTTGTTGGATACTTTTCATTATCCATATGAATGGGTAATACTAATTTTGCTCCTAATTCTTTAGCAAATAATGAGGCTTCATATGCTGACATAGTAAGGCCGTGTGCTGTTACAGGAAGAGCAACGATATCGGCTTTATAGTCGTTATTAAAACAGATAGTATCACTTGTTACATAGAATCTATGCTGTCCATCATCTACAATATATCCAACATTTTCAAATACTTGCCCACCATTTTTTAGATTAGGATTATATCCATGAATTGCTTTCACAACCTCTATTTTAATATCTTCCAAATGCAACACATCATTTTCTTTTACGATATTAAATTTGATTTCTGGATAGTTGTTTTGCACTTCCCCTGTAGAATAAATTGGAATCGTTAAATCCTTGATGACATTACTATGAATATGATCTCCATGTTTATGTGTTATAAGTATGATATCAGCCTTTTTCCATGCTTCTAGAAATTTATCTTCATACTTTAAGCTACCTGCATCAATTAATATTCTTTTATTATTTGTTTCAATCATTAAACATGATTGAGGGTATTTAGTTATTTTCATCTTTTTTCCTTCCTTATATAAATATTTCAATTTCATTTTATCATAATTCTGTATATGATTAAAAGATAATATGAATTTTTAAAATAGGTAAATATATGTTAAAATAAAAAGCATTAGAGATTATTTGGTCAAATCCAATGAAGGCGGTGAGAAAAATGCTTAAATATCCAAGAACTATGCATGGTGGAGAATTATGGGCAATAATTGAAGTGCTTGAGAATGTGTTATCTCCTTTGTTTTAAAAAAAATAAGAAATAAAGGAGAAAAATTATGAAATATGAAGATAAAAAAATTGTAGGAATTATTGCAACAAATGTAGAGCCAGCTGTAGCACTTAATGTAATAGGGCACCTTGCTATTTCTATTGGAAACTATGCAAATAGTGAAATTATGGGAAAATCTATTATCACAGATAAATCAGGGATAAATCATTTAGGAATTAGTAAATTTCCATTTATAATAACAAAGGTCAAATCCTCAAAATTAAAAAGCACAATTTCTAAAGTGAAAGAAAATCCTAATTTATTAGTTGCCGATTACCCAAAAGATATGCTAGAAACTAGAACAGATGAAGATTTGGTGAATTCTATAGAAGCAAAGGAAAATGGCGAATTAGAATATCTTGGAGCAGTGATTTATGGTAATACAGAGGAAGTAAATGAAATAACAGGGAAATTTCAATTATGGAGGCTAGACGAGTAAATCACCTTAAAAAGCAACAGAAATGTTGCTTTTTTTGAAAGAAGTATTTATCTCTGCAAAATAAAAACTCACATAAAAATGTGAGTCATATTTCAAATGGGGCAATAAACAAACGAGTTTTGCACCCAAGTAGTAAAAGTATTCAAGTAAATACTTGATGAATTTATTATATATCTTATTTAAATAATTTTCAATACTTTTATACATTCCTATTAATAAAAATTTATAGATCATTATTAATTCTATCATTATCCAATTATTATTATGTTATTTGTTTTCATAAAAATATATCACTCAAAAATCTTATTCATCGTTCGATTGGCTTTTCAATATATTATTGATATTTAAAAATTAAAATAAATTTGTATATGCAAATACTAGATTCATTTGCAATTAATCAATTTATTGTTCATATGTTAATTGAATTTTATATAACTTCAATTATATTTTATAAGCATTATTGTTTAATATCAAGTATTGAATAATAAAGTGGGGAAGTATCACCAAATTTATTTTTAACATATTTAATCATTTCAATCCATTTTATTTTTTTATCTAAATAAAATGGATTATATTCCTCTTTTATAAATTCATTTAAGGCAAAAGAATCTATAATTCCATTCTCTATAAGAAAAATTTTTTTATTATCAATTGAGTTAAACTCCAAAAAGCTACCAATATCATCACTTGAATACATTTCACCAAATATATTTCTTACTCTCAAATAAAAATCTTGAATATATTTTTTTACATAAAATTCAATTAATGTTTGTGTTTGCTCTAAACTGTTAATTATAAGAACATTTATATGATTGTCGTTATCCTTATCAAAAACTTCATATCCTTCATATTCATTATTATCAAAATATTCAACTTGCATAACAAAATTTTTATCCAAGTTAACTAATAACTTGCATTCTCTTTTTTCTACTGACTTAATTCTTGTGTTTACAATTTCTTTTATTGATCGCCCCTGGATCATATGTGTAATTAGGGTTGCAATAAGAGTGCTATTATTCATAGCATTTTTTATCTTATATGGAAGGTTGTGCTCCCAATCATAACAATACTTTAAAAATTCTATAAACTTTTTAGTGTCCTCATAATTTCCTAGACATCTTAAGTAAAGATTTAAATCATCTGAAGATAGTTTTTTAATTTTCTCCTCCGATTCTACAATGGTTTTATAATCTATATAATAATCTAAACCATTTGAATCCCTAATATTCAATGTTAATTCACCAGACGTTAAGGTATTACCTTCCTGTTCGAATTTATTTTGTTTCAAAAACTGATCCTTAAAAACATTATTCATGTTTTTATCTTCTAAAAATGATTTATATGTCGTATTATCCGATTTCATTACATCACTTAGAGTTACTGAATCAGTTGTTATTTCCTTTAACTGATTGCTTTTATAAAACTCTCGCTCATACTTCTTTCCATTGCTCATTTTAATATAAAATAAATTTCCTTGAGTATTATTGCTTATTCTAGCTGCTCTTCCCAAAAGATTTGCATATCTAATTTCTTGATTACTTCCCTCAATTCGCTTTTTAATTAAAACAAATATATTTTTTGCATTTAAATTTACGCCACTATCAATAGTATTAGTACAAACCAATTTATCAATAAAAGAATCCTTTACATTATTCGAACCAATAATATACTCTAATTGCCTTTTAGTATAATTATCTAAATAAGCATTATGATATGCAACACCTCTTTTTATAAATGAAATCATTAAAAATTTGTTGTGAATGTTGTTTTCTAGATGATTAATTAATGCTTTGATTCTAGGGCTCATTCCTTTTAGATCCTTATCATAAGACATATTATATATACATAAAGCTACATTCATACTTTCAACTTTGCTAGCGATATAAATAATAGATTTTTCATTTCTATTAATAAATTCATCAAATCCATTCAAAATTATACTTATTGCTTGACTATAATCACTTTGAAAATAATACTGATTTATACTAAAATCCTTTATTTTTTTCAATTCAGACTCATTTTGAGCAAATGTTGCATCATACCAGCTTATTTTTCCTGGTTTAGTAATATCAATAATATATTTGTTATTTGAAACAATTGCATCACTACTATCAATGGTTAATAAATAAGGATTCTTACTAGATGAAATTAGTTTGTTTATTACATTATTATACATGTTTTTCACAAATGGTGCTAAATATATTTTTTGCACATCAGTAAACAACGAAAGAGCTTTTATCAACAACAAAGTTCTATCATTTAAAACATTTGCAAGTGCTTGCGCCTCATCAATAACAACTATATCAATATAATTTTCAAACCTATTATAACTTGAGGCTACTAAAGTTCTTTCCTAAGTATAAATAAAAATATTTTTTGAATTTGTATCAAAAGTTTTTATATATGGGCTTTCAAACACATTTACTTCTTGACCATCTATTATTTGATTTATAGTCTTCCTATAATCATTAATCATAGCTTTAATTGGAACGATAATCAAAACATTCTTTATCAAATTATCTTTCATCATATCTAGTATACTCATAATCGTTAAATGTGTTTTACCGTAAGAAGTTGGTGCAGTAAAAACGATGTCATTATTTTGTGAATATATATTATTGTATATAGAAATTTGTTTATCATTATAATAGTATTTTCCATATTTTCTAACATTTAATGACAAATAATCAATATAATTTAATTCATCAATATCATTTAATTCTAATTTTGCTAATAATGGATAGGCATTACAACATTTAATCAATTCACACAATTGATTTTTAATTTTTAACGACCAATTCATATAATCATTATCTATTATAAAATTAATGCTATAAATAACCTTTTCTTTTATTTCTTTTAAGCCATATATGCTTATAAAAATCATAGTTTGTGACAAAAATTTTTCTATTATGGAAATTCCACTCTCTAAGTTTTTTTCTTTACTTAATTTTGCATTTGAAATATAATTAAACATACTTGATATATAATCAATATTCATATATTTATCTAACATCTTTTATCTAATCCTTCTAAATTAATTAAATCTGCTATTTTACTATTTAAAGAAACGAGATCTAATTCTCTATTAAATTCTATATTTATTATATTTAAAACCATCATCTTTTCCAACTGATTTATCATACAAATATGATTATCTTTATCTTTGTAACAACAATCATTTTTACAATAAACAGTAGTATTGATTAAACTTGGCAGTTCATAAATTAAAGATTCATCATCTACATCAAATCCATTACCAATAATGCATATATTAAATTTAATATATTCATCATCTACTAAATCTATAATATTTCCTTCTGACGACTCTATCTTATCCAACTGATAAAATATTTTTTCCTTTTCCTCTTCGGTTAAATCTAAACCTTCTTCAACAGAATCACGTGCTATTTTTATTTTTTTGGCATTTTTTATTTCTTTACTACAAAATAGCGATGTAAAAGCGTTTTTTATTTTATTTTTTAATTCTTTTTTTGAAAAATCATTAGACACCTTTGACTTAACTTCAAATATAAATAACTCACAATTAGAATCAAAAAATATTAAATCATTACCGCTTTCGGGATTCTCATAAGATGGTATTTCAAAACAAAGTAAACTATGCAAATTAAATACATTTGGTAAAATATAATGACTTAAAAATTCCATCAAAATACCATTATTACTAAAAGTTTTTGTATTTGCTTGAAGACAACTTATTTTTAACTGTCTCCAATCTGTCCAAGTCATTATATTTTTTCCTAAAACAAGCAAAATCCCCCTATTCTTTATCAAAAATTCTGCAATTATATCATTGATATTTGCATCATAAGATATTTTTGATACAAAAATATTTTTTATTTTGTTTTTTAAATCATTGGGTACACTAATTTCCCTAGTATTTTTTTTATAATCATAGTTTTGCATAAATTTCCCCCTAAATAACTAAAAAAGACCAATACAAAACCTTTTAAAGTCTGTACTAGCCCTTTAAATCTAAATTCATTATATCAAATAATTCTACAAATTGCTACATTTCTATCAATTTTTCAAAGATTGGAATATTACCTTTATAACTTTTTGGAGAGATAGGACTAGGATGATAAATAGGTAAGATTTTATATCCGTTAACTTCATATTTGTTACCAACTACATCTGCAAACTTATTAAATTTAAAATTAAGTAAATTTCTAGTTGGAAATTCTCCTAGAGTAACAATCAGCTTAGGATTTAATATTCTTAATTGTTCTAACATAATATTCTTACAATTAATCGAACAAGTTTTTAAGTTTTTTCTTTCAAGTGGATAGCACTTAACTGATTCTAAAAATGTGGTTTCAAAGATATTTCTATCAATTAGATCAAATAATTTTTGCAATACAATCCCACTAGGTAATACTTTAGCATTTATATCACACCATAATTTATGACTTTTTCTCCAACCATTATTAGCAGAAGCTTCTCCAACTAAATTATGTCATTATCTTTACCTAGAAACACTGTTGCGTCATTAGGAAACTTATCAACTAATTTATACAAGATTTACAAGAATATACTTTTTCATCATCTTGTTTTAATAATGCTTTTAATATGTTATATTCATTCGTTGTATCATCAGTTAAGATTTTTTGTTTACCAATAACTTGATAGTCTTTATAGTCTATTTCATGATTAAACTGACTTGAGGTTAGATCTATAATCTTATTATCTATCAAGTTGAAATAGCGACTAATTTCATCCACATAAATTTTACAAATATTTCCACCAAAATAATCATTAATGATTAGAGATGTTATTGCACACATACCAAAGCATTTATTACTCTCATCCCAATCATCTGGAACTTTAGAATAACATAAATCTTTTGAGTAGCATTCTAACAATACTTTTTGGACATTTTCAATATTCACAATAACACCTCATTTCATTAAGTTTTAACTATTATAACAAATAAATTTTATCATGTCTTGACCTTCACATTATTTTTTCTAATTTCTAATTCCCATTTATATTCTTCTAATTCTTTTAAATAATCTCTCTTAAAATAATTTTCATATAACCATCTAATGCCTTCTTCTTTAACACATATAACACCATCATCTTCAAATGTTATAGGATAAGGAAATTCTTTTTTCATCCTATGAAGTGCTACATGAATAGCACTTATATTTTTACCAAACAAGTAAGGCAAAAATCTTAATGAAAAAGATTGATATTTTTTTCTTTTATGATTTATTCCTAATTCATTTTCTAAATCAAAAATTTTCTTTTTATAAAATCTTATCTCAGAAGTTAAATAATGTTCTTCTTTGTTAAAATAAACTTCTTTTAACCATTCAACACATTCTTGATTTACATACATTTTTGTTTTCTTGTCTTTATCTCTTTTTATCCATAAATAATAATCATATTCATGCCTTCGTTTTATATTTCTCATGACTCTACCAAATTGTTTTGTTGTTAATAAAAACATCTTTTGAACTTGTTTTCTTTCCATCCATTCTTCACTCATACAACTTCTCCTTTCAAAATAATAGGGAACTGGTAACGTAATATAGAAATTCAATATATCAAGCATGGTGTATACACACCCTACAACTTGTTAGGGAATATCCCTAAGACCCACTAATATAGTCTCTGACAGTTTACTTTTTTTCTTCATATTTTTTACTAACTTCTTTAGATTTTTCAATCATTTCTTTTACTTCTTTTTCATAGTTCTTATTATTAATTAATACTTCAGATAATAGAGAATAAGGCACATCTTTTGCATTTTCTTTAAAATACTCTAATAATTGTGGCACGACTATTTCAAAGAAATAATTAATAAAACTCATCTCCTTTCTAAATTTAGACAACAAAAAAAAGAGCAATTTCTTGCTCAAATTATTATGATATTTAAATTTTTAATTATTTGATTTTATTATATTCAATTAAGGTTTCTTTTAACCAATCGTATACTCTTTTGGTAGAAGATATACTTATATGCTCATTGATTGAATGGCAATTATCTATAGAAGGAGCAATTGTACATATATCTAAATTATCAATATTATTTGATAAAATTCCACCCTCCATACAAGCATGAACTTTTTTAACAATCGTTTCTTTTCCATATAATTTTTTATAAGAATCTGCTAAAATTTTTCTTATCATTGAATTTTCTTTAAATGGAAAAAATGGTTTCTTTGCGTCAATAATCATATCAAATTTATATTGATTAGCAAGCAATTCTAACTCATTTAATAGCATTTCTTCTTTTGACAAATCAGAACTTCTAATACTATATTTTATTTCAATAATATTGTTTAAAACAGATATTTTACCAATATTTGATGATAATAAAGGGAAGTTGTCATCTTGATAAGTTTCTAACAATCCATCTTTTATTTTAGATAGAAATTCAACAATATCTTTACTTTCTTTAATAGAATTTAAAGACTCACTTTTTTCTAAATTTAATATTATATTAGAATCTTCATCACTCAATTTTAATTCAATGTCATCTAATTTTTTCTGTAATAATTCTATATTTTCATTAGAAGTAAATATAACATAACCTTCACTTGGAATAACATTATCACATTTACCAAATTGAATATCTACTATTTCTTTATAATCTAATTTCTCTAATAGTTTTATAGCTAATTTTATTGCATTACATCTACTTTTATCAATATCATCTCCAGAATGTCCACCCTTTAAACCACTTATTGATAGTTTATAAGTGTTACAACTTGTAGTTTCATAATTAATTTTTTTATTTAATATTATAGAGCACATACCTGCACTTGAAGATTCAATATCGGCTTCTTTTATCCCATCTAAACTAATTAAAGTTTTACCAGTTAATAACGAATAATCAAAGTTACTTGCCCCTAACATAGTTGTTTCTTCTTGTGTAGTAATCATTACTTCAATATTTGGCATGTCTTCTTTTTCTTGTAAAATTGCGAGAATAATTGCAATTCCAATTCCATCATCTGCTCCTAATGAAGTGTTTTTTGATTTATAATAATCTCCATCAATATAAAATGGTATTCCTTGTGTTTCAAAATCATAATCATCTGTTGATACACAAACCATATCTGAATGTGCCTGTAAAATAATAGTTTTATTAGAATTATTATCCTTTTTTAAGAATACTGTATTATATTTTCCTAAGTTATATTCAATATTGTTTTCTTTGGCATAATTAATTAAATAATTAGCTATTTTATCTTCTTTTCCAGATTCTCTTGGAATCTTCATAATTTCTTCAAAATATTCTAAAGTGCTTTTCATTAATCTACCTCCTTTGCTAAATTTTCTAAAATTTCTACATTATTTAACTTTAATAAATACTTACTTGGTAATGAAAGTTTTGACTTTTGTAATCCACTTCCACAGATAATTCTATCTACTTCCATTACCTTAGGATCAATAAAAATCTTCCATTCTTGGGGTAATCCAATAGGATTTATACTACCATATTCCATTTTTGTTTGTTCTAATACATATTCTAATGGAGCAACAGATACCATTCGTGAATTTGTATATTTTTTAACTGTAGATGACATATTATACTTATATCCAGTTGGTACAAGAAGAGCAACATAACTTTTATTTTCTCCTCTTTTGCATTCACAAACTAAACAATTAGCACCAGTTTTTATATCAATATTATAATGTTCACATAACCTAACACCATCCATATATTCTGGATTTATTTCAGCTACTAATATATTATCTTTCTCTTCTTCTGTAAATAAATTATCGATACACGTATAAGTAACCCTTGACACTAAAACTTTATTATCAATTACTCTTTTAAATTCTAGTTTATTATTCATAAAGCACTCCTATCATTGTCATTTATTTTCATTTAAAACCTTTTCAACCTCATTTATTAATTGCTCTTTATTTGGAATATAATAAGTATAAGTCGAAGCAAATACATTATTTTCTAATCCACCTAAAGCATATTCCATAGCCACTTCTTTTTTACTTTTACAAAGAATAATTCCTATTGGTTTATTATCATATTCATCATTTACTTCAGCATTATAGTAATTTAAATACATATTCATTTGTCCTGCATATTCTGGTTTCATAGTGCCAATTTTCAAATCTATTAAAACATAACATTTTAATATTTTGTTATAGAAAACCATATCTACATAATAATGAGTATTCCCCAAGGTTACTCTTTGTTGTGTTCCCACAAACATAAATCCTTTACCTAATTCAAGCAGAAATTCTTCCATATGATGAACTAATTTTCTTTCTAAATCTTTCTCCAAAATAGGTTTTGGTTCTTTAATATCCAAAAATTCAAAAACATATGGTTCTTTCAAAATGTCATCAGGTTTAGCTAATGTCTGTCCAACTTTTGATAATTCATATACTCTTTCTTTATTATTTTTTCCATCAGATAATAATAATCTTTCAAATAGTGAGGTTTCTAATTGCCTTTTTAACTCTCTAACGCTCCAATTTGAATTAACACATTCTTTTTCATAAAAACTTCTTTCATTATCATTTTCAATACTTAATAACTCACAATAATGTGACCAACTCAATTTAACAGACAGTGTCTGTTGTTTTGGATATTTAAGATAAAATCTACGCATGTATTGAAGATTTGATACAGAAAAACCAGAACCTAAAATTTTTCTTAATTCTTTTGAAAGCTCCTTTAAAACTTGTTTACCATATTCAGCTTTAATATTTCCATTTTGCTCATTTTCAACAATAATCCTACCAACATTCCAATACGCTAGTATCATTGTATTATTTACTTCATAAGCGATTTTATTTCTACTACTAATAATTACATTTTTAATTTCTTCAATCATTTGTATATTATTTTTTTCTAGCATAAATATTGCCCCTTTCTAATTAGCCAGACATGTCTGACCAATCTGTGATTTAAATAACTGTTACTACAATTTTAACATATTTCAGGCATTTATTGACAGTAATGTTAAACTTTCTTGATCAAATCTTGATTCTTTTTTATTAGGAATTATTTGTAATATATCACTACTTTGATTTAATTCTTCCAAATTAATAAAATCAATATTTAAATTGTTTTGTTTTATCTTATAAAATTCACTTAACGATTTTATATAATTATCTATATCGCTTTGTGAATTATAATTAGATAATATCAAACTTTCATCATTAGAATTAATTACTAAATCAAAACAATTTTCTCTGAATAAATAACCAATGTTATTAATCTCTTTTTTATTGATATTAATTTTCTTAATAGATACATTTTTCTTTTTATCGATTTCAATACTAATATTATCAATATATTTAAATACTAATTCTTGTTTTTGTTCCTTAGATAATTTATCCCATAAATGATTCTTTCTAACATAATATGATTTATTTTTTATTTGGTCTAATTGTTTTAAATTATATATTAATCTCATTTCATTTTTATGATCTTCTATACTTTCCTTTATGATTAAATCTTTAATTTTTTCTTCTGTTATTTTCTTTTGATTTTTAATAAAATCTAATTCATCTTTTAATTCTATTTCTTCAACAATTCCATCTACAAAAGCACTCTTAATTCTTTTTTCTTTTGTATTTAATTCATCGATTATCTTATTACATTTCTTTAATTCTTTTTCAGTATCTTGATACAAATAAGGTTTATAAGTATTATCAATTAATAAAAAGAAATCTAGCATATCATCTAAAAAATTAATCATTTGTTTTTCGATTTTCTTTTCACTAACTCTTGTTTTACAATTAGCACATTGATAATAACAATGCTTTTCTCCTGTATGACTTTTACTAGAACAACCACCCATGATAGTACCACACTTTGGACATTTGATACTCTGCATAAAAATATAAGTTTGTTTTCTTTTGTAGTTTTTTAGATTCTTTTGTTTTTGTATTTGAGCAATATTAAATACTTCTTCTTCGATAATTGCTGGAGCAACTCCAACAAACTTTTGTGATTCTTCATCACTAACCGTTTTCCTATGAACATAATTACCAATATAAATTTCATTGGATAGTATTCTATCAACTAGAGTAGGAATCCATTTTCTATTTAATGCTTTTTGTTCATTTAATAATTTAGTGATAGCATTAGCTGCGACACCTTTAATATATAAATCAAATATCCTTCTAATAACTTCACTCTCAATATCATTTACAACTAATTTTTTATCAACTTTATCATATCCAATAGGTGGGCGTCCTACAAAATGACCTTTTTTCACAGCTCCGACCATACCAAATTTAGTTCTCTCACTTGTTCTTTCAATTTCTAATTGAGCAAGAATAGTAAGCATTCTAATAAAAAACTTACCATTAGCAGTAGATGTATTAATATCTTCACACATGCTTTCTAAACTACAATTATTTTCTTCTAGGATAGAGCGAGTAAGTCTATCTAACTTGTAAACAATGATTTTGTTTATCCTTCCATCTTTTATATCTTGAATCATTTCTTGAAAAGCAGGTCGATTCATATTTTTAGCACTTATTTCTGCATCTTCATACACTTTATACACTTCATAATTCTTGTAATCACATAGTTTCAACATTCTTTCCTTTTGTTCATCTAAACTATGACCATTTCTAAATTGATCTTCAGTTGAAACTCTAGGGTAAAGTCCTACTACAAATTTTTTGTCATCCATATTTTTTCTCCTTTCCTATAATTTTTAACGACAAAAAACAAGGAAAAATTTCCCTTGTGTTAAGAACTTCAAAATAATTCAAATATACGATTATCTAGAATTTTCGTATATTACCATAATACCACATTTTTTTAGGACATGCAACGGAACGATTTTGAAAATTATAGTTAAAAAAGCTGTTTAACCCTTATAAATAAAGGAAAAATAAATTTAAAAATTTTTTTAATTTTCTTTTAATAAGTACTCAATTATATTAGTCAATTCATTTATTGTGATAGTTCTAGATAACTCTTCATCATACAAATTTGTATCATTATCATAACAAAGTAAAACTACTTTATTTTTACCATTACTAATGATAATTTTATGTGGTTCTTTAAGTCCTAAATTAGAGTTATTAAAAACAATATTCTTTCCTGCAATATATTCTATATGTAGTTTGGTAATATCTTTAATTCTTAATATCTTATTTTTTATACACAAAGGAAATTCTAAAAATTCTATGGACACATTCATTATATAAACTCACCACCTTTGCAAAGAAAAAAAGTCCATAATATCAAGTATTACGAACTTTTACTTTAACTTTCGCACAAAGGTGTGCGTAAAATTCAATATGGGGCGAGACGTGGGAATCGAACCCACGCATACTAGAGCCACAATCTAGCGTGTTAACCACTTCACCAGTCCCGCCATATGCATACCTAGGATAACATTTAATTGAAGAAAATGCAAGTATATATTATAATAAAAACAAGGAAGTGTAAAAAATGTTTGGAATACAACTTTTAAAAAATCATCGTACATTTTGGGAAGAAGTACAATTTGAGCTAAAAGACATGATTGAAACAATACAAGAATTCTTTATTATGATAAAAGAAAATACTTATGATGCATTGGTCGTCCGTTTCGGAGCAGATGCTGTGAATATATTACTAATTGGAATAGGTGTCGTTTTAATTATGATTATCTGCTTGAAAATTATTAATCGTGATTAAAGAGGTGAAAATACCTGTTTTTTTATGATAAAATAAAAGCGGTGGTACATATGGCAAGTAAAATAATAATAACAACTTCTAATGAAAAAAAAGAATTACTAAAAACAAAACAATTAGAAGCTAGAAAAATATATACTTATGAAGAATTTAAAAGATTATTTTACTTTGACTATAACGAAAAGACCATTCTTTATATAATGGAAAAATACAAAGTAAAAAGAGCCATCGCCCAAATATACATAAACAATTTATATTATATAGAAAATAAACCTTATAAGAATAAAAAACTTATCTTTTTAAAGCAAATAAAAGAAGACTTACTAACAAAAAAACTATTATTTATTAACAATTTATTTATAAAATCATTAGAAAATAAAACTATTTTATTTTATAGAATCTCTATTTCCAAAGAAATAGATTACTTAATCAAACAATTAAAAGAAAAAAATGAAGTAAAAATAGAAAATCCAAACAATAAATATCCTCATAGCGCCTATGCTTTTTCCACCCTAGAGGATGAAGTCGTTTTTTTAGCGAATGACATTATTAAAAAAGCATATAATGGCATTTCTTTTCATCACTTCTTTCTCTTAAATTTAGATGAAGAATATAGAAAAGCAATAAAAAGAATATTCCCTATGTTCCATATTCCTTTTTCATTAAAAGAAGAGGTGAGTTTATTTAGTACTCCAATCGGAAAACAATTTCTTCGCTACTATCAGAATGATTTTAATAATACCCTCTCGCATATAGAAACCAAAACAGAAGAAGAAAACGCAATTTATAACCAAATAATTATGGTTTTAAATAAATACGCTTTTGAACCCGATAAAGAAAAAGTAAAGGAATTAATTGTTTATGATTTAAAAAACACATTTGTTTCTTGTGAAAAGAAAGAAAATGCGGTAAAAGAAGCGTCCTTAGAGGATGTTTATAACGAAGAAGACTATGTCTATTTGGTAGCATTTAACCAAAACATAATACCAAAGACCTATAAAGATGAAGATTATCTAACGGATAAAGATAAAATAGAGCTTACAATGTCTACGACAAGAGAAAAAAACATACTAGAAAAAGAGTGTACTATAGGGTACATAGAAAATATAAAGAATTTAACGATTACTTACAAATTAAAGCATAATGGTGAAGAATATACTATTTCAAACATAAATGAAACAGTAAAATACCCTATAATAGAAAATATAAAAGTTGGTTTAGAGTACTCTAATTTATATAATCAAACAAAGCTAACCAGTATGCTAGATGAGTACTACAAATATGGTACTACAAATGGGGAATTAGAAGTCTTATATAACCATTATAAAGACTTACCCTATAAAACCTATAATAACCAATTTACTGGGATAAAAAAAGAAGAGCTTCAAGCCTATCTCAATAATCAATTGAGTCTGTCTTATACAAAATTAAATACTTATTTTAGCTGTCCTTTTTCCTACTATATAAACTATATTTTAAAAATAAATGATGAAGAAGACACATTTGCTATTACAATTGGAAACTTATTTCATGCGGTTTTAGAACATCATAAAGAAGAGTTTGATTCTCTTTGGGAACAAGAAGTGAAAAAAATAAAATACCTACTAAGCGAGAAAGAATATCTCTTGTTAGAAAAGTTAAAAGAAGAACTTCGTTTTGTAGTGAATCGCATTCATGAACAAGAAAACTTTACTGAACTACATGATGAGCTATATGAAGAAAAAGTCGTTACGTCTATAAAGGGAAACGGAAAGATTATTTTTAGTGGGAAAATAGATAAAATAAAATACAAAAAAATAGGTGATAAAACAATTGCATCTATTATCGATTATAAAACAGGAAATACAGATTATGACCTAGGTCTTATAGAACATGGTCTTCATTTGCAATTGCCCATATATGTTTATTTAGCCAAACAAATAAAAAGGTTAGAAAACCTAGAAATAGCTGGCATTTATTTACAAAAAATATTAAATACAGAAGTAATATTAGATAATAAACATAGTTATGAAGAGTTAAAAAAGAAAAAACTATTTTTACAAGGTTATTCTTGTAGTGATATAAATACCCTCTCCCTTTTTGACACATCTTATATGGAAAGTAACTTAATACAGAGTATGAAAGTTGTAAAAAGTGGCGATTTTTCTTCTTATACAAAAGTACTAAGTAAGAAGGAATTAGATAAATTAGAAAGCATTGCAATGACTAAGATTGAGGAAGCCGCTCGAAACATTCAAGAAGCAAATTTTAAAATAGAATCAAAAAAAGTAGGCAATAAATTTGATGGCTGTATGTTTTGCAATCTAAAAGATATTTGTTTTCATAGAAGAGAAAACACTTTAGAATTAGAAGAACGCAGTTTAAAAGAAGTTTTAGGAGGTGAAGAAGATGGCTTGGACGAAAGAACAAGAGATTGCCATTCATGAAAAAGGAACCAACATTATTGTCTCCGCAGGAGCTGGTTCTGGAAAAACAGCTGTTTTAACAGCACGAACAATGCGTATTTTAAAAAGTGGTATTCATATTAATGAACTTTTAATCTTAACTTTTACTTCATCTGCAGCTGCGGAAATGAAAGAAAGAATACGCAAAAATATTATAAAAGAGATGGAAAACAAAGAAGACTTAAAAGAAGAACTAGAATTAATTGATCAAGCCTATATAACAACATTCGACTCTTTCGCCTTATCCATTGTAAAAAAATATCACTATCACCTTAACATAGATAGAGATATAAAAATAACAGATGCTTCTATGATAGAACTTTTAAAGAAAAAAACGATGGAAGAAGTATTTGCTCTTTTTTATAAAGAAAAACAAAAAGACTTCCAAAAATTAATCCTAGACTTCTGTATGAAAGATGATAAAGATTTGAAAAAGAGTCTTATCAAAATAGCTTCTAAGATAGATGGACTTCCAAATAAAGAAGAATACTTAGAAAACTATAGTAGAAATTTCTTTAGTGAAGAACACTTAGATTCTTTAGCAGATGAATATGAAACAATAGTATTACAAAAGATAGAAGATTTAAATAAACAAAGAGAACAACTTTCTTTTTATGTAGATTCTTATTTGCCCAAACTAGATGCTGTTATAAGATCCCTTTGCTGTGCAACTAGTTTAGAAGAAGTCTATGCACATTGCTTTATTGATCGCTTACCTAACTTACCGAATGGGAGCGATGAGGAAGTAAAACAAGAAAAAGAAAAATTAAAAGCAATTATCGAAGATATAAAAAATACAATTCTAACTTATGGAACAAAAGAAGAAGTTCGAAAAAAACTGCAAAAAACAAAATCGCATACAGAAATAATCATCTCTATTATAAGAGAGTACCTAACTCGCCTCCATACATATAAAAAGGAAAAAGCAATCTATGATTTCGAAGACGTTGCCTTACTAGCTATAAAAATAGTAAAAAATTTTATCGAAGTTAGAGAAGAAATAAAAGAGACATTTAAAGAAATCATGATTGATGAATACCAAGATACCAATGATATCCAAGAAACCTTTATCTCCTACATAGAAAATCAAAATGTATATATGGTAGGAGATATTAAACAAAGTATTTATCGCTTTAGAAATGCCAATCCTTATCTATTTAAAAGTAAATATGATTGCTATACAAAAAAACAAAAGGGAATGAAAATAGACCTAGTAAAAAATTTTCGTTCTAGAAAAGAAGTATTAGAAAATATTAATGAAGTATTTAATTTAATTATGGATAATAGAATTGGTGGAGCAGAGTACCACGAATCTCATCAAATGGTATATGGAAATACTTCTTATACAGAAGAAGGTTATACAGAGTATAATTATAAAATGCGTATTCTAGAATATGAAGAAAAAGAAGAAAAAAAATATACAAAAGAAGAAATTGAAATATTTACAATTGCTAAAGATATAAAAGATAAAATAAATAGCAAATACCAAGTATTTGATAAAGATAAAAAGCTCTTAAAACCAATTACCTATAATGATTTTGTAATTTTAATGGATAGAACATCATCCTTTGATTTATATAAAAAAATATTTGCTTATGTAGGAATACCCTTAACGCTTTATAAAGATGATAAATTAAATGATAGTGATGACATAAATATCATCAAAAATAGCGTAGATTTACTTTTAAAAGTAAAAGAAAATACCTTAGATAATGCATTTAAGTATGATTTTATTTCTTTAGCAAGAAGTTATTTATACCATATGTCTGATCAAGATATCTTTATGACAATAAAAGAAAATTGTTTCAAAGAAACAGAACTATATAGTACTTTCTATTCTCTCAGTCAAAAAGTAGATAGTAGTAGCATCTCTGTTATTTTAGAAGAAATAATGAAGGTAACGAATATATATGAAAAATTAATCACAGTTGGGAATATAAATGAATCCATTATACGTTTATCCAAATTATTAGATACGGCAAAAAATTTAGAAGAAATTGGTTATGATATTTATGATTTTAATACGTATTTGAAAGACCTTCAAGAAGAATCTTATGATATGAAATATACGCCTTCTTATACGAGTGGAAACTCTGTGAAAATTATGACAATCCATAAATCAAAAGGACTAGAATTTCCTATTTGTTACTATAGTGGCCTTTATAAAGTATTTAACATCAGTGACTTAAAAGAAAGAGTCTTATATAGTAATATTTATGGAATCATAACGCCAATCGTGGAAAATGGAATAGAAGAAACAATCACAAAATACTTAGTAAAATACCATTATTTAGAAGAAGAAGTAGCAGAAAAAATTCGCCTATTCTATGTTGCTCTTACAAGAGCAAAAGAACAAATGATTTTAATAACTCCCAAAGTAGATGCCAAAAAAACTAATAAAGAAGAAAACCATACCATTGAAATCGCTTCACGAAGAAATTATAAGTCTTTCAGTTCCATTCTAAATTCTATAAAAGAAGAACTACTGCCTTATTATGAAGATGTTAATTTAGAAGACTTAAATCTTACAAAAGAGTATCTTTATAATAAAAGTAAACTAAATAAGGTGGAAGTCAATAAGAAAGTACCTCTTGAAATAAAAGAATTCCCAACCTTTTTAGAAGCAAAAGTAAAAGTAGAGAAAAAGCACTTCTCTAAAGAAATAAACCAACTTATAGATAAAGAAACTTATAAAAATATAGAACTAGGTTTAAAAGTACATGAAATATTAGAACATATTGATTTTATAAATCCTAATTATGAAGATATAGAAAATGCGTTCTTAAAAGAGAAAGTGAGACAATTTCTTGCTTCCAAATTATTAGAAAATAAAGAGCAAGCAACGATTTATAAGGAATATGAATTCCTATATGAAAAGAATAAGATAGAATATCATGGTATAATAGATTTAATGATGGAGTATGAAGACTCTATAGACATCATTGATTACAAACTAAGTAACACAAAAGAAGAAGCTTATGTAAATCAATTAAACGGCTATAAAGAGTATATAGAAACAATTAGTAAAAAGAAAGTAAATATTTACTTATTCTCCATTTTAAAAGGAACAATAGAGAAGGTTGATTAATATGAACAAGAAAATTATAGCCATTGTAAACATTGTTTTACCCATTATTTTATTTATTTTAATGGAATTCTTTGAGATTAATGATTATTTTATTGACATTGTCACACTCACTTTAGTGGTAGGTTGGCTAGTTCCCTTTTTAGTAAATATTATAAGCGGAATAACATTTCTCAATAATAGTCATAAAAAGTTAACTTTTTATTCCAATGTTTTAAGTCTTATTCTGTGCTTTATCATCTTATCATATCTCATGATGATATTTAATCGTTCTTTTATCTATCCAATTATTCTTTATTCTATACTAAGTGTTTTACATATTTTGAATGGCATTGTTTATTTAGGGGAGAATAGAAAAGAAAAAGACGAAGAATTAGAAAAAATTAAACAAGCAAAAAAGAAAAATAACGGAGTAATAAAGTAGGGATTATATGATAAAGAAAATAGTAAATAAGAAAAAAAGAATACTGCTAATAAGTATTTTACTAATATCTCTTTTGTTAATAGGAATTCTCATTTTTCTTTTAGTAAGCAATACTCCTAGTGCAAAGTTAAAAAAAACGCTAAAAAAGCAAGAATACACCTGTATAAAAGATATTTGTAATAAAAAAATAGATAGTACTATTTATTCCATTAATTATAAAGAAGCTACCATCAAAGTAGAGACACTAGAATATTCTTATTCTTATAGTATAGATAGTCATAATCTTAAATTAAAAAACGAAAAATACAATTGTAGTTATACAAAAGAGAAAATAACGAAAGTAACACCTGTAGATGAAACTTTTCAGTATGAAGCAAAATGTGGTGTTTACACAAAAAATGTCAACAATTTACTAAATTACTTTACAGACATAATGAACGAATCTAATGTAAATGTCAAAGATTTTTGAAAATAATTGTAAACTTTTTTATATTTTACAGTATAGAAAAGTTTTTTAATGCTATAATCAAAATAGGTGATAGTATGAAGAAAACAAAGAAGTTTACAATTTTAATTTTAGTCATACTATTCTTATGTGCTTGTAATAAAAAAGAAGAATACAAAATAAATGAAGATATTTTGCTTACAGGAACAATTCAAGTAAAAGAAATCATCAAAGAAGGAAAAAAAGCGAAAGTAACTTATTTAGAATTAGAAAAAGCCATCACAATCAATGACAAAACAATTAGTAAGATTGAATTAAATACTGAACAAGAATTAAAAAATGATACGAAAGCTACAATAAAAGGAAAAATAGAAGATAGTGGGAATTTATCTGTTCTAGATTTGGACTATATATTTAGTGTAACTGACATTGATAACGTTCTTTCTTATGTCAATAGTTTTACGAATGGATCTTTTTCCTTTTCTATACCTGCTAATTTAATTAAAATATGTACAGTAAGAGAAATTGAAAATGGGTTTATCATTTATAGTAAAAGCAATTTAGAAGTGGGAGGAGAAATTATGACAATAAAAGCAGTTACGTCTTCCGATTTCAAAGAGCTACAAAATACAAATATTCAAATGGAAAAGGTAAAATCAGATTCAAAAAAGACAATTGTTATTATTTACCCAACATCCAATGAATATAAAGAAGAATTTAAAGATGAATATGAACAAATAGGGGACCAAATTAACACAATAAAAAATACAATCACAATAAAATAGGATGTAACATCCTATTTTAAACAGAGTGTAGACAAACCCCTAGATTTTTCTAGAGGTTTTCTTATGAATAAAAT
>CAOJRT010000008.1 GCA_948442255.1 uncultured Caryophanales bacterium | reverse complement strand
AATCTCTAAGCTTTTTTCGCAAATTACTTATATGAACTCTTAAAGAATTTTCATCGCAATCTTCTGTATCTACACTTATTAAATCTAATAGTTTATTTTTAGAAATTACTTGATTCGTACTCAAAAGCAAATGTCTTAAAATGGCATATTCTGTTTTCGTTAAATTTACCTTTTTATTAGAAACTATTAAAGTATGACTATCATTTAGTAGCTCTAGCTCTTTATATTTTAACGTTCCAGAAATATTAATATTATTATTCCTTAATTGCACCTCTATTCTAGCAAGCAGCTCTTTTCCATCAAATGGCTTTGTTACATAATCATTAGCACCAGATAATAAACATTTTACTTTATCTTCGGAGGATATTTTAGCACTCAATACAATAATAGGAGTATCATTCACTCTTGCAATAATATCTTCACCACTAACTCCTGGTAACATTAAATCAAGTAAAAGCAAATCATATTTGTCTTTTTCTAACAAAAGCATTGCTTCTGTACCTGAATAAGCATGAAAAACTACATAGTTTTTCCTCTTTAATAGCTCTTCTATTACATTATGAATACTAATATCATCTTCTATTATTAATATTTTATACAAATTTATCATCTCCAAAAAGAACTTTTCTTTATGCATTATATCACAAAGAAGAAAAGAAAAAGAGAAATCGCCTCTCCTGAAAAACACTTACAGAAAAATCTAAATTATTCCTCTAATTCCATCGACACATGAACGATACCTACTTCTATAAAATCATCAGATACCTGTTTAAAACCAAATTTTTCATAAAAAAGCAATGCAAGCTAATATAATCGATATCGTCCATATCTTGATAGAAAATATTTTGCTCCATATGAAATATTTCAGCTCTTACTTTTAATATTTCATATAACTCTGTTGTATTCAATTCTTTAAAAAACTTAGCTATTAATTGCACAACTTCCACTCCTATCATTACTCTTAATTAAGTTATTTCTCTAAAAGATAAGCATTATTAGGAGATACAGCAAAATCTTTCGTATAAATAACCCAATCTGTTACATCTTTTAATGTAAACCACGCTTCATCTCCTGTATGCATATCTGGAACATCATATGGCTCCTGCGTCAATTTTGCTTTAAACTTATTTTCTTTCATTTCGAGTAATTCAAACCAAATATGCTCAAACTTTCCCTTTTCTTTTAAAGGTAAACCAATCTTTAATAAGATAACATTTTCTTTATTCTGGGCTTCTTTTTGAATATAAGAAAATCGCTCTTTCGCCAAATCTTTCATTCTCTTTGTTTCTTCATCACTAAAGAAGAATAAAGGATTTTCTCCCCACAAGTCATCATATATAGAAACTTTTCGGTAAACCCCATTCTTCTCATCTTCTTCACTTGTATAAAGAAAGACGATACTTGTTTTACTATTATGTCCATTTTTTCTATCTTTCTCATTACCAAGTTTTAATTTTTGATATTCTGCTATTCCATCTGTCCAAGAAACAGAAGTCACTACAACTGGATTGCCATTGATTAAGCGTCCTATATAAGCTCCTTCCTTTTGTATTGCAAATTCATCTTTTTTATGATCAACTAAAAAAGCAGCATATGTCATTAGTAAATGATAATGTTGTTCATAATGCTCTTGACTTGATTCTAGTATTTCTAACTCAGGAATACCGCATCTACAAAGTCCATGCGTATGTAACCAAACGGTCCCTTTTTTCTCACTTACTGCTTGCACATTAAATAAATCATTAGCACTAGGAAGCACTTTAGAAGCAGCAGACATCTCCACCCACTTAGAAGGAAACATCTTTTCTGCACTTTCATCTAGTAAACCAATCAAATCAGGAACTAACGTCAAGGCAATTTTAAGTTGTAAATGAAAAGACTTTTTTACATTACTTCCAAATTTCATAAAAAGAGTAACTGCTTTTTTAGCGTGCATTAGAAGACTTTTTTCTTCCTCTCGAAATAAAAAGTTCTTATATAAATAATACGCAGGAACACTAACGTCACCCAAATAAAATCCAACTTCATATTCTTCCTTGTCGTAAAGAACTTGTAAACAAACAACTCCCTTAGAATCTACATGCATGTCTTTAACTGTAAACTCTTTACTAGACAATAATCTTTGAGTTCCCTCTTCCATAACAAAAGTGTCATTCCTAAGGATTGCCATCATATAGGATTGTTCTTCCCAATAAGCAAGTGGTTGTTCTACCAATTTCTTTTTCATACAATCATCTCTTTCTTCTTTTATAATGTAAGAATATATATTAATTTCTACTTATTAGTATAACATACTTTATTTCATCTAAATATAATTCAAATATATTTTTCTTCTATTTTTTAGTTATATTTTTACCTTTCTTAAAGTCCACATAAATAAAAATAACCTTTATAAAAAAGGAATCTCTAGTTGCCTTAACATTACAAAAAAATGTATGATGTCAATGCCAAATACCTTTTTCAAAAAAATTACTACTTTAATATCTTAATACCATTTCATAGTCAATGTAATTGCCAGCAAATGGTGTTTCTCTATTTACTCTCTCTCTAACTTTTATAAAACCTACACTTTCATAATTTTTTTGTGCTGAATAAGTAAGTTCATTTGTTGTTACAATTATTTTATCAACTCCATACTCTTTAATTCGTCTAACTGCCTCTTGTAATTGTTGTTTTCCATATCCCTGACCCTTAAAAGCAGATAAAATACAATTATGTCCTATGAACACATAATTAGGTTTATTCCTGGGATCCCACGATATATGTCCAATCGCAACACCATCAACAACAGTTATAAAGCCATACTGGTCAGCAATAGTTTCTAAATTTGCATAGAAAAAATCATCATATTCTTTCCACATACAATTCCAATATTTTTTACACTCTTTATTAAAAGAATAAGCATTAACTAATTGATTATATAATGTTCCTTTTGGAAATTCGCTTATCTTTTTAAATTCTATCATATTAAAACTCCTAGTAACATTGTAATTATATCATTTACAATAATTTATTAATTCATCAATCGTAACATTTTTATTTTTTTCAATAACCCAATATTCATCTTCCTCATCAAAATGACATCGATATACATCATAAAATAAAGTGTCATAATAAATAACCTGCCCAGTAGCTGTTGTTGCCCATCTAAACATAGGAGCTTCCTCATTCATTTTAACATTTAAATAATCAGTAAATAATAAAATTCCCATTGCTCCAAAAAATATTGCCAAAAGTAGAACTAAACGTTTATACCATTTAAACCCACGAATAATTCGAGCAATACCTATCAGGAATATGAATATCCCAAATACAGAATAAATGGAACTCCAACTGCTTTCGCTCGGAAAAATCATAATAGCTGATATTGAAATAAATAAACCAAATATAATCAAGATTAAAGAAATTACATAGCTATATTTATTCATTTTTTTTGTAGAATAAGCAATTGTATTAACAATATTCTCTTCAAATCTTTCTTGATAATTATCTTTATTAACTTTCTCTCCACTTAGAAATTCATTAATCGTAATATTAAGTTCATTACATAAGGGTTTAAATAATGATAAGTCGGGCATGTTTTTGCCATTCTCCCAATTACTGACAGAGCGGTCTGTTACTCCTAATTTCTCCGCCAATTCAGATTGTGTTATCTTTCTATTCTTTCGACATTCAGCAATAAATTTTCCAATACGCTCTTGATTCATAAAAATTTCCTCCTTTCCTCTTCATTTTACAAAGGAAAAGCTATTTTTAACACGAAACAAAACTTGAGTTATATAAAATCACTCTATCTATTTTTTAGATAATTACGTATGTTAATCATTAATGGCTTACAAATTAAATATAATATATATCCAATAATTCCACCACTTACATTTGTTATAATATCGGTAATATCAGATGCGCGAAAACTATTTAGGAAAGGCTGAAGGATTTCTATACTTAAACTTAATAGAAATGTATAAAAGGCCACTCTTAACAATGTTGCTTTTTTTTCTAGAAAGGGCAATAAAAATCCAAAAGGAATTGTCATTATAACATTTAATACAATCTGTCTCGTAAAGTCTCCTCTATGCATTGATACATCTATAAAAGGCACTAAATTCATAGATTTACAATGATGATTAAATATATTTGGTAGAGATGTTACTATAGGCATTAAAGTAAAATAGATTACAAAAGATAAATAAACATACATTGTCGTATTCATAAATAACATATATTTCCCTTTTGCTTTCCACTTTTTATAAAATACTAAAAAGTAGATTAATATTAACATACCAAAATCGATTAACTCCTTCATGCTATTCCTCGCTTTCAAAATCACTACTTTCTATTCTCACAAATATATAAATAGAAGCTTACCACCATAATTTAGTAAATAAGATGAGCAGTAATAATTGTATAACTATAAGAGTTAATCGTTATCTTTATATTATCAATCGCACAATACAAATTCTTTCCTTGTTTATAAATAGCACAATTATTATCTAAAATTTTATTTTTACAATAAGTAACAACATCTTCTATATCCAAATTTAGATTCTTTTTAATTCTTTGAATACCCATAGAAGTCGTATGAATTTTGTCTATATTAGCTAGTAATATTTCTTGATTCATATATTTTCATCTCCTTAAAATAGCTACTTTTATTTTCTTTCATTTTAACTTTGCTACAATCTTTCCTCTTCTATTATACTACAAAAAAAGCAAATCTCCTGATTTACTTTTTTAACTATTTTCTACAACACCATTTCTTACAATTTTCAATACGGAGTCCATTATCACCTTGCTCTTCATCATAAGCAAAAGAATGTAATAAATCACAAGGAAACTGAGAACATTCCCCACAGCAAGCTAACTTTTTACTTTCTACACAAGATTTAACAGGACAAGAATCTCCCCAAAAAGGTTTGGTAATCTTGATACACCCCTGACATACTTTATCCTTTAAAAATTGACACTTGCTACAACAAATACCACAACGAGACTCTATCGAATCTTTCTCCTTCTTTTTGAGTAGAGGGGTTACCTCCTCTACTTTTTGAACCACATTTTTACTAAATTCACCATCATCAATATCTAAAATATAATGCTCTTTTGCTCCTTTATAAGGATATCCTAAAGACGCATCACGCATAAACTCTAAAATACAGTCCATTTTTTTTACATATACCATACAAGAACAATCGGCTTTTCATTAATATAAACCATATATTCGCCAAACATTTTCTTATAACGGATAGTACCTATTCCTTTTAACTGCTCACAAACATAATAAATAAATTCTTCACTCGTTGCCATACTTCTAAACCTCCAAAAAAAGTATACTAAAATTACAAAAAATTGTATTGTAAAAAAAAGACATTTACTCTTGATAAGAAGAAAGCAATTGCAAAGGTGAAATTCCCGTATATTTCTTTATTTCTTTAATAAAATGAGATTGATCAAAAAAGCCACATCGATGAACAATATCAATTAACTCTCTATTTTCATCTAGAATCATGGTTAAACACAAATGCAATCTTATAATATTTAAAAGTGTTTTAGGAGAAACACCATAATTTTTTTTAAAGATTCGATAAAGATGTCTTTCTGTATAATGAAACGTGCTTGCAATAGATAATACACTCTTTTCTACTGGATTTTCATATAAAGTATCCACAAATGTAATAAAAAAGGTCTCTTTTGTTATCTCTATTTTTTTTAGTAGATAATCTTTTAATATATTTATTCTTATAGAAGGTTCTTTTTCGTCTAATATAAAATCCATAGAATACTCTGTCTCTAATGTAGAAAAAGAAATTTGTTTATCCATAATTTGGTCAGCAGGCATTTGAAAAAGAGAATAAAAAGCTCCTGGTTTTAAACGAACACCAAGATAATCAACATCACCCTGAAGTTCTAAAGAAAAGGTATCTTTACTAAAACCTACAATAAATATTTCTTTGGCTGTAAAATTAATAATAATATCAATACAAGCATCTGGTAAGATAGTATTGAATAAAGGTTTTGTTATGTATTCTTTTGATTACATTTGCCATATACACATACAAAATGGGTCTAACTCATCAAAATGAAATTCTTGATAGATAACATTTCTTTTAAAATCTTCATTTAAAAGGTATGGTATTTGCTTTGGATAGTACATAGAAAGCCTCCTAAAAAGAAAAGCGTTTTTATTATAAATTAGATAAAATAAAACCTGTTATGAAATGATTTCTTTCTTATGATTAAAATGAATCCCAATATGACCAATACCTAATAAGATAGTAGAAACGAGTAAGAAAATATTTTTCCCATATATTCCTAGTAAAAAATATGCTAATACTGGTAAAGTAGCTCCTGCTAAGGGAATCTTGAAAAAAGTACGATAAAAATCATGCATTGTCTTTTCACTATTAAAATACCTTACCCAATACATTTCATACAATAACATAAAAAGAAAAGAAAGTAACAAAAAAAGACTTTGAATAGAAAAAATAGTTATCTTAATATTAGAAAATAAAGAAAAACAAGTAACTAGAATTTCTCCTACTCTTTCCAATAACAATAATACTAAATTTTCATTCTTAACATAAAAATCATAATTAACAGGCTTATTCTTACTCCATAAAATATTTGGTACAATCAGCATAATAAAATAGATAAATCCTATGCAAGAAAAACCAAAGTGAAACATTTTATACTTTCCTCTCTTATTATCTTCCTAACAAGTTAATTGTATCAAATTGCTAACACAAAGTCCACAACTATCCCCTCGTCTATGAAAAAGAAGAATGAAATTTATTATGACATACAAAAATTCATATGAACGAAATGTCTTCTCGAATAGAGAGCCTTTTCTTTTAAAAAGATAAAGCTTTACTCTTAAACGGTTAATTCCTTTTAAAGTTTTTTAAATTATAACTTTCTATTTAGATTAGAGTTTTAAATTATTAATGAAAAAATCCTAGAATAACAAGTATTATATAAATTTAAAATTTAGGTAGTTAAAAAGGATCTATCTTTTTATTATTTTTCATCAACAAAAAAAGCAAAACTTATTTGCTATTCTAATCTTTACTTTTTCAATAAACCATCTTTAGTAAATACATACAATTCATCTGCAACTTCAAAAATATATTTACGATCATGAGAAACACTTATAATAGTCCCTTGAAAATTCTTTAAAATGTTTCGAATAACAGGATTTGATAACGGACTTACATTTCGAGTAGGTTCATCTAAAAGCAATACATTGCAATTACTTAAAACAAGATAGGCTAATAGAAGCTTAGCTTTAGAACCATTACTTAGTTGCCCTATTTTCCCAGTTGTTTCTTCATGAGTAAACTTCATACTACCTAAGTAGGTTCTAGCAAGTGTAATATCTTCTTTACTCTTACTAGGAGATAAAAAATCTAAAACATCCCTTTGCATATCTAAAATATCCTCATAATTTTGAGGCATATAACCTACTTGTATATCTGTTCTATCTTTTAATTTTTCATAGATAAATTTCATCAAAGTAGACTTTCCTACACCATTATTTCCCACAATACAAAAATGAGTATTCCCCATAACTTCCAAATGAACATTTCTTGATAATACTCGATTTTCCACTTTCAGCTCAGGAATATCCAATTTTAAAATAACTTTATTTTTAGGAATATATATTTCAGAAAAGAAAAAATGAATACTCTCTTCTATATCAGGAGTTTCTGTTAATATAACCTTTTCCAATTTTCTCTCTTGTGATTTTATGGCGTGCATTTTCTTTTTTAATAATCGTGCTCCATGTGGATCCGCTCTTGTAATAGTATTCTGTTCATGTTCCACTTTATTCATAATTTGCTTCAGTTTCGCTTGCTTTTTATCAAAATTTCTTTTTTCGTTCTTAGCGACTTGCTCTTGTTTAGCAATCTTACATAATCGCTCCTTAACATACGCATCATAACCTATTTTTAAAAGTGTGTGGCGACAATCCGTCTTTTTCTTTATTTGTTCTAAGTGTAAAATAGAAGTAGCTGTATTAGCAAGCAATGTTTCATCATGAGAAATATAAAGAATAGGTTTATTTTCTACATTAATGAAATGTTCTAACCATTCAAGTGTCTCTATATCTAAATCATTCGTTGGTTCATCTAAAAAATAAATATCATACTCTTCTAATAATAATTTTAAAATAGAAATCTTTACCTTTTCTCCCCCTGATAAAGTAGAAATAACTTGATCTAAGATGGTATCTTCTAATTGGATTGTTTCTAAATAAGTATAGAATAAATTAATTTTATTATAATAATCTTCCTCATTAGAAAATAGATAATCATAGACTTTCTTTGCACAGTTTTCCTTTGACATAGATTGTTCTAAATAACCAATGCGTTCTCCTTTTGCATTTATATATCCACTAAAATGCGCATAATCACAAATTCCTAGTATACATTTAAGTAATGTTGATTTTCCATTCCCCTCTTCGCCAATGATGGCCAATTTTTCATTTTTATTTAAAGTAAAAGATAAATTTTTAACTAAATATCGATCATAAACAATAATCGTTAAATTCTTTATTTGTAACATATTATGCCTCTCTTTCTTGGCATAATCAAAGTTTATGCCAACTTCTATAAAAATAATCTCATTTCGCACCTCCATTAAATGTGTAAATAACCTTTCTAATACCAGTATAGCATGTTTATAAAAACAAAGATATCAACAAAAAAAGAAACAACAGCTCTACAAAGAAGTAAAAACATAAATTGTCTTTCAATAAATAGATTTAATTCCTCCAAGAGAAGTAGCGAAATTCTGTTATCCACTCAGTTCATACTACGTAAATAATCACTAATTTGCTTCTAATTTTCTATTTCTTTTAGCTTCCATATTCCATTTTATTATGCCATAAATATTAATTACTAAGTAAGCTATTGCTACCAATAACAGCATAAAAGATCCTTCTCCATTAGCTATAAATGTAATAATCCAAATACCTAAATCAATAACATTATTTATTAACCATATCCACCAACATTCCTTAAATCTTAAAATTGCTAAAATAAGAGCACATAAATTTATAGTATTTGATGCAGCATCCCTAAAAGCAATTCTTTGTCCTGAAATAAGAGTTAATAAATAACTTAAAATTAGACTTCCTAACAAACAGGATAAAGTTATAATAATAGAATTTTTTAAAGTAAACTATCGAATTTTAACATTCTTATTTTCATCTAAATTTTCACCTCAACTTATATACCCTTGAATTTGTAATATAGGATATATAATAACTCCAAATATAAACAAGCCATAAAGTTGATTTTTAAAAGATAAATATCCTATTAACAGATAATTAATACAATCCATAATATAACTAATTCTTTTTTCCCTCACTAGAAAAATATGCACATAATAAAGATGTTAAAAGATTTAACTCTCCTTTAAAACATCGTGAGACAATAAACCTGCAATTAAAGAAAGTAATGTTACAATAGTACTATCAAAGCTTTTTCTCTAACTTCTATTATTAAAAGCATCAATATATTTTTTTAAGTATTTATTTCTATCTTTTGAATTATATTGCATAATAAATCTTGGATGTTCTAAAGCAATAATCTTATCAAAAAATTTATACTGCTCATTAATTTTTGTTAAAAATTTAAAATTTTCTCCACTACCTATGCAATAACATATCGAAGTATGAATTCCAAAAGAAATCTGCTTTTTTAAAGAATCAATAATAAAATTGTATAAAGCATTTTCTAATTTTTTGTTTTCATAATAATTTGAATTGACTTCATTTCCTTTTGAATTTACTTTTACTATACCAAGTGGGCATACAAAATTCATAAAAAAGTTTTTATAAAACTTTTCACAACCACCACATTGTTCCATAACATCATACAAAAAATCAGAAGATGATTTATTAATATAATATTTATCAATTATAATACCAGTTTCTTTATAAAGATGACTTGCATCTTCAAACGGAATACCTGTTATTGCTGTGCCTTTTCTCTCTGGTGAGCTTCCTAGTATTAAATATCTTTTATTATAGTCATTATAATATTTTTTATAAAAAGCATTCGTAATTTCCTTTATTTTTTCTTTATTATTACCATTAAATGGATTACTAATATTATAATTAGCAAATAAGTTCAAAGATATATTGCCCAACCATTCATTAAATTCTACAACGTAATCCGAAAAAGCCTTTTTTTTTAGTCATTTTATTATTTTCTTCTAACATAAGGCGCCCTTTCTAATTAGTCAGTCGCGACTGACCAATTCATAAATGACAATATGGTGCTTATTTTTTAGGAAATAAATTTCTAAACTTTATTGCCATCTCTATCTTTTCTACTTCTTTAATTTTCAAACTCATTCAAATATGAAGTTCTTACTTCAAAAACATTATAGCATATTTTCTTACTAAATATATTCTACTAAAATACTTTTGATAAATTCAGAAAGCTCAAAAGCCCTTATTTTAAGCTAAAAAATGAGCAGATCTTTAAATCGTTCTACTCTTCAGGGAGCTATTAAATTTTGGTTTATTTAATTTCAAAACCTTTATTTTTCCTTATATTTTATTTATTTTTTACCAATTTTGATTAAAATAAATTAAAGTTTAAATATAAAAGTTTAAAATTTTGCTACCTAATTGCTACCTGAAACTTTAAAAGTTATCTAATTTAATAGAATATTATATATTAATCTCAAATATAATACTATTATCTTTATTAATAGCAAATGAATTATAAAATTTAAGTAATGACTCTTGATGTTTTATTACCCAATTTATAGCTTTTTTTACTTTTTTCTTATTTTTAAAAGCTTTATCATTTTTCATTATCTCTAATGTATCAATTCTTATTCTCATTTCTTCTCCTGAATATTCACAATGGACATGTGGTTCAAACTGATGATAATCTTTTTCATTATTATTTATATAAAATCTTATTCCCTCTTCTTCACCCATTAATCTGCCAATACTGGGTCCATTTATTATAATATTTATTTTATTATTTAATAAATTGAAAGCATTTTGAACATCACCTATCTCATATCGAAGCCATTTATAATGGAAATCATCTCCATCCATCTGATTATATTAGTCTTCATTCAAAATCTGTCCCCAAGTATTATTTTTTAAATTTTCAACATATATTTGAAAATATTTAATATTATTTTTTCTTACTAATGCATCTACCATGTCTGGAAATAAAATATTGGAATCATAAATATCATATAAATCGTCCAGTATTTTTTCATTATTATTCTCATCATATATAGTTATTCTATAATTAACATTTATTTTATTATTAACTTCTTCTAACATATTTTCTCCTTTTTGAATTGGTCAGACGCGTCCAGACAATTCATTAACTACGATTTAAGCTTATCTTAATTTTTTGAATAGGTAATTGTGCAGATGATTTCTGCACTTTTTAATATTTTTTATTAATGTAACTATATTTTACCACTTCTTGTGTATTATTTATACTATTTTAGGTAGCATTTTTATTAACTTTTTTTAATCAAAAATTAATACTTTTTAAACTTTTTTGTATTAATTTTAACAAATTTTAATTCATAACAACAAAAATGGAGCACAAATGTGCCCCTTCAGGGGGCTAAAATTTATTGCATATAAAGTTAATTATTGCTTTTTATTTCCCTATATTTTAAGCAATTTTAAATCATTTTAGATTAATAAAATTTAAATTATATTATCAAATTTTATAGTTTGAGTACCTATTTGGGTACCTAAAAGTGATAATACTACTACTTATATTCTTCCTATAAATGAAAGGAAAAATATTATGGAAATAACTTATACAAAATGTGGGGATTATTTATTACCAAATTTAATTTTAAAATCAAGTAAACAAGAAAATCTAAATAAATATGGATTAATGAGATTAGACTATCTGAAAAAGAATAAATATGTTCTATACCAACAATTGTTAATGCAAGACAAATTATACGATCATCTTTTTTCAGTAAGTATTGAAGCAGAAGATAAAGTTAATTATCTAATTAATGAAATGGTTAAGTCAGATGATTCTATTAATGAAGAATTGAAAGCAACTAATCAAATGTTATGGGTACAAAAAATGAATAATTGTAAAAATATTGCTGAAGAAATAGCTTTAAAAGAACTTATCTATGGAGATACAATATGATAAAAGGTAAAGAAGATATAACTGATAAAGAATTTGAGGAAGTTCTTTTACCTTTTTATGATAACTATAACGAATATATGATTAACTATGTTATTCCAGATACCATAGCATTTTATCTAGCAAATGGATATAGCAGAGATTGCTTATCTGATTGTCCATTATATAACCATATTAATTCTGCAATAGACATCTTTAATGTGAGTTGCGATATTAATAGCTTAATACCTCAAATAAAGCAAATTTTAAAAATTAAATTTAATCTCACAATAGCAAATGACAATCCACTGAAAATTGAAAAATGTATGTAAAAAAAATAAGCACTTTCTAACTAATAGATTGTGCTTTTAAAATACCTTTAGGAGTATATTTTTTGTCCAGCCAGCACTGAAAACTTACTCCCGCAAGGTTTTCTATTATGGGAAATCCCATGCCCTAAACTTTGCTTTTATTGTATGCAAAAGTATTCAGTCCGCAAGGGCAACTTCCTTCAAAGTTATACTTATTGTTATCCTTAAAATTTTTAAATTTCGTGGACAGCCATGCTTGTTCAATACTACTATCTTTTAAACTAATTCCAAAACTTGAATTTTGAATAAAGGAGCAAGGATACATTATCATATCCGGGGAAATATAACAAGAGAAGCGTGCTGCTTCGCAAAAATCAATAGAATTTTTATTAACATTTTCTAATTTTGAAATTATTATAGGAGAGAAGCAAGTATCAAAGCCTATTTTAAAATTATATTTTTTATCATTTATAATATTCAAAAACTTCGTAAACTTATTATCATTTATATTTATCATTTTATCTACATTTGCTAATCCCACTGGCTTGTATAATAAAAAAATGATTGCATTTATCCCATTTGGAAATAAATTATTCTCTAGTCTAAAAATTATGTCATCTATTGTATCTTTTGAAATTACATAATGAATATTTGTAATAATATCATTAGATATCAATTTATTAATAGCCTCTATACTTTGAACATTAGACTCTTCATTCACACCATCTTTAGTAATTATTTTACTATATAATGATACTGCTACTGCTCCACAATACTTTTTCATTAATTTAATTTCTGAATCGCTTAATAACATTCCCGTAGTAGTTAGATTAGGAATAATTCCATTATCATAAGTATACTTTAATATCTTACCAAAATCTTTATGTTTGTTTGGGTCACCTCTGCCACCTAAGGCAACTTGAAATGTTTTGTATTTACATTGGTCAACTATTTTCTTATAATCTTCAAAGTCCATATCTTCATGAACATTATTTGCTTGATAACAATCTACCCCAAAATTTTTGCAATATTTTTGATTGACATGACACTTTCCCATGATTCCAATATCAATTAATTCTGGAAAACTTCTCATATATGGTTCTTCTGAAGTCTCATTCCCATTTGCATCTAAAATATTTGTACGAATAAGCATCCCATTTTTTTCATTAAAAATCTCAGTAAAATTAAATAATTTATCTTTATATACTTTCATAACTACCATCCATTATCAGTTGCATCTATGTAAACTTCTGAATCACTATATTTGATGTAATCTAAACACATTGTAATTTCATAATCAGTTTCATCACTTGAAATTCGACCGCAGTAAATCTCATACCCCTTCTTTAAAGCTTTCTTATACTTATTTGCAGTCTCTTTTCCGAATAATTCATTTATCAAACTATAACTTAATGATTCCTGATAATTATGATGATAAAATCCATCTTTGCCATCATTTACCATATTTTTACATACGGAAACTATATCATAATAATTAAGTGTTTTTTCTGTTACACCCAATTTTTGTGCTAAATACTCACCTGTTAACTCCTTTTTTGAAATTATAATGTAGCTTGTAGATGAACTATTTGTAACAAATCCATCTCTAATTTTCATACACATAACCTCCCATAAACTCACTAACAATATTATGAACTTCTTCATCATGCAATAAATTATATAGTGGTTGTTCATTTCCAATATCTTTATATTTATAATAACTTTTTGTATTATTAAATTTTTCTACTAATTCATCTGGTATATTATAATGTTCTGATAAAAATATTTCAAAACTAGAATATTCTTTACTATAATATTTTTCAAACTCTTCATATAAGTTGATTCCATCCCCAATTATATAATCATACAATCTACCATATAATTGATATAGATAAGACTTATTCTTAACATTAAACAACTTCAAAAAAGACTTTTTTCTCATATCATCATTTTTTATAAAAAATATCTTATCATCTAATTTAATAATAGTTTTTTGAATCTTCTTCATAATAATTCATCTCCAAATATTTTAATAAATTCTTTAATGTCACAATATATTTACCAATTTTATCATCATTACGCTCTTCTAATTGGCTAATAAGAAATCTATAATAGTCAAATGAAATTTTAGAAAAATCAAATATAGTATCTTCTTTTCTAATAAATTTTAACATTTCGTTTTGTATAAATTCTATTCCAGGCAATAGCCCATAAACTAAATTGTATGTACAATCCCAAGTCATTTTAGCTAAATCATTAGGTGTTATATATTTTAAATTAGATAAATATTTTTTCTCATCTTTATTTAAATCTTGTCTTGTAGAAAATATAAAATCTAAGTGAACATTGTTATAAATATCTTTATTACCATAACTATGATTTTCAAATAATTCTTTATTCAAAATGTAATTACAAGTTCTATTGTCATCTTGTTTAAAATATGCATATATTCTTTTCAAAACACCTTCTAATATTGGATATCTTTGATTAATCATTTCATCAATAAAATTCGTTATATTAATTTTTTTATCTTTATATTTTTTAATAATACTATTAGTAATCAAATAATCTCTTATCTCATCATATGTAATTGAAATAATTTCAGATTTGCATTCGTTGACTTTTCCTTCATTCTCCACTATTGAATGTGTTAATATAAAATTTTCACTTATAAGATTTTGTATTTTATCGATAGAAATATTTAATCTATCAATATTAACACTATCAAATTTTTTATCTTCTAACATTGTATCAATTATTTCTTCTAATACTTTCCTTAAATCTATATATTTTTTTGATAGCCTATCTATGTATTCACTAAATATTTTAGATTTATTTATATCACTGATGCTCTCTTTACTATTTTCGTAACACTCAAAAAATATTCTCATAAAAATAGGAGATTCAAATAATGTTCTTTTTACTGAATTGGTAACTGCACCATTAAAATTGAAATATTTTTTATATTTTAAATACATTTTTTCATATACAACATCGCTTATTCTAGAATTTTCAATAGATATAATTTTATATTGTACATTTTTATCTAAATATTCATCAAATATTTCTTTAAATCTTAAATTATAAAATTCAGTTCTGCTAGAAATAATAATCTTAATATTATGATATTGATGATATTTATTTAAAAATCTACTTAAATTTTTATAAAACTCAGTATTAGAATTTTCATTAATTGCTTCTATAATAATCACAATCTTTTGTTTAAACAGTCGTTTTAATAAAAACAGTATTGAAATCAATATATTTTTATCTTCATTAATTAAATAGTTAGTATGAAAATATGATAATACTTTAGTTTCTACATTATTATCGATAATATCTTTTGCATCAATATAAATACATTGTGCTTTGAAATTGCAGATTAATTTTTTTGCAAAATTTGTCAAAAGATTGGTTTTACCACTACCTGCTTTTCCTAAAAGAAAACATATATTAGTATTAATCATTTCTACATTATCCAATAATCTTAAAATATCATATTTTACATAATAACTATTCATCTCTAAATAAAATTCATAATTTCGATTTATACATTCTTCCGCATCACTGGTTCTACAATTTTCTAGATAATTACTGCATTTTTTTATTGATTTATATAAACCTTTAAATGTTATATAGTTGTAAAACTTTATATGACACTTTTTACATAGCATTTTACCTATATTTGTTTTCAAAATTATTTGAAATTCTTTTTTTATTCTATATTTCCATTTTTTATTAAAATACATATATCTTAATTTTTCGTTACAATTACCAAGTTCAATATATAATTCATTTATAAATTTTCCATTATTTTCATTTTTTTTATACTCAACCTTACTTTTTTTATTTACTCTTCGTTTATTAAAAGATAATACAATTACAATTATAATAACCCCTAAACCTATCCATAATAAATTAACAAGTTCATAATATTCATTAATTTCTTTTAATTTTTCGATAATAATATTAAATATATTTTTTTGATGTTTTTCAACAACTTGTTGTTCTAATAAAAAAATAATATTTTTCAAAACGCACCTCCTAATCTATAACTTTATGCAATAATCTGCATATTTCAGACAATTTTTATATATACTATTAAAGACATAGTTATTGACAAATAATCATTTATTTGCTATATTAAGTATGTCAAAAGCAATTAAGTTTGCTTGGGGTTCGTGGTATCGCGGACGGTAAGAACTGGTTTATCCAGTTCTTATTTTTTGTTTTAAGGGAATGTTTTTATTCCTTTATTCTTATAATTTGGATAACCAACTATTTTATCTTCAAATGTTAAAAATGCCTTATCTTTGGTATTTCTTTTAACATATTTATGAATTGGATATGAGAATAAATCTGTTATTTCAAGTCCAACATAAGTTGAACTATATTCTTCATTCCATTTAGGATTAAAATATACTCCATCTATTTTAGATTTTGGTTCCTTTGAACTAATTTTCTTTGTTCCCGTTTTATTGATAACTTTACTAATGTGTTCTAGCAATTCATTATCTTCATCTTTACCTCTTGCTTCAAGCATTATTACACCTTTTTTATTATTATCAGTTGCATAAATATATCTTTCTAATAGAAAATCAAATGCTACATTATAAACATTATGAGTGTATCCTTTTTTCAAATATTCATAAAGGTTTATACTAATTGAAATGATTTTACACTTAATATTCTTCATAGTATCTGTTAGATCAATCATAAATTCATTATAATTTATAACACTATCATTAAAACAATTATCATGTTTTCTTATATCTCTCGAATGAAAACATACGCACTTTTCTCGTTTTAATTTACTATCATAAAACATACCATTTTCCCAATACTTATTTTTTAATGACTTTATTATTCTCTTTGAATTCATATATTCTTCTTTAGTAAAGATACATCCAGTAATGGTAAAGTATTTATCATCTTCTGATATTTCTTTTTCATTAGATATTTGTTTTAATACATAGGTTAAATTACTGCTACTACCATTTTCATCAATACACATAACATAATCAATATCTTTTTTCATTGATAAAATTTTAGTGGGTTTATCATACCATTTTGACACTTTACCATCTCCTAACTTTTTAACATTTTAAATATTATTTTTTCAATTTCCCTATAGGATATAATTCATTAAGAAATTCATCTAATTCTGCCTGATTATTTGCATTTATTACTGAAGTAAATAATATTGTATCATTATCTCCCAATATTTGTTCTATAATTCTTTGTGGTTGCAATTTAAACATTTCATTATTAGTTGCAAAAATCCACTTTTCAGGTTCACCATATTCTTTTGACCAACCATCAATATAAAACCTTACCATAGTCATATCAAAATTAACCCAAATACTTTTTTCTTGAATATATACCAAATTCCATGCATGGCCTGTAGTACCTTTTCCTCTTACTTTTAAACAAGGAATATTCAAGCTATCACATATTTGTTTAATCCACCTTGAATATTCTCCACATACACCATTTGTTAATAATCCATTACAATATATTGGTGGATAATTATTTGGTTCAATGTGAACAATTTCATCATAAGCATCTCTAGCAGGAATTTTTATTATTCCATTTTTTGCTGGTTGTGCTTCATGATGAATAATAGTACCATAATTTTTAAACCATTCTAATTTATTTTTTTCAGATAATGGTCTTCCTTCAATTTTTAAGAATGCATCATCTAAAAGTTTTATTAAATATTCTTTAAATTTATCAGATTTCTCATTTTTGTTTTTAGTTATTAAGTCACTAACCTGTCTTAAATATTCATTTTCGTATCTTTGATATTTTACTACTTGAAGTTCATCATAATTGTAACTTACATTATTTTTAAAATAGTTAAAAAGAGTGACTAAAATTTCTTCTGTATTAGATAAATTTGATAACATTTTAATAAATTGTTCATAATCCATATTTTGCCTCCTATATTTTAATACTATTTAGGGTTTAGGATAAATCCCATATTTTTGCAAATGGCGGGAGTCAATTTGCAGTGCTGGCTAAGACACAAATATTCTACTCTGCTTTTTCAATATTTTTCATCTTGAATTTTCTTGATAAGTTTTTGTCTATATTTTAATTATTTATAGAAACTTTTTCTTGCATTTTTATTATTTTAGTTTCTATTATTTAAAGTATTAATGTATTTATCCAAGTATTTATTCCTATCTTTTGAATTATATTGCATAATAAATCTTGGATGTTCTAAAGCAATAATCTTATCAAAAAATTTATATTGTTCATTAATTTTTTTTAAAAATTTAAAATTTTCTCCACTTCCTATACAATAACATACAGATGTTTCAATTCCAAAAGCAATCTGTTTTTTTAAAGAATCAACAATAAAATTGTATAAAGCATTCTCCAATTTTTTATTTTCATAATAATTTGAATTAACTTCATTTCCTTTTGAATTTATATTTACTATACCAAGTGGACATACAAAACTCATAAAAAAGTCCTTATAAAATTTTTCATAACCACCATATTGTTCCATAACATCATACAAAAAATTAGAAGATGATTGATTTATATAAAAATTATCAATCATAATACCTGTTTCTTTATAAAGATGACCCGCATCTTCAAATGGAATACCTGTTGTTGCTGTACCTTTTCTTGCTGGGGAACTCCCAAGTATTAAATATCTTTTATTATGATCATTATAATATTTTTTATAAAAAGCATTCGTAATCTCTTTTATTTGTACTCTATTTTTACCACTAAATGGATTACTAATAGCATAATTATCAAATAATTCTAAAGATATATTTGCTAGCCATTCATTAAATTCTAATACATTATCTGAAAAAGTTTTTTGTTTAGCCATATTATCAACTCTCTTTTTTACTTCCAATCTCTATTCAAATTAATCTTTTCTTTATCTTTAAAAGCTTCTAAAAGATCTATATTATATGAATTACATATTGCAAGTAAATATATAAATACATCTGCAATTTCATGTTTTAAACAGGATTCATAATTCTTTTTTATGTCCATATCCATATTTTTTTCTGTTTTTCTAATTTCTTTTGCTAATTCTCCAACCTCTTCAGTTAAGTAGCAAAATAATTCTAAAGGCGTATTGTTAAAGCCATTGACTTGCATCATTTTAGTAATATATTTTTGAATTTCATTTAAATTACTATTGGCATTTATTTTATTAAATTCATTAACTAAGTTTTCTTTTTTCATTAAATATCATCTTACTTTCTTTATAAATGACACCATGACAAGTATTTTATACCTACCACCATACTCTGATTTATTTGTCATACTGTCATTACTAACTGAAAAAATCACTTTTTAGTCTTATTATCATCAATATGTACTATAGCATATTCCATTTTTTCTATATCTTCGTTAAAGGTATTGACTATATTTTTAAATGCTTTATCTACTTTATTTTTTTCAGTTTGTTTCAATTTTTCATATTTTTCTGTCTTTTTATAATCTTTATCGTTTATAAAATCTAACAAAATTTCTTTAGCTAAGACATCATATTTGAAATTTTTAATGTATTCATCTATCAATGTAATTGATAAATCATCATTTTTAATTGCAATATTTGTATAAATTTTGTTATCAATTATTTCAATTTCTTCCTTGGTATAATCACATAGTTTCATTAATTTTTTTACATCAATACCTAGTACCATAGATAGTTTTCTTAAAGATAACGCATTAGGTTTCCTTCTTTCACCTTTTTCTATCTTTGCTAATGTATTGTTATCAATTCCTGTTCTTCTAGATAGTTCTCTTTGCGATATACCAACCTTTTCTCTAGCACTCTTTACTACACTGGCTAAAGTTTTATCTTCCACTTTATACACCTCATTTACTCATCTATTACCATTTTAACACAATTTTGATTATCAAACAATATTTTTGTGAGTTTTAATCACAAAATGTATTGACTTAAATTAAATCTGTATGATAATATATTGTTGTGAGTATAACTCACATATATAATTCTTTTCTTTATTGGTAATCCATATACATAGATATTTTTATATCTAGAGTCTAACGAAAGGAGGAACACTTAATATGGATGCTAGAGAAACATTAAAACTTATTTCCAAGCAATGGTGTAATCTTGATGATTTAATGTTACTTGCTGAAATAGGCAAAAATAATGCAGTTAAACTTAGGAAAGAGATAAAACAGGATTTAATAAATCAAGGATACACTCTTCCTAATAACAGATTACCAATGATTGAAGTCGTTAATAAACTAAAAATAAATATTAATTATTTAGAAAAAATGGCGAAAGAAAATTTATAGAAAGGAATTATATGAAAACAATTGAAGAATTAAGAAGTAGTATTGTCGATATGAATTATATTATTGAAGATATGATCAGAGAAAATGGTTTATATTGCTTACTTGGAGAAGCCAAAGTTGGTAAATCTGCTATGGCTCTTCAAATAGCAAATTCAGTCTGTAATGGTATTCCTTTTCTAGATTTAAAGACGAACAAAACACCTGTACTATATTTAAGTACAGAGATGAATCCTAGTGAAACAATAAGTCGCACTGAACTTATGAATTGTAAATTAAATAGTGATGATTTCTTTTATACTTATCCAGAAGAAAACTCTACACAACTAAGTATTATAAAGGTTGAAAAAGAAATTATGAACTTTTCTGAAAAACATAATGGAAAACTTGTATTTATAGATATGTTCAATGGAATTAATTTTGGCTATAACTATGATTTAAACAACTACCAAGATATGAGTCAAAATATATTTCCACAAATACGAAATCTATGTGGTAAATATAATGTTTCAATTATTTTAGTTCATCATTTAAATCGTAAAGGTAAATCTTTAGGTAGTACAGCAATAGATACTTGTGTTGATGGTAAGATTGCATTAAAACAAGATGAAAATATTAAATCTACCTTCTATTTAAAGTATGAAAGTAGAGATTATCCTAGCAAAGATTATATTTTAAAAAAGGATAATCATCTAATACTTACGATTGATGAAGATACTGAAGATAAATTAAATGATAACTTGATACAATTCTTAAAATATGCAATTAACAAACAAGAATTTACTTTTAAAATATCAGAGATGGTAAGTAAGTTAAATTTAAATATTACTCCACCTGTATTTGGTAAATTACTTGCAAATAACAAAGAAAAGTTAGAAAAATTAGGACTCACTATTAAATCTAGAAGAACTGCAACAGATAGAATTTATACTGCTATATATAAGGAACCAATCCTAGAAAGCAATAGTTTCGAGGAGGAATGATTATGGCAGTGAAGCAATTAGATAAATCTGAATGGACTAAAGATGGTCGCAAATGGATATTTTATGACTATGTAAAGAATTTAGATGGAACTAGAAGAAAATATAAGTCAAAGAAGTTTTTTACAAAAACAGAGGCTTTAAAAGTCGAAAGGGAGTTTTTAACAATGAATACTGAACGAGCCGATAAAGATCGTAATATGACTTTTAAGGATTTATATACTCTCTTCTATGCTTATAAAGAAGATAAAGTAAAATTTACTACTTTAAAGACTTATAGAGATAGACAAAAGTTCTTTAAAAATCTAGAAAATGTTAAATTGAAGGATTTTAACATAGAACACTTTGAAAAATGGAAGAAAGAAATTAATTCTTATGGTTATACAACAAATCATAAGAATCATCTATTTAAATTCTTTAAAGAATTATTAAACTATGCTACTAAATGGTACAATTTTAATTTCACTGCAACTTACAATAAAATGACTAATTTTACGAATCCTAATGAAATACCTAAAGAAATGTTATTTTTTACTTATGATGAATTTAAGAAATTTATTTCAGTAGAAAATGATATTTTATATAAAACTATGTATGAAACTTTATATTATTGTGGATTAAGGCGTGGAGAACTTCGTGGTCTTACCTGGAATGATATTGATTTTGAAAATAATTATTTAAGTGTAAATAAAAATGTTGTGGCAACTAGAGGAGATGAGGATAAATCTTATATGGTTACCACTCCTAAAACAAAATCAAGTGTTAGAAATATTCCAGTGCCTAAAGTTTTACTAGATGATTTAAAAGAACTATATAAAATTTCTAATAATCATTATGGATTTAATAATAATTGGTATGTGTTTGGGGATACTGAACCTATTACAAATGGTAAGATAAGAACCAGGAAAAATAAAAATTGTAAGTTAGCAGGTGTTAAACAAATTAGAATTCACGATTTTAGACATAGTTGTGCATCACTACTTATAAATAGCGGTGCCACAATAAATGTAGTTGCAAAGTATTTAGGTCATACAAAAATAGATGAGACATTAAACACATATTCTCACCTATTTAGAAATCAAATGAATGAAATTATAAATATTATCGACAATTTAAATTAAAACGGGTACCTATTTGGGTACCTAATACATATATTAAACGGCTTGGAGCCTTTATAAACAAAGTATCCCAGCCTTTCGACTGGGATTTCAGGGGGTTTTGGTTGATTCACTTTCATAATAATCATGAAAGCAATCTAGCATGACATCTCTATCATGCTAAATAAATTATATATTATTTTAAGGGAGGAGTCAATGACTCTTTTAAGGAAACTAGATTTTTTTAATCAATAAAGTCAATTTCTTTAATAATTTTTCTAAATTGCGGATAAGCATCAAAGTTATTCACAATATGCTTTTCAATAAACTCTGTTGCATCTTTTTTACATTGAACAAGGATTTTATAATCTTTTTTGATATTACCTAATTTAAACACCATATCTCCACTCTGCTTTGTCCCAAACAAGTCCCCTTCTCCACGAAGTTCAAAATCTTTTTCACTAACATAAAAACCATCATTGCTTTCTTCCAACACTTTTAAACGCGGAGTATCTTTATCACTAACTAAATAACAATAAGACTGCAACTCATTTCTTCCTACTCGCCCTCTTAATTGATGCAGTGTCGCAAGACCAAAACGTTCTGCATTAAAAATAACCATCATAGTAGAATTTTTCACATCAACTCCAACTTCAATAACTGTAGTACTAATTAAAATTTTCACCTCACCTGCTTTAAAACGTTCCATTATATTTTCTTTTTCAACAGGTTTCATCTTTCCATGCAAAATTTCTATCGACACCTTATCTTGAAATGCTAAAGAAAACTTCTCTTGCAACTTTTTGACATCATTTAAATGGCTTTCCCCTTCTTCATCTTCAATTAATGGAGCCACAACATACACCTGATGACCAGAACGTATTTCATCATAAACATGTCCTAACATTAATTTTATATCTTTTTCTTTCACAATCTTGGTAATAATATCTTTCCGTCCATTCGGCTTTGTTTTTATTAAACTAGTATCCATATCCCCATATAAAGTAAGAGCATATGTTCTTGGAATTGGAGTGGCGCTCAAATAAATAACATCGCATAAAACTCCTTTATTTTGTAATATACTTCTTTGATTCACTCCAAAACGATGTTGTTCATCTGTAATAACTAGACCTAAATTATGAAAAGATACACCTTCACTCAAAAGAGCATGTGTTCCAACCACTACATCAATTTCACCATTCTCTAATTGACTATACACCTTCTTTTTTTCACTCTTTTTCATACTTCCAACCAAAAGAGCAATACGAAGGGATGCAGAAGCAAATAATTTTTTCATATTTTCATAATGCTGAGAAGCAAGTATCTCTGTCGGTGCCATCATACAACTTTGATATCCGCTTAAATAATTAATATAAATTCCTACCTCTGCAACACAGGTTTTTCCACTACCAACATCACCCAAAATCAAACGATTCATTCTTTTTTCACTTTTCAAATCCTGATAAATATCTTGAATAGCACCCAGTTGATCAATTGTCAAAGAAAAGGGTAAGTTTCTAATAAACGTAGTAATTTGTGCCTCGTCTACATCCCTTTTTAAGCCCTCATTATTTTGACTATATTTATATTTAAGATAATGCATTTTAAACATAAAAACAAAGAATTCCTCATAAATACCTCTTACTTTAGCTTTTTTTATCTCATCTACAGATTGGGGCAGATGTAAATAATGGCAACTTTCTTCCTTACTAATAAATTGATATTTAGTAATTAAATAAGAAGGTATATAATCCTCCAAATCAAAAGGTATTTTTAGTACTTCATGCATGACTTTTCTAATTTGACTTTGTTTAACTCCTTGTATAGAATGATAAATTGCTTCTATTTTTATACCCTCTATCTTTTCAAACTTAATATCACTGGCAGTAAAAGTGTTTTTCTTTTTATCATATTTTCCAATAACCCAAATAGTTCTTCCTAGTTTTAAATTCACTTTATAAAATGCACGATTAAAGATAGTAACAACAACATACTTTCCATCACTCAGCATACGAAAAGTCATACGATTAAATCTTTTATTAAAATAACTAACTTTTGGTTCTGTATCAACTATTCCTTGAATAGTACAGGTAGAGTTCTCTAAAACACTGTCCAAGGATTGCACATAAAAGACTTGATAACGATAAGGATAGTATTCTAAGAAATCTTGAATGGTAAATAATTGTAACTTAGAAAATAGTTGAATAGATTTTTCTCCCACTCCATAAATAGATTGAATATCCATTGTCATCACCTATAAAGATTATAGCATACGTTTGTTTAGCAAAAAAGATGGAAAACTTTTCTTTAATAACAAAAAATTATAGCGAGAAAAAAGAAATTAACAGATTGTTATAGCAAAAATAAAAATAAACAAAAAACGTATTTTTTCGATAAAAAAACATTGACAAAAATGACTTTAAAAGTTAGTATATTAACTACCAATTCACTTAACGGCGAATTGGTGCTAGTATCACACTAGCCAACCCCTTTTTATTCTTTTTGGAGTTGTTCTCAGGGGGACAACTCCTATTTTTTTGCTTTCAAGAAAGAATATGTTAAAATGAAAGTGGTGGTCTCATGAAAAAAAGTTTTTCCTATTATATAAAAAGAGTATTTCTTATTATAATCAACATTGTAAAAATGCTCTTCCTTTATCTATTTAAATTTTTAACTTTCTTTTTTCCAAGCAGAAAAAAAACAGACGAAAAAACAATTAACCAAAAACAAATATCAAAAAAAGATAATAGAAAAAAAGAAAATCATTTTTTAGATACAGATACTTCATTACCCGAAGAAGAAAATCCAATAAAAGAATGGGAAGTAAATAGCAAACAACTAATAAATGATTTATTTTCATTAGAAGAAATCGATGAGATAGTAAATAAGGTTTTAAAAGAAGAATTTGAACTGGATATAAAAAAAATAAGTACTGAAGATTTAAAACTAGTAAATGAAAGCAAAAAGCGTATTTTTCCTCTCCTTATCCATGACATAGAGTATCATAAAAGAAGATCAAAAGATGAAATTGCAACTAGAACTACCAAAATAATCCAAGAAGAATTATGGGAAAGACCTCTTCTAATAACAAGTAACAAAAGAGCTAAAAAGACTTATGACATTTTCTTCCCAAATAATCCAGTAAGAGAACTAAAAAGAGAAGAGAAAAAGGAAATAAAAACAGAACAAGTTTCTTTAAAGCAAGAGACAAATCCAATTAAAGAAAACACGCCGACTCAAGAAAAAGAAATAAATAGAAAAAAAGAAACGACACTAAATTTACGAGAAGAAACTATATATAGAATTACTACTTCTACTCTTGTCGTCGCCTCTATAGCAAACGAACTAAAAGAAACACAAAAAAGTCAAGAAGAAAACGAAAAAAAACCAATAAAAAAGGAAATGCAAAATCAGATTAAGACTCCTCCTTCAAGAGAAAATAAAGAGAAAACTAAAACAAAGGTAGAAATATTAGAAGACTTAACAATCGAAGAGCAAATGCATTTCATTGAACTATTAAATCAAGAAGATATACCAAAAGAGAAAATTATATATATAGAACAAAAAATAGAAAAGATAAAAGAAGAACAAGAAAAAAGAAGACAGGTCAAAGAGAAAATAGAACTTGAAGAAAAAAAGCCACTTAAAGAACTTCCTAACGAAAAAATAGAACAAGAATGGATTTCGATTCCACCTTTTGAGCAATCTATTGAAAATATGGAACGAAACAGCTTGGTTGAAATAAAAAAAGAAAAACTAGAAGAAAAGGATTATGAAAGCTTAGAAGAACAAATTGATAAAATGCTTTATGAATTAGAATTATTTCACATAAAAAACGATGGAAAAATGACTCCTGAACAGGAAGTTATTCTAAAAAGAGAAAAAGAACATTTAAACGAGATTAAAGAAAAACTGCAAGCAGAAAAAAAACAAGACATAGAAAAAGATAGAAAATTATTTACTGACGTCATAAAGCAAGAAGAAAAAGATGGTCTAATCAATAAAATAAAGGAAATGCATTTAGAAAATCAAATGGATTTAGAAGAAGAAATGATTAACAAAATAGAAGACTTAGAAAGAATGGATGCCAAAACAAGCAAAAATATAGAAAAAAAATTAATTAAGAAAAAAATGAAAAGAGCTATCCAAGCGGCAAGCATTGCCTCCTTAGCGGCTCTACCATTCATAAGAAATCGCTTCTTTTTCGCCTTTTCATTAGGACTCTTTGTACAAAATCATTTAGGATTATTAAACAATATAATAGCACGTTCTTCTACCCCTTTAAGCATTCCAAAGTTAGACGTTATTACAGATGGACAAAGCGCTTTAGAAGAAGCCATAAATACAAATTATAATAATTTAGACATGTTAGATATCTTAAACAAACAAGCTCTTGCCAAACATCCTGAATTGATAAATGACACGGAGTATCAATACTACGTCAACCATTTAAATAATCGTCTTAATAAAAATAACCAAAAACTCACAAAAAAATATGGTAATTTAGAAAAATATCATAAAAAAACTAAGAAAAATAGTAAAATACTAAGAAGAAAAGAAAACTTACAACCAAAAAAGGATGCTTAAACATCCTTTTTTTGATTCGCTAAATCTTTATAATATTGATAACGCTTTTCCGCTTCTTTTTTATTTAACTCTAATATCTCTTTAGCAGCTTCTGGACTTTTCTTTACCAAACTATTATAACGTACTTCGTTTAACAGAAAAGATTCATACTTAGAAAAGTCTGGTTCTCTACTATCTATATAAAGCTTCTCTTCTTCTGGCTTATAACGCATTAGCGTAGTATAACCACAATCTACAACTAATTTTTGCTCTAAGGAAGCATAACTCATACCACCTTTAATTCCTTGTTCAATACAAGGAGAATAAGCAATAATAATAGAAGGGCCCTTATGTTCTTCTGCCTCTTGAAAAGCTTTTATAGTTTGCATAAAATTACTTCCAAAAGAAACATTTGCTACATAACAATTAGGATAACTCATAGCCATCTTAAACAAATCTTTTTTTGCTGTTCTCTTCCCATTATCAGCAAATTGAGCTACTTGTCCAATGTGAGAGGATTTGCTTGCTTGTCCTCCTGTATTAGAATACACTTCCGTATCTAAGACAAGAATATTCACATCTTCTCCACTAGATAAAACATGATCAATTCCACCAAAGCCTATGTCATATGCCCAACCATCTCCACCAATCGTCCATACACTTCGCGCAGGAAGATAAGATAATAAATCCTTTAAAGTAGAAGGTAGTTCCAATTGACGCAACTCTTCTTTTATTTTACTAGTTATAACATAATCTTCTTTATTTTCTATCCATTTACTAAATAAGTCCTTTACCTCTCGAGAAACCGTATCCATAGTTTGTTCCATAATGGATTGTATTCTTCCTCTTGTTTTTTGATAACTAATAAGCATACCATACCCAAACTCAGCATTATCTTCAAACAAAGAATTAGCCCAAGGAATACTATAAGGCGTAGAAGGTACACTTCCTCCATAAATAGAAGAACATCCTGTCGCATTAGCAAGAATTAATTTATCCCCAAATAATTGAGTCAACAACTTAAGATAAGGAGTTTCTCCACATCCTGCACAAGAACCACTAAAGGCGAACTTCGGTTTTTCGAATTGACTACCTTTGATCGTAAACTTAGGAAGTAACCCTTTAGGATTCTCATAATGTTCAAAATAGGCAGTTGCTTCTTCTGCTTTTGTTTCTTCATATTCTCCAAAAGCTAAAGCTTTTTTTCCACCCTTACCTGGACAAATATTAATACAAAGACCACAATTTGTGCAATCTGCTTCTGAAACTTCAATTATATAATTATACTCTTTTTTTCCAAGCATCGGAATTCCTTTGTCTTTATCTGTAATCGCAAAAGGTCTAATAACCGCATGTGGACAGACAATAGAACATTGCCCACATTGAATGCAGTTTTCAGGTATCCATTTTGGTACAAAAGTACTCACTTTCCTCTTTTCATTTTTAGATAAATCACACGGAAAAGTTCCGTCACGATAAGGAATTAGTTCAGAAACTTTAAGTTCATCCCCTTTTCGGGCATTAATGATAGAAAAAATATCAGAATAAGTTGTTTTTTCTTCCTTTACAGTATCCAAATTTTCCTCATATAAATGCAAATGGTCAAGTGCTAAGCGAATCGCTTTTTTGTTAGCAGCAACTACATCTTCCCCTTTTGTGCTAAATTGTTTTTCAATAGAATTGTTAATCGCTGCAGTCGCATCTGGATAATCAAGCAAGTGAAGAATAACCATTTCCATTATCTTACTTATTTTTCCCTTAATTCCAGCGTTTCTTGCAAGTTCTTCAGCATCAATTGTATAAATTTTAGCTTGTTTTTCTTTTAAAAGAATTTTTACCTTATTTGGTAAAAAAGCATTCATATCTTCATGATTTGTATTAAGAACTAAAATACCATTGTCTTTTAAATGATCTAACATAGAAAATTTAAATAAGTATTCTTCTTTAGTAACAACCACCATATCAGGATTCGTAACATAATAAGGAGCATGTATAGGTTTATCCCCAATACGTAAATTACAAAGAGTAACTCCACCACTTTTTTTAGAGTCATACTGATTATAACCTTGAACAAAATGGTCGGTCCCATTCCCCACTATTTTCATGATATCTTTACTTGTACTTACCATACCATCACTACCAAATCCAAAGATTTGAATCTCTTTTGTACCCAAATCTAATTGATAAGGAGAAACTGGTAGACTTAAATGAGTGACATCATCTTCTATACCAATCGTAAAATTCTCTTTTAGCTCTCCCTTTAACATGGTAAACACAGCTTTTATTTGCGCAGGAGTAGTATTCTTACTAGATAAACCATAGCGTCCACCTACAATAGAAATCCCCTTCTTTTTTAAGGCACTACAAATATCTAAATATAGAGGTTCCCCAATACTTCCAGCTTCTTTGGTCCGATCTAAAACAGCAATTCTTTCTACCGAAATAGGTAAAACATGATATAAATATTTTGTACTGAATGGGCGATAAAGATGGACTTCTATTAACCCAACTTCTTCTCCCTGTTTAACAAAATCTTCAACAACTAATTTGATTGTATCACAAACACTGCCCATAGCTACAATAATTTGTTTAGCCGATAAAGACCCATAATAATTAAATGGCTGATAAGAAGTTCCCATTAGAGCATTTACTTTCTCCATATAAGAATGAACGATATCAGGCATTTCATTATATAGAGTATTTCTTGCCTCTACCGATTGAAAATAAATATCCTCATTTTCTGCCATTCCTTTTTGTATATTAGCTCCTACATTTAACATACGATTTCGAAATTCATTTATTTTATCATAAGGAACTAATTTTAAAATATCACCATCATCTAACTCTCGAATCTTATTTATTTCATGACTGGTGCGAAAACCATCAAAGAAATGCACAAATGGTAGACTTCCTTGTAAAGCACTTAAATGAGCGACCAAAGCCATATGATTTGCTTGTTCTACATTGGTAGAAGCAAGCATACAAAAGCCTGTTTGTCGTACGGCATAGATATCGCTATGATCACCAAAAATAGATAATGCATGCGTAGCAATAGTTCTTGCTGCTACATGTATAACCGCAGGAAGACATTCTCCCGCCATTTTATACATATTGGGTATCATTAAAAGTAACCCTTGCGAAGCCGTAAAAGTTGTCGCTAAACTTCCTGCTAATAAAGCTCCATGCATTGCCCCTGAGGCCCCCGCCTCACTTTGCATTTCAACAACACGGACACTTTCATTAAAAATATTTTTTCGATCTGTATGACTAATAATATCAACTTCTGTAGCCATAGGACTACTTGGTGTAATCGGATAAATACTTGCAATTTCACTAAACATATAAGCAACATCCGCACAAGCTTTATTTCCATCCATGATTTTGTACATAAAAAATCTCCCTTCTTATTTTAAACTCATTTGATCTTGATATAATTCACGATCTCCAAAAAAAGAATCTTGCTCTCCCTCTACGAAAACAGAATAAACTTCTTCTCCATTATGTCTCCATAACGCATATGCTCCATTAGAAAAAGGTTCCTTTACACCACAAACTAAATCATTATATATAGATGTAACATTCGGCAACCAATAAATATTTCCATCTGTCAAAGGAGAATGGATATCTCTAATTTCTTCAAGTGTATTCGCTCCAAATTTAAAATGATATTTTAATAATTCTGTATAAAACTCAATCATCCCTCTATCTAAATTATCATATATAACAAATTCGTCATTTAATCTTATTCCAGCAGGATTGTTATTATCGAGAAAATGATTACTATTAAAACTTGTTTCTGATGCAATTATTGCATAAGCAAGTCTTCGGTCAACTTGAAAAATTTTAGCATAATAATCAATCATAGCTGCATAGTCTACGCTACTAATAAAAGTACTTTCTACATATAAAGATTCATCAAAGCCAAAAACACTTGGAGTCTGTGCCATAGCACGAACGGCATAAATAAATAACTCTTCTTCATTATCAGCATAAGGTTGATTACTTTTACATTTTACACCATCAATTGTTAAATAATGAACAAAGTTTTCATTCGAGAAATTATCTGTCAACAAAACGATTTTAGCATAAACTTGTTCATAAGAAACTGAATAAATAGCACAATAATGCTTAATTGTATCTTGCCTTATCTGTAAAAGAGAGTCTACTTCTTCTATAGCTGCCTGTTCTATTACTTCTGCATCAAGTGTCATAGCATCAGCCTTAACTTTATTTTCAAATAAAGGAATAGCATTAAATTCCATTAAAGGGTCTTCCTCTGCCGTTACAGAATCACTTTTTACAAATTCTTTTAAAGCATCTTTTTTTAAACTCGCAAGAAAAGGAAGCGATATACAGATAATACTCGATCCTATAACGACTTTTATTCCCATTCCTTTAGCTATATTTTTTATTTTCTCTTTTTTTGAATTATAAGGAGAATTACTTTTTGTTATAACAATAGCCATCTCATTTCCTACTTTCCTTTTTTAAATACAAATAATTTACTAAAAACATAGTTTAAAATCATAATAAGAAGCTGAATAATAAAGGTTACAAGTACCACCCATAAGTTAGTAGTTAACCCAAGTAAATTAAAGAACAAATAAGTTAAAACCATTTCCATTCCTAATGTTAACAAACGAGCCCCAACAAAATGCATAAGTTCTACAAATATATGTTTATTTTTACTTTGAAAAACAAATAAACGATTGGCAATATAAGCAAAAGCAACAGCACATATCCAAGAAACACATACTCCTAACTGCGCATCAAATTCTTTATTTACATCTAAAATTGTAAAATAAAGCCCCCATTTGACAGCAATAGATACAAAAGTTGTTAAGCCACCGACAATTAAATAATTCCAAACTTCTTCATTTTTATGGTAAATCCCCCAACCCCATCGCCAAAAACGAACTATAGGATTTGGTTTATAACTATAATACGAATATATTTTATCCTTTTTTACTAAATAACCATGCTTAGCTGCTTCTATTAAAGGCAAATCATGTATAGAATCAGTATACATAGACTCAATTTTTCCTTTAGGAAAAAGAGAATAAAATCGTTTTACTTTTTCTTTTCCATGACAATTCTCTCCAATAATACGTCCACTTTCTAAATCATACTCAGTAGCAATCAAAGCTTTAATATGGTATTTATTAGCAATTGGCTCTAACCAATAGCGTAAAGAAGCCGAGATTATAATATCACGCCTATGATTTTCTTTTTCTAACCAAAAGGACTTTATTTTATATTGATGCTTCTGCCAAAATTCATCTAAATAAGCTTCTTTATCCTCTATATCTTGTAAAAAAGAAAATAACTTCGTTTTAAATTCTTCTTTACTACATAAATGAAGTAAATAAGGAACCGCACTAATAAAAAGAGTAAACAAAAGATAAGGTCTTTTTTTTATAGAAAAAAGTATAAAATCCAGTCCAGAATCTCCATCATAGATTGTGCCATCAAAATCATATAACTCGTATTTCATTCAATCACCTACAACTAATCTTATTATACCATAAACATTCAAAATAAAGAAAAAAGTATCAAAAAAGACACTTTCTACTACTGGTCAATAATATCTGTAATTAACTTCATCATATGCTCACGATTACTTTTATATTTTTTAGGTTTAAAGGTCTTAACTTTTTGTAAGGATTGCTCTATCTCACTAGGATCATGTATACCAATAATATACCCCGCTTGATTAAAGTTTTCTATAATCTGTACTTGATGATCATTAACATGCTCCCCATATTTAGCAAGCCTTGGAATAGCTATTACTTTTTTATTTTGATTTAATCCGTTTACAATGCTGCCTACTCCCCCATGCGTAATCAATAAATCACAATCTCGCATCAAGGCATCAAAGTCATCCATTGGAATCAAATCAAAGATTTCCATTTGAGACGACGTAAAATCGGTAAATCCAGCTTGTACAACAACTTTATCACAAATAATACCCACATCAATTAATCTTTGCATTTCTATTAATAAACGTTTAAAGGGTTTATCTTGTGTTCCAAGTGTAACCAATATCATAATTAAGCTCCTGTCATAACTTCTACTATTTTTGCTTGTGCTTCTACAATTGTACTTTCTGTAGGATACATAACATAAGTAATCTGCGACGGCCAACTAGCAGTTGCTGCACTACCATTCGTTCCATTAACACTAATACTGCTAACACTCCATGGACGTAAAGTATTAAGCTGCTCTTTTACCATTTGCTGCATACGATCATAAGAAATATCAGTAGAAATATAAGGATTCATATCATTTAAAATGTCATTAAATTTTAATAACTGTTGTGGATCCGTGGCTACTTTCTTAATAATCGCTGCAATAACATCTTGTTGGTTCTTTATTCGATGTCTATCTCCTCCTGCATAAGCATAACGCTCTCTTGAATAAGCTAAAGCTTTAGAACCATCCATATAGTTCATTCCTTTTTCTACATACCATCCTTTTTTATGGAATGATTGAAAGGCTGTATCACTATAAACAGTAATCCCTCCTATATCATCAACTAAAGTTTCTATTGCACCAAAAGTAACTTTAACATAATTTTGAATTTTAACTCCATATAAGTTTTGTATTGTTCCTATAGAAGCATTAATTCCATAAAGTCCTGCATGGGTTAATTTATCTTTCATTCCTGTAGTTCCCGCAACTTGTACATAATAATCCCTTGGCGTACTAACAAGTAAAACTTTATGTGTATCTGGGTTAACAACAACCAAAATATTAACATCAGATAAACCATAAGGTCTTGCATATCCGCCACCATCAATTCCACTAATATATATAATATAAGAGTTCCCTACATCGACTCCGTCTAATAAATTAGGATTTCTTTTAGGGCCTTGTTGTTCTTCTGGTATTTCAGGATCTTGCTCTATAGGAGCATCAACTACTTCTAATATAGCATCATCCTCTTTTTCTACATGAAGTTCAAACTCATATATAACTCTAACTTGTTCATACAATGCACTATCTAACTCAGGTAAAGACTCATATATATTAGAATCAATAACTAATGCTTCTGTTAGTTCTTCTGTATTAGTAATCAACGAATTAGTTAAAGCTCCTACAGCTTCATATTCTTTATATTCGTATTTATATTGATTTAAAGCTTCTTTAACAGGAGTACTATTTTGTTTCATAATGCCAAGCACATGATTTTCTAAAGATTCTAAAGAATCATATTCACTTTCTTTTAAAGAAAGCACATAATAAGTCGTTTTATCTTCTTCCTCACTAAATAAACTCCTTAAAGAATTTTCTGATTTCATTATAAAAATTGCTCCAAAAAAGAATAAAGCACCTAGTACGAGCGAAATAATAATCTGTAGAAAGTGTAATATCTTTTTTCGGCTCTTAGCAAATAGTAATAGAATAAATCCAATAATACTTAAAACAAAAATAGCTATATAAAGGTATTTTACAGGAACCAAATCGATTAAAAAGACTCTTCGCATAAAATAAGTTGTACTAACAATACAAAATAATAAGCTAATCCAAGCAAGTACCTTAAAGAAAAAACCAACTTTAGTTAAACGTTTTTTCTCTTTTTTCTTTTTCTCCTTTTCGGGAACTACTTCTGTAGCAACAATATGTTCTTCCTCTGTAGCAGCAATTTGTTCTTCCGTTAAAGGACTCTCTAAATAAAGGTCTCCTTCTTCTTTTAGTTCAATCTTTTTTTCTGGAGTTTCTTCAGTCAATTCCTTTGCAAAAGAGGACTCTTTTTCATTTTCTGTTTCTTCTTTTAAAGAAATGTCTATTTCTTCTATGTTCTGTTCTTGTTTTGCATCTTCTTTATAGAAAGGTTCATCTTTAGGAACAGTTTGTTGCTCTACTTCTACTTCACTGGAAGGTTCTTCTTCAAAAAACATTTGTGCTTCTTCTACACGTTTTTTCTCTATTTCATAAGAAGGAAGAGGTACTGCTTGATGAGCATACTTATCTGCCCTTTTTTGTAGTGGTTTCTCTTCTATATGTATAGCTTGTTCGGTTTCTTCTCTTGGCTCTTCTTTGATTAAAAGAGATTTTTCCTCTATATCATGAACTATATTCTGTAATAAATCTTTTTCATTTGTTGCCTCTTTTATTTGTTCTTGAGAGGAAACCTTTTTCTTAATATCTTTTGTCTGTTCTTTTTTCTTTTTGTTCTCTTCTTTTAGCTCATTAGCCAATTTAAGCATACGATCTTCTGCTGAAATAGTACTTTTCTTTTTGGGAAGTTCAAAACTCCCTTTTGGTTTAGCTGACGTTCCCGTATTGGCATGAGCAATACCAACATTTCTAACCGAAGAAGTCTTCTTCTTGACTTGCCCAACTACTTGGCCATTTTTCTTAACTGGCATAGCATTCGCTTGTGGCATTCTATTAACAGAAGGTTTTTCTTCTTCCTTTTTTTCATTAGAACTGCTTTTTATTTGCGGAATTTCTAAAGGAGGCACAATATTTTTAGAAATAGTATTTTCCATCTTTTTCTTTACAGAAGACTTCTTCGTCGTACTTGTCTTAGGGGAAGTGTTTTTTTTCTTACTTTGCTTATTCTCTTCTTTTTTTACAACCACGTCTTTATTTTCTATAGTTTTAAAAATTTCTTTACTCTCCTTTGGTAAAGGAAGATCAAATTCTTTATTTTCTATTTTAGCAAATTCTACTTTATTGTCATTTTGTGAAACAAAAGAAGAATCCTTTTTTTCTAGTTTTGAAAGCTCAACTATATTGCCTTTATTAGAAACAAATCCTTTAGTTTCCAAATTTGCTTTTGAAAAGGATTCTTTCTTTTCTAGTTTATTTAGGATTTCCTTATTTTCTTGTGACGAAACGAGTTCCTTTTTCTCTTCTTTTGGAAGAACAACTTTATTGTCTACCTTAACATTAGAGACTTTTTTAGGAATGTCTTCCTTTCTCTGTTGCTTTTCTTTAACTACAGTTTTTTTCTCTATAGAAGGAGATTTACGTTTCGTTGTTGTACTCTTGTGTACAGTTTGTATAGAAGCATTCTTTTTTTCCTTAAGGGATGTCCCTTGCGTAGATTGTTTCTCTTTTAATTCCAATTTTGCTTTTTTAACACTCTTAGCACTTTTTCCCATAAACTACCTCCTAATAAATCCAACCGCCATATATTGCTTTAGGGTAATAGGCAAGCATACTCTCCCATTGTACAATAAAATAATCAGCAAATTTATATATAATCTTTCCTGCTTTTGTTGGTGCTGTACTATTGGCAAATGTTTCGATAAAAATAACCTTTTTACCAAATAGTTTAGCCAAACAACACATTGGTCCCACATTATGAGAACCTGTTGTCACAACAAAATCAGGTCTAAATTTAATCATATAATAAAGAGAAATCCAACAATTAGCAAACAATTTAAAAAGATACGTACATTTCGCCTTCCAAGTAGTATACGTTCCTGAAAGGATATAATGCACACGATTTGGATACTTATCCTCTAAACCAATATTACTCTTCGTTTTCTCTGTTACCAAGGTATAATCATATTTAGAAAAACAAGGAGAAAGTTGTAATAACTCATTTAAATGTCCCCCTGTACTAGCAATAAACATAACTTTTTTCATCTTATCATTCCTAATTATCACTTTATTATTTTTTATTATACTATATATTTTAAAATTTATCTACCAACTAAGAATTTCTAATTCTCCTTATTTTTATCTATTAAATAGACAAGAGAAGCTATGAAAGAATTAAAATGCTTTAAATAATTGCCTTTTTTACTCAAGGATAGATAAGGATTCTTTTTATACTGTGGAAAATTTTCTTTTACTTTCTTTATTACATAAGAAACTCCTTTTTTAAATTCCTTCTTATCTTTCATTTTAGCTAATCTTCTAATAAAAGTAGCATATAAGTATCTAACATAGGTATATTCAATTTCCTCGTAATAAAATTCTAATAAGTTCTGCTCTTGATAAAAAGTAACAATACTATCCATATTAGCAACTAAATCATATAATTTATGATTATAAGAATAAGTAATAGAACCCTTTCTTTGAAAATAGTTATAATAATATCCATCTACTACACCTACCTTAGTAAGAGAGGGAAGCAAACGATAAATAAATTCAACATCCTCAAACCAAACTCCCTCTTTAAAACGAATATCCTCTAAACAAGATTTTTTAAATAATTTATTACAAGCAGCTGGATAAAAGTCATACATTTGCTTTTTGATTTCTTCTTTAGAAAGTAAGTCCTTTGTAAATCCAGGATTCACTAGTACTTCATGATCTGTATAAACCATACGAACCCCACATGTCACCATAGAAAAATCTCCTTTTTCCGCTTTTTCTAATAAAGAAGATAACATTTTCTCATGAATTGTATCATCACCATCAATAAAAGCAAGATACTTCCCTTTAGCAAGTTCAATTCCCTTATTGCGGACAAAAGATAATCCTTTATTTTCTTGCTCAATAACGATGACTTCTTTATACTGTTTCTTTATTTTTTCCAAAACAGAGGAAGTATGATCGGAACTTCCATCATTAATAAGAATAATTTCATAATCTTTTATAGAATTTTTAACTATACTTTCTACACACGCCTCAATATAAGGTTCTACATTATAACAAGGTACTATAATACTTAATTTCATACTCTCTCATCTCCTTTACTTTATTTCTAAGATATTATCCTATCAATCATTTCCCATATTATTTTACCATATAGGAAAAATAAGGTAACTATGTACCTCATTTATTACTTAACTATCTTCTAGATTTTAACATATTAAATACATTTGTAGTTTCATCTGAACAATACTTATCCTCTAAAACAAAATCATCTTCCATACTTCTCTTAATAATATCGTCTACCATAATTAAAGAATAGAAATTTTTACAAACTAATTTACTTGAAATAGCATCATCAGTTATCTCAGGATATAATTCGAAATAGTCTTTCATAAATTCAATTATTCCTTCATATATTAAATCTAATCTCTCTTTTTCTTCTTGAGAAATTACATCGTCTTTATAAACAGGTGTACCATTTTCAAATTTTAATAGCTGACCATATGGAGCTGTTAAGAATGATTCCAAAATTAATGAATTATAAAATAATGTATCTTCATATTTGCTAACATTTTTTACACTAAAACAACTTTCAACAGTACAATTAATTTTTAATGGAAGTATATTTTTTTCAGTAACAAAATAATAGCCTGGAATTTTTTTGTTCATAACTTTTGATAAATAATATTGAATTGTTCCAGAATAACCTAAATCTACAACTACTGGTTTTTTATATTTATCAATTATAGAAGAAGCATATTTTTTGTATTCTTTTTGTTCCTCACTAATTGATGCAAAATATTTTTCCTTTTCTTTTTCAAAAAGATCAATAACTACCTTTTTATCTTTAGGTAATTCTATTTGTTGATCAAAGCAATCAATCTTATACCCAAACCTTGATTTGAATAAGTTTTTTAAGGAGCCAGAATAATATTTATCTAATAACACATCAGTATCATCAGTAGATTTTATTGCAGCTACTGATACAGCTCTTCTTGAAGCAAGAAAGTAATCGTGATTTATTTCTTTTTTACCACTTATTTTACAAAAATCTTTATATAGCTGCTCTAGATAATAACCTTCCCTAGCTAAAAATAGTAATCCATCATTTTTATTTTCTTTAACTGTTTCATCTAACCAAAGAAAAAATTTAATAAATAGTGGCGCTAAAAAGGAATAACCATAATCCTTATAATTAACTACTAATAAATTAAAATCTTTTCTAAACGGATTATTAAACATTTTTTTATTATAGATTAACCCAAACATAATAGACTCAGCAGTACTTAAACTTTTTAATTCATTATTTAAATATTTTCCATAAGAAGTAGTATTTAATATTTTTCTTCCTTGCATTACATGTATAAAATGATGATTTCTATCACAAACCGCTTGAATATCAGATGTTTCATTATCCCCAATATGTACACTATTAACTTCGTCTTTTAAATAATAATCCCACATTGTACCATTATCTTTTCTTTTATTAATTTCACATGATAATAAAAGTTCATCCCAACCTTCATAACCACATTTATTTAACATTTTAGTAATAACATCAGATTTTAAATACATGTCACTAATTAAAACAATCTTCTTTTTATCTTTTTTCAAATCATTGAAAAGTCTAAGCATTTCATTCCTAGGAATACAAAACTCAATTTCGCAATTTTTTTCAATTTCTTTAAATTTATTAGTTTGATTTTCGCTAAATTCAGTTATCTTTGAAATTTCTTCATAAATTTCATCTATATTTACATCATTTTTAAAATTTTTCTTTACTCTAACATTATATTCTGCTAAAGATCTAATTTTTTTAAAATCTGCAAAATTAACATGAAATTTTCTATTAATTCTTTCACCAATAAGATCCATTAATTTATCCGGATCAACAACATTTCTAGTAATTAAGGTATCAAAAATATCAAAAGTTATTACATCATGATTTAAAGCAAACGCTTTGACCGAATCATAAGTTTGATTACAATACTGCCATAAATTTTTATCACTTGTTGATTTAAATACTTTTTGTTCAATATCAATAATTAAATATTTATATCCATTGCTCATAACAGCAGATGGTAAAGTTCGCTCAATAGCATGAGCAAAAGTACCATCATTTTTACCTTCTTCTACTCCAAAATCTTTATAGGTTAAATGTAAATCAAATAATTTCTTTAAAGCATTAGCTTTTGCCCAAAATATACTTCCAACAGAATAATCAAAATATTCAAGAGGCATTTCTATATTAAATTTTTGGCATAATTCTGAACAAATAGTTCGATTTTGTAAATAGGTATGAGCCCAATAAGGCATATCTTTATAAGTTTCAGGATAAACTAAACCCAAATTACTATCGTTTTCAAATTGATAAAAAATATTTCTAATAATGGAAGACGAACCTAAAACCGAGCCAATCAAATAATTTCTCCAACCGTCTTGTTCACTACCAGTTCTAACACTCTTTTTAGTATGAATATGGCAAACATAATCATATTTAACTAAATCTGAACCGAATTCTACAAACATAGGAGAAAAATCTCGACCAACATTTTGACATTTTTTTACTACCAAATGACTTAACTTACTAATATTTTTACATTTTTCTTCAACAATTCTTATATTATCTTCATTAGCAACAGAAACAAATAAATCAAATGAATAAGGCATATTATTAAAATAAGAAATAAATTCATCCATTAGATCAATATAATATACATGTGCATGAATGGCTATCCTTTTATTTGTACTGTCTAATTCCTCCCCAAAATCAATAACTTGATTAATTTTATAATAAGATGAGATAACTTCTACAGAATTATAACTGCTTCTTCGAATTCTTTTAACCAAAGAAAATTTATTTTCCAATTTATCCATTATTTTAGATTTCTTTTCTCTAGGAATTGGAATAATAACATAAATTAACTTTAAAAATTTAACAAATAATTTCTTTAATAAATAAATAATCTTATTGACAGAAAAAGTAAATAATCTAATTGGTTTTGTAAATTTCCAAGAATTACTACTTAATATTCTATTTACTTCATTTTTATATTCGTTTTGTTTTTTTTCTGCTTCAATCAAATTACATTTAGTTCTATCAAGTTCATCTTTTAATATTTCTATTTCTTCTTTCAATAAATTATATTCTTCAATTGAGATAAAAGTATTAGGAATATCTAATTCTTTATTCTCAGTTTCAACTTTATCTTTATTTTTCTTTATACTTTTCTTCATGCTTAAACACCTTTCCAATAATTATTCACTTAACAACCACATTTATTCTTTAAAAATTATCATTAAAAATCTTTCTTAATTTTCTAGATTTATCAGATATTATTATATCTTTATCAATACTATTTTGTACAGAAATAATTTCGTTAAATTTTGTTAATTTGTCAGTACTATTAGTAACACTATTCTCATGTACTCGATGATAATTAAGAGAATCAACAGAATAAGAAATATACCCATACAATAAATATTTACTATAAAAATACCAATCGCCAGATAATTTATATTTCATTGTATCTTTAAATATTTTATTAAAATTGATTTTAGAAATTTTTTTAAAAATAACAGCTGAAGCATTAACAATAGAGTTATTAATACTTAAAGATTTATCTAAAAATTCTTTACCATCTATTATAAAATCTTTATTCCACAAACGAATATGATAAAGATCAGCCCAAAATCTAAAATCATGATTTACAATTTTTCCATTGCTATTAATTCCCTTAGACTCTGTATAAGATAAAACAACAGCAGCATTTTCAAAACCTTGCATTGCAACGTTTAAAAAATATTTACTACATAAATCATCAGCTTCTGCAATCCATAAATAATCTCCAGTGGATTCTTCAAACGCTTTTTTCCACTGTATAAAAACATTTCCACTATTAATTTTATTTTTTATAAATTTAACTTTTACATTTGGTTTATCTACTTTTATTTGTTTTATTTTATTTTCAATAATTTCAACACTCTTATCCTTAGAACAATCATCCAAAATAATCAATTCATAAATTGGATACGTTTGATTAAGAACAGAGTCAATTCTCTTTTCAATATAATTAGCATAATTATAATTTGGAATAACAACACTTACTTTCTTTATATCCAACTTTTTAAATCTTTTAAAATAATTAAATTTAACTCGATTTTTGTAAAGCTTATAAAGAAAGAAAAGAAAAGATAATATAAATACAATTAAAATCGTACTACTTAGAATATAATATTTTTTTAACAGAACAATAAAAAAAAGTAACAATTCTAATAGTAATCCAATTATATATATTTTTCTTTTCATTTTTAATCTCCTAACTACATATAAATATTTTATTAACTAACAAAGAAGAATACTCTTTAAAATATTTCTTGTTTCTTTTATGCAGTGATTTTGCAAGTTTAATTGCCCAAAGCAACCATTTATCACATAATGCCATACTTCTAAACTAATTGGAAAAAGCCACAAATTCTTCCATCTATAATTGTTCTGCAAATCCTTTTTGTAATTTACTAAATATAAAATATCCTACGAAACACAAAAGGAGGCCAACACAACCAACAATAGCAAGCGCTTGCAAATTAGGACTTTGTTGGTAATAAAATATATCCCGAAACGATGTAATAATATAAGACATAGGATTATATTTCATAATCCATTGAAAATTGCTAGGGATAACGCTAGCTGCATAACAAATAGGTGTGGCATAAAATAAAAGTTGTAAAACGACTCCGATAAAATGTTGTAAATCTCTTAAATAAACAGTAATACTAGATACAAAAAAGGAAATACCAATTAATAATATATATTGTACTAACAACACTAAGGGATAAAAAACCACATATTTAGTAAGACCAAATCCATATCCTAAAACAAAACCTAATATAATAATAGTAGATATAACAAAATTCACTAATTCACTAGTTACAACAGAGATAGGCAAAATTTCTCGTGGAAAAAAAACTTTTTTTAAGATATTTCCATTCTCCACCATCGTAAAGGCCGCTCTATTTATAGCCTGTGAAAAAAAAGTCCAAGGTATTAATCCACAACAAATAAAAACAGTATAATTAGCTTCACTACTTTTCATAATCAAAGGAAATACAAGAGCATATACCCCAATTTGTAATAAGGGATTTAAAAAAGACCACAAAACTCCTAAAAAGGAATTCTTATATTTACCACGAATATCTTTTTTTACACTTGTTTTTAGTAACTCTCTATAATGATATAAGTTTTTAAATAAGTTCATAACAATCTCCTCTCTAAGTAGTCGCCTCTAAGTATTTAGTAATGACTTCCTCTGGCAGACCGTCCATTTCTATTTTTCCTTCTCGTAACCAAATCGCTCTATCACATAACTCTTTGACTTGTCCCATGCTATGCGTAACAAAAACCATTGTTTTGCCTTCATTACGCAATTCTTTCATTTTATTTAGACATTTTTCTTGAAAGTGTTGATCACCTACTGATAAAATTTCATCCACCAAAAGAATCTCTGCATTTACATTAATAGCAACACTAAATGCAAGACGCATATACATACCAGAAGAATAGGTTCTGACCGGATTATCAATATAACTACCAAGTTCTGAAAATTCAATAATAGCATCTATTCGTTTATCTATTTCTTTTTTCGTTAAACCAAATATAGATGCATTAAAATAAATATTCTCTCTTCCACTAAAATCAGGATGAAAACCAGCTCCTAATTCTAATAAAGAAGTAAGCTTCCCATGTGTTTCAATTCTCCCTTTATTTGGAAATATAATTTTGGTCATTAACTTAAGAAGAGTTGACTTTCCACTCCCATTCGTCCCAATTAAAGCAACAGCTTCTCCTTTTTTTATTTTCAAATTAATTCCATTAAGAACAACTCTTTTTTCTTTTCTATTTCTTTTAAGAAATGATAACAAGCTCTCTTTTATCGTATTAGATTTATCTAAATAAACATTAAACGTTTTATATACATCTGTAACAACAATACTATTCTTTTCACTTTTCATAGCATTACAATCCTTTCATAAATTATTATACCACATAAGAACTCTTTTACCTAGGAAAACTAGAAGAAATTCCTTATTCTAAAAGAAAAAAAGAAGGCTATTTATTCTCTATCATCTTTTCTAATTTTTTTTCAATTTCTAAATTATATTCTTCATAATCAAACTCACTTTTTATAGAAAATCCTTTATCCAAAAATTTTTTCATATTTTGATAAACACCTTCAGTAGTAGGAAGACAAAAACGACCATATACGTTATCTAAAGAATTCCAATCACTTACTTTTGTAGATAAAATCGGCTTCCCGAGGATCAGTGCTTCCAAAAATACAACAGGATATCCTTCATAAGCAGAAGAAAGTAAGACAGCATCACTTAATTTATAATAAGGAAAAGGATTCTTTTGTCTTCCTAAAAATAAAATAACATCTTCTAATTGATAGGATTTCACCATTTCTTTATACCATACATGATCAGCCCCATCGCCAATAAAAAGAATTTGAAAGTCATACCCTTCTTCAACTAAACATTTACTAGCCTCAATAATTCTAGACAATCTCTTTTGATGTTCTTCATGACGCCCAACATTAATAAATAGTGGACACTTTTTTCTTTTAAAAGAAACTTTTTCCTTACTCTTTTTTAAAATATCTTCTCCATCAATAAAGTTATTACATAGAGTACTTTTACTCTTTATTCCTTCATAATGACGACATACATCTCTTAAATTTTCTTCGGATACAAAAACAAGTCTTTTAAATTTACTAACAAATACAATATCCAAAAACTCTCGCATCTTTTTCTCATCTTGATTATATAAAATATAATAATTCCCATGCATCCACAAGGTATTGTTTTGACTTCCTACTAACGCAAGATGCGCTCCCGGAATAGAATAAGTAGCAAAAGAACAAGAAAAAGCAAACTTATTCCTTAATTTCATTTTCCATTTTAACAATTTCAATCGATTATATATTTTCCTGAATAAAATAAAGGAATGGTTACTAATCTTATATTCCATGACTTGTACTTCTTTAGGTATTTGGTCCAAAAAAATACCTTCTTTTTTTTCCAATATCAAAGTAACTTCATATTTTTTGTAGTCCAAACGTTGTAATAAATTAACTAAAGCAGTTTCAATACCTCCCACATCTAAACTATAAGCTGTAAATAGCAATTTTTTCAAGATAGCTCACCTACTTCTTCCCTATGATTTCTTTCATTAATTTTTGTTCTTGATTGATATCTGCATCTAATATGATACCTTTCTCACAATGTTCTAAAATAACTTCAGCTAACTGCAAAGAACAATCTACTTCATGGTACCACTTTAGTTTTTTTATCTCATCAGGCACATAGGTTAAATTAGTAGTATATAAGCTATCAAATAAACCTTCTTGAAAAGCTTCTTGAAAAGCGGAAACACCATTAGAGAATAAAGAAAAAGTAGCTACCAAAATAACTTTGTGAACTCCTCTTTGTTTCAATTCTTTAGCAACATCTAACATTGATCCTCCAGAAGCAATCATATCATCAATCACAATTGCTGTATCTCCTTCAGGATTCTTCCCTAAATAAATGTGTTCTACAATTGGGTTTTTCCCTTTCACAATTTTAGACAAATCTCTTCTTTTATAAAATAATCCAACATCACATCTTAATATTTCTGCATAATAACGAGCTCTTTCCATCGCTCCCATATCAGGACTAATAGCAAGTAATTTATTTTTGTCAATTCCTTCTTCTTTAAAAATTTCTTTAAGAATGGTTTCTGTTGCAAAAATATTTTCAAAAGGAAGATTAGGAATCGCATTAGAAACATTTGGATCATGACAATCAAAAGTTATAATTGTATTTACTCCCAAAGCTTCCAATTCCTGTAGAGCAATAGCACAATCTAAAGATTCTCTTTCTTTTCTCCTATGTTGTCTAGACTCATATAAAAGAGGCATTATAATCGTTATTTTTGCAAACTTACCATTTGTTGCTGATATGACTCTTTTAATATCTTGAAAATGTTCGTCAGGAGCCATATGATGAATAGTTCCATGAAAATCATAAGTTACATTATAATTACCAATATCAGATAAAATATACAAATCTTTATTTCGAATAGACTCACTTAAAGAAAGCTTTCCTTCTCCATTATTAAAACGACTTGTACAAGCATGTATCAAATAATTCTCTTTTTTTCTTGTTAATTTTTGAAGATGTTTATTCACCTTAATTCCTAACTCTTGACAATTTTCAAATGCAATTAATTTTATTTCACTCATAAATCCTCCTAAAATCTACTAGCCTTTATATAGCCTGGAATAACTAGCAAAGTAATCCATTCTTTATAGAAACTTGCCTCTTTAATACATTCTTTTATACTCTTTTTTGTTAAATAACTAAATAAAATATAATGCTTGATAAAATAAAGTTTGCGCTTAAAAAGTGTATTTTTTTTAATATATCCTAAACATTCTCTAAAGAAGGCATAATATCCTTTCGGATATTTCTTAAACATTTCTTTTATATTCTTAGAATATCCATCCGTTAGATACTCCCCAACAACAATTTCTTCATCAATAAACTTCATACCATCATAAAGTTGATCTAAATAATAATATAACCTTGCTTCTGTAACAAATTTCTCTTCATCTTCTAAAATATACGAATACTTCTTTCTAATATCTGCCTTAAAAGTAAGATTCATATCAAAATCATACCCATAGCGATTATGCAAATCAAACAAAGAAACAACCTGATTATCTAATTCCTGATTTACTGTTGTATTCTTTCCAAGTAGTCTTCTTTTATATAAAATACCATATACATTTTCTTCTTGTAAGTGCAAATAATCCTGATGTATTTGTAATAAAGCTTCATCAAGTAAATAATCATCACTATCCACCTCTAGCACGATATCCCCTGTAACAAATAACATCGCTTGATTAATAGCCCTCATCTTACCCGCATTTTCTTGAAAATGATAAATAATAGGAAAAGAAACCTCTTTCGTCCACTTACGAACTAATTGTTTTGTTTGATCAATAGAACCATCATCTTGTATAATCCATTCAAAATCAGAAAAAGTATCATAATTTTTCTTAATACTTTCATACAAAGTAGGTAGTAACTTTTCACGATTATAAGTTGCTGTAACAATCGAAATCTTCATCTATTCACCTTCTAAAATATCTACAATCTGTTTAAGTAATCCTAAGTTGCGGTCTTTTTTCTTTTTACTTTTTTTCACTTTACCTTCTAAGACGGAAACAATTCCTTTGTAAATTCCCTCTTCACTATTAGGAACAACCAAACTATTCTCATATCCAGTTAAAGTTTCTCGGGCTGCTGAATCCGTAAGTAATATAAATTTATCTAATGCCTTCGCTTCTAACAACACCATAGGATATCCTTCATAAAAAGACGTAAGCATAAAAGTATCAGCTGCTTGAATATAAGGATAGGGATTCTCTTTTTGTCCTAATAAAACAAAACTATCTTCTAAACCATATTCTTTAATTTTTTCCTCCAAATTTTTTCGTAAGTCACCATCTCCCACAATATAAATCTTATACTGATATCCCTCTTCTATAAGGTTTTTATGTACTTCTAATAAACGAAATAGAGCTTTTTGTTTAACAATACGAGAAACTTGTACAAAAGAAGGAACACTCCTATCTATTTCTTTTACAGTTCCTTTACTTGCCTTTTTCATAACCAAATCACAATCCAAATAGTTGTATATAACCCGTTTATCTACACTTATATTGGGAAAAACAGAATTGAACTTTTTCATATTGTCTTTTGAAACAAAAACAAGTTTATTATATTTTTGATAACAAGCGCGATTCATACTTTTTTTGTATTTGCCTCTTAATCCTTCCTCAAAAACATCTAGGATATCATTATGAATCCACGCGATTTTAGAAGCCTTAGAAGGAAAACTAAATAACCAAGTAATAGGTCCCTCTAAGAAAGCTACCTCTACATCATATTTATCTTTAATAAACTTCTTATAAATACGCTTTCTAAAAAAAGGAAGAATAAGTTGTAAAGAAAGAATTTTCTTTTGCAAGAAAGACAATTCTTCATACTTTTCGTCTAGATAGGAAATTACTTTTATTTTTTTAGATAGCTGACTATTAAACTCTCCCTTTCCATACAAAGTAAAAATCGTAATCGAAAACTGATCTTTCAATTTATTCGCCATATCTACTAAGACTCTCTCGGCTCCTCCAAGTCCTAAACTCGTAATACCAAAAACTATTTTCTTCATTCTAATTCCTCCTCATAAAGTAAACAAAATAAACAAATCATAACAAGTACACAAGAAACAGAAAAGAATACATAACCTGCTAAAAAGGACAATGCAAATCCAAGAAGAATACTAAACAAGTACATCAATCTATTTAAAGTAAAAGCTTTTTTTTGAACCATCTTTTTTAAAGATTGATAAAACCTATAAAGAAATGGACCTAAAAAGAGGATAAAACCAAAAACACCAAAGTTAAAGAAAATAGCAGGAATTTCCATCTCCAAAATCATCTCCCCATAGCTTGTTAAATACCCATTACCGAAGAAAATCATCCCTATATTTTTTTGCTCTTTTACTAAAAACCAATGATAAAGAAGTTGTTGCATTCGCATATTATTGCTTGATAACTGATGTTGATTCGCAAAATGGTACATCTTTAAATAAGCATTCTGCTGTTCTATACGCATATAATCTTCAGAAAAATACTCATTTTCTATTTGATAAACAAACAAAGAAGTATCCCCCGAAGTATGTCCCTTCTCTCCTGTGTTCACATCTATTATACCTTCCTCTTCTAAAGAAATATGTTTTCTTCTTTCTAAGGTAGAAGACCCCACTGTAAAGAAAACACTTCCAACCACCAAAATAAGAAAGAAAAGAAAGAAAATTCCCTTTTTATTTATCTTTTTCTTTTTAACTAAAGTAAAGATAAAGAAAGATAAAAAATAAAAGCCACTCACAAGAAGGAAACCCAAAAGACCTGTACGAGTTCCTATTAAAAAGACTAAATAAATTCCTGTCAAAAGATAAAGACCGTAAAATAGCATCTTCTTACTAGAAAGGAGAAAGGAAACAAGTCCTCCACATAACAAAACCAACACTGTACTTAAAGCATTACCAGATAAATTCCAACCTTTAAATCCCATTCCTTCTAAATAAGTCGAATAAGAAGTGTGTGTTAAAAGGGCAATATAAAGTAAAAGGACATAAGAAGCCAACATCATACATAGACTATGCTTCAAATAAGGAAGATTTCCTTTCTTATAAAAATAGAAAACAAGATAAAAAAGATAAACCATATACGTATAGTTTAGAAGATATTGTATCTCACTAAATACATTTCCATAAGAAATAGTACTTACATTTTTTTGAAAAAAATAAAGATGCATACCTCCATAAAAAAGGAAGAAAAAAGCACTACAAAGAAGATACTTTCTCTCCTTTTTATCTTTTATAAATACATACATAAATAAGATAGTAGGAATAATAGGACGAATAATCGTTGTAGGAGAAATTTTAGCATGAGGAAAAAGTTCTCTAAACAAGAAACTGAAAGAATCCAAAAAAGGACTTAAAATAATAAAAAGATATAGAAGATACTCTATTTTGCATTTTTTCATCCGCTCACCTACTTACAAAACAATTTTACATAAAACATAGGAAAAAAGCGAAAAAGAAACTTTTTCATCCTTCTTGGCAATGTATCAACAAGTAAATTTTGATATATTCTCTTTTGTTTTAATTTAGTTATGTAATCTTCTAACATATCTTTAGAAAGCAAAGAGCATCTAGATATTAAAGCATTACTAATATAACTTTTAAATAATCGTATACTCGTCTTAGTAAGTATTTTCTCTTTAGAAATGCAAGCTAATAGATAATCATAATGAGCTAACATATCGTCATTCTTTTTCTGTAACTTGTCCAAAGAATTAGTCGTCATTATACTATTTTCTCTAACAAAGTAATTATACCCCACATAAGAAATAGCACTCACATTTTTGGCCTTAATAACAAGAAGAGGCGTTAAACCAAAATCCTCATGTACACGTCCAGAGGCATAAGAAAATTTGCCGTTTATAAAATATTCTCTTCTATATGCATAAGAAACAGGAGTAACGAACAAAGAATTAGATATAAGTTTTGAAAAAGCGTCCTCTCCACTAAGATGACTAAAAAGATTAGTCTTTTCTAAAGAAACATCATCCCCCACTATTTTCTGTATTTGATATTTAACTAAGTCAATAGCAGGAAATTTTTTTATTTCTTCATCTAAGTGAGTTAACAAAGAGTCATTCAATGTATCATCATCGTCTAAAAAAAGAAAATATTCTCCTCTACATTTTGAAATAGCGAAATTTCTTGTATCAGCAATACCTGTATTCTTTTTATTAAAAAGTTTAATACGCTCCTCTTTTTTAGCATATTCTTCCATAATAGCGGAAGAAGAATCAGTAGAACCATCATTCACTAAAAGAAGTTCAAAAGCAGTATAATCCTGTTTCAAAACGCTTTCAATAGCTCGTTTTAAAAACTTCTCACTATTATAAATCGTTATGATAACACTAAACTTTATCATCGAATCACCTAATCTAATTTTACCATATTAATTTTCGATACAAAAGAAAAAGAAGCCCTTACTCAGGATAAAATCATCCGATAAGGGATTAGAGCAATTTAAGAAGTTGCTCTATTT
>CAOJRT010000007.1 GCA_948442255.1 uncultured Caryophanales bacterium | reverse complement strand
AGCGAATAGTCGCTCTTTTTGGCTTGCTTATTTTTAGGCTGTGAATAGTAACGCAGTTGCCTTTTTAAAAGGACCTAATTATGGTACAATATATCTGTATATAGATGCTCTATTATATGGAAGGAATTTTTCTTATAAGTATAGATGAATTAAATTATAGAGTATAATACTTTTAAAAGAGATAATAAAGTAAGTAAGAAGTGATTCATAAATAAATGGAGATAAGTATGATAAATAGATTATTAATGGAATTATATGATGATTATGAAAAGAATAATATAGAGAGTCTAATTGAATTTGCGGAGAAAACATTTCCGCAAAACGGAACTGATAAACTTTTTATAGGTTGTGTTTTAATCATGTTTTCTAGAGCAAGTGGATTTAAACCTAGATATTCTATATCTAGAGAACAATTGTCTTCGATAGTTTTAGCAGTTAAAGAAAAAATAGGAGAAACTCATTTATTAGCATTTTATGTAGACAGAATAAATACAAAAAAAGGAATTAGTAAGTATTTGGCAAATGTAGTAAAAGATAACAATATTGATGACTATGCTAATTTAATTCTTGATTATTTAAATCAATTTAAACCTGATTTTGTGAAAGATTTAAAACAATATTCTATAAAGATTGAAGAATATATTAAAAATGAAAATAAATGAAATAAAATATGGATAATAAAGTAATTGATATAGAAAATTCTAAAACAAAGGAAAAAGATTATATTAATATTTTATTTGATCGATTTGATTATAAATTAGATAATGATAAATTGGAATTATTAAGAAAAAAGACTTTGTCTTATATTGATAAAAAATTAGCGTATCATAGGTAAAAAAAGAGGTAATAAATGATGGATTATAAAATTAGGATAGCTACTAAAGGTGATGTTAAAAATTTAGCGGTGTTAAAGCAAAGAGTATGGAGTGAAACATATCGAGGAATATATAGTAACGATTTAATTGATAAATTTGATTATAAAAAAGCGGAAGAAAATTTCCTTAATATAATTAATAATGATAATATATCACTTTACATTGTTGAAGGTAACAAAGAATTAGTGGGCTACATGGATGTTGGAGTTCCAAGTAGAGAATTTGATAACTATGAACAAGAAATAGGTCTATTGTATTTAAGAAAAGATTTTCAACGAAAAGGGATAGGTAGAGAACTATTTAATCTAGGGTATAATGAGATTAAAAATAAAAATTATAATAGATTTTTTATTTCATGTAATAAATATAATACAAATGCACGTATATTTTATGAAAAGATGGGTGGACGATTAATTGCAGAAGATGAAGATAACGATAATAAGAGAATCGTTCAAGTTAAATATCATTATGATATAAAATAAAGTAACTAAGCGCTAATCGAACTTTGAAAAATATAGAATATAAATTGTATAAATCGGATTTTAATTTATTATTAGAAAAAATCCAAAAAATAGTTGAGGTGGAATATGAAAAAATTAAGTTTTATTGGTATAGGTGGGGCTACTAATATTGAATTAGGTGGAAATTGTTCTTATTTAAAAGAGGAAGATAATCTTTTAGTTATAGATATGTGTGAGGGAGCGACTGAAAAATTAGAAAAGGCAAATGCGTTTAAAGATATAAAGAATATCTATGTTGCAATTACAAATACTCACTTTGATCATGTGGCTGGATTAGGAGTTTTTATTTGGTATTGTAATTTCAATTTGAATATAAATCCTAAAATAATTTATAACAATTTTAAATGTGTACACAATTAAAAAAAATTACTAAAACTAACTGGAGTAGATAAAAAACTTGTTAAATTTATTAGGGATTCATCTTTTAGCATCAATGATTTAAAACTTAATATGCAAAGAACTACTCACACACCAAAATTACAATGTTTTGGTATAATATTTCAAGATAAGTTGGGAAAATGTTATTATACAGGGGATACAAATGATATTAATTTATAAAGGAATTGTGTGAAGATAAAACTATAAAAACAATATATACAGAAATTGCAACAGAAACATATGATGCTCATATCAAGTATGATGATATTATCAATTTAGAAAAAGAAAAATTAATATTAATGCGTTTTGATACTGTGGAATTATATAAAAAAGCAGTTAGTGCTGGTTTTGAAGTGGCTTGTATTGAAGGAAGTGAAGCAAATGAATAATGAAAACTGGTGAAATTCGACAAATATAAACTGGGATATAGGGATAAAAAGACAACCTTAGTCAAAGTCTTATAAATAAAGAAATTATACGATTATAGATCTTACACATTTTAGTTGAAAAAGTTTTAAAATTATTGGAAATTTATAAAAATACAGTGATTTCAGAGATATTTATGATAAGTATTAGATAGGTGATTACGACGTTGTAACCCCATATAAAATTCATATTAAAATATATAAAAGAGGCGAATAAAATGGCAAATAAAATGATTGAAGTTCAAAATATAAAAGTTAATGTTTCTCATATAAATGAAAATGATTATATATGTATTTCGGATATAGCAAAAGCGAAAAGTGATAAATCACGTGCTGCTGATGTAATTAGAAATTGGCTCCGAAATAGAAGTACTTTAGATTTTTTAACTGCTTGGGAACAAATTTATAACCCTAATTTTAAAGTGTTCGAATCTGAACACTTTAGAAAACAAGTTGGGTTATTAACATTTACCCCTAGTGTTAGTGAGTGGTGCGAAAGAACAAATGCTATTGGGATATATTCAAAATCAGGAAAGTATGGGGGAACTTATGCTCATAAGGATATAGCGTTTGAATTTGCTGCTCAAATTAGTCCTGTTTTCAAACTATATTTAATAAAAGAATTTGAAAGGTTAAAAACATTAGAAAATGAAAATAGAGAGTGGGACGTTAAGAGAATTCTAACAAAAAATAATTATATAATTCATACGGACGCTATTAAGAATTATATATTGCCTGATAATGATTACTATAAAGATAGAGAGTGGATAAAGTACGCTGAGGAAGCAGACATTCTAAATGTAGCCTTATTTAATACAACTGCTAAGAGATGGAGAGAATTGAATCCAGATTTGGCAAAAAATTCAAATGTTAGAGACTATGCTACAATAAATGAATTAACCGTACTATCAAATTTAGAATCGCATAACGCTGAATTAATTAAAGATGGCAAAAGTAAAGAAGAGAGATTTGAAATATTAAATGAAATTGCTAAGTATCAACTTAATATACTTAGTAATGCAGAAAAGATAAAATTACTAGGAAATAATAAAGAAGAGAATCAATATGAGGATGAGGAACAAAAAATAGAAAGTACAATTAATGGTTAAATAAAAATTGCACATTTAACAGTAGCTATATTTTAAATATATAATTTAGTTGGAGTGTGATTTTATGAAGAAATATAATATTGAAGAAATAGCTGAAAAATTAAAACGTTGTAGAAATGTAAATCTCGATGATGTAAAATTAGAGGATGTAGATGAAATAACTTCTATAAAAATAGATAGAAGAAAACCTAGCAAAGAAAGAATATTAGATTTTATTATGAAGACAAAAAATCCTTATATATTTAAGGTAAATGGAAAATTAGTTAGAATTAGATTTTCAGAAAACACAGATTTAACAGCAGAAGATTGTCTGACTAATGTATTAAAGAATTAATATAGATAGTTTTTGGAGGAAGGTATGAATAAAATAAAAGCGATTATTTTAGATCTTGATGGAACATTGTTAGATGATAATAAAAAAATAGGCGACAAAACAATACATTATTTGAGACAAATTAAAAATAATTTAAAAATAATTCCAGCAAGTGCTAGACAATTTTGTACTATAAAACCTTACTTGGAAAATTTAGGTTTGTTAGACGAAAATAATTATACAATTTGCTTCAATGGTTCTTTAATAGTTAATAACAAAGAATCCGAAATATTTTCATCATATATTGATAAAAGTGTAGTTATTAAAATAGATAATTTCATTTTAGATAATAAAATAGATTGGACTTATTATCTGTATGATAATAGATTATTAAGAAACGAAATAAGCAATATTGAGAAGTTTGCAAACGAAAATAAGATATATAAAATGGTTGGTGTATCAACACCTAGTGTAATAAACAAAATTAGAAGTAATTTACCTAAAGAAGTATTAGAAAATTTAGAAATAACTAGTAGCGAATTAAATAGGATAGAATTTGTTAACAAAGGAATGACAAAAGTTAAGTCAATTGAATTATTGTTAAATAAATTAGACATTGACAAAGAAAATGTTGTAGCAATTGGTGATGGGGATAATGATATAGATATGATAAAATATGTTGGTTGTGGAATAGCAATGTCAAATTCACCAGAAATAGTAAAAGAAAATGCAGATATAGTTACTGAATATTCTAATAATGAAGATGGTGTTTATTATGCAATTAAAGAATTGTTAAGTGAAGGAAGAGATAATGATGAACGACAATAAAGGACAAAATTCGACAAATATAAACTGGTACCCAGGGCACATGGCTAAGACTAAGAGATTAATTAAAGAAAAGTATGAACTTATAGATATTGTATATGAGGTGATTGATGCAAGGATGCCTAAATCTTCTAAAATAAAAGATGGGGATGATATAATAAAAAACAAACCTAGGATTTTAATTATGACGAAAGAGGATTTGTGCGATAAGACAGTAACGAAAAAGTGGGTCTCTTATTACGAAAACAAAGGCTATTTTGTATTATGCGTTGATTTAACAAAGAATAATAGTGTAAATGAAATTGTTGAACTTACGCATAAAATCACAAAAGACATCCAAGAAAAAAGAGAAAGTAAAGGTCTTGCTAAAAAGGAAGTGCGTGCATTAGTTATAGGGATACCAAATGTAGGAAAGTCAACATTAATTAATCGAATGGTAGGAAAAAAAGTTGCTGTTATTGGGAATAATCCAGGGGTAACAAAAAGTTTAAGTTGGTTAAAAACGAGTAGTAATATTTTATTGCTAGATAGTCCTGGGATTTTGTGGCCCAAGTTAGAAAACATAGAAGGCTCTTTAAATTTAGCTGCTTTCAGTGCTATTCCAAGAGATATTTTACCTGTTGACCAAGTCGCTATTCATATTTTGAACAAATTAGATAAATATTATCCAGACCTATTGAAAAATCGTTATAATTTAGATAAAATGGATAATAATGATTTAGAATATGTTTATGAGGTTATTGGTCGTAAAATAGGAGCGTTAGTTTCTGGGGGAGAAGTTGATTATGACCGTGTAAGCAAAACTATTTTAGAAGATATAAAAAATGAAAGAGTAACAGGAATTACTTTTGATAGGATGGATGCATAGTGTTAGACAAAGAATTTATTCAATTGCTTTATACAAAGTTAAATTTAGCAAACTATTGTGAAGATACTCAAACTACCTTTTTAGCTGTAATGACTCGATATTTGAATCATGGAAGAAAAGACTCAATTAATGGGAGAACACTTAATTTTCTTGAACAAAAACTAGAACAATTAGCTACTTTTTTAAGAGCAATTAATCTTTCTTCTGAAAATATAATTCCTATTTTAATTAATATGCCTACTATTTTAAATATACTGGATGATTTATATGTTAAATATCTATTCTTAGGAGTCTTAGAGAACAAAGAAAATTCTATAAGAAAAGAAAAATTAGTTAATAAAACAAAAGATTATATGGTGGGAGTAAATAAAATTTTTGCTAGATATTGTCTTATAAAGAAATCAAGTTATGATAAAGCTAACTGGAATAATTTAGTTCATGCTTCAGATAAAGAGTTCGCGTCTATTTTTGTTAAATCTAAATATGAGAAATCCTATCAAATGTTTTCTAGTATAGAGGAAGTTATGGCTTGGCTCTCCAATATAGATTTAGAAGACATGGATTTTAACGAAATAAAGAGTTTAAAAGTAAATAAGGAGATTGTTGCAAGATATGAAGGAAAAAAGGAAAAAAATGGATGGAACTTGTGATTTATTAAAGTATGAAAAGGAGCTTTATGCGCAAAATATTACTTTGATAGCAGGAACAGATGAAGCGGGACGCGGACCATTAGTGGGACCCGTTGTTGCCGCAAGTGTTGTTTTGCCTGTAAATTATGAGTTACCAGGCCTGATTGATAGTAAACAATTAACAGAAAAGAAAAGAGAGTTTTTTTATGATATTATTATGAGAGATGCCATTGCTGTTGGCGTAGGCATTGTTGATGCGAAAACAATAGACGAAATTAATATTTTAGAAGCTTCTCGGTTAGCGATGAAATTAGCTATTTTAGATATGAAGGTGCAACCTGAATATGTTTTAAGTGATGCGATGAAACTTCATAATATAGATATTCCTTATAAAGATATTACCCATGGAGATGCCTTGTCCTTATCTATTGCAGCTGCCTCAGTTATAGCAAAAGTAACAAGAGACAGAATGATGTATGAGCTAGATAAAGAATATCCTCTGTATGGCTTTGCTAAACACAAAGGATATCCAACGAAGGCACATTTAGAAGCAATAAAAAAATATGGGGTTTTAGCTAATTACAGATTTACTTATAAACCTGTAATTGCAATAAGAGAGCAGGGTGTGATACATGAAAATCTTTTATAACCAAGTTTTAAAGAATAGCTTTTTAATAACGGGGACTTTGCTTTTTACTGAAATTCTTATGCGAATTTTTCTTCATTTGCCAATCTTTGACTGGGCTTTGTTGCGTATTTTTATTGGTATTAATATAATTGCTTGGTTTTTTGGCGTATTATTTACTTTTGCTAAAAGAACAATAAATAATTTATTTGTTTTTTTCTTCTGCTTTCTTTTTTCTTTATATGGTTATGTGCAAGCTGGATTTTATCGTTATATAGGAAATTTTTTTTCAATGAAAAGTATTTCTTATATTTTTTCTTATGGAGAAGAAGTAGAACTTTTTTTTGCTAATATTCCTTTTTATTATTTGTTTTTATTTTTTCCTCTCTTTTTATTATTTGTTTTTATCCTTTTTATTGATAAAAAAGTGCAGATTTTAGAATTAAATGAACAAATTGATTTTTCAGATAAATTTGATTCTTTAGAAAGGAAACAATTAAATGAGGCAAAAGTGTTAGCAAAAAAGAAAAGGATTTTACTTTCTAATCGTTTAGGTTCTCTTTTTATTATTTGTATTTTTTGTTTTTTATTTTATCTTACGACTGTTGTTCCATTTATGCAGAATTCTTTACAAATAGAGAATAATAAGCTTTTATTTCGTACTATTGATATTCCAACTATAGCCGTTAGTCAATATGGTTATAGTGTGTATGCTTTTTTAGATGTAAAAAACGTTCTTTTTCCTTCTCTTACTTATGAAGAAGAGAATGAACAATACTTATATGGATATGATAAACAAGATCAAAAGATTGGAACATATACACGTTATATAGATGATTCTTTATGGGAGAGAGCTATTGCCGAAGAGAGGAATCAAAACTATAAACTTTTAAGTCAGTATTATATTAGTCAAGAAATAACAGATAAGAATGATTATACGGGAATGTTTAAAAATAAAAAATTGGTTTTTATTATGATGGATTCTACAAATGATTATCTAATTAATGAAGAATTGTTTCCTAATGTCTATAAATTATATAAAGAAGGTTGGTCTTTTTCTAATGCTTATAGTTCGAGAAGTTTGTGTTCTGGAGATAATGAGATAGCAAGTATTGTCTCTTTATATCCTTTGAATAATCAATGTATTTTAAAAGACTATGCTTCTAATGTATATCCTGAATCTTTATTTCATTTATTTAGGGAAGCTGGCTATGAAACAAGCAGTTATTACAACTATACGAATAAAGAAATGAATCGTTCTCTTATTCATCCTAATTTAGGTAGTGGTAAATATTATGGGGTATCTGAACTTGGTATTCCATATAGCGAAGGGTATAAAGAGTGGCCTAGTGATGTAGAGCTTATTCATAAGATGTTAACACTTACAGAAGACCAAGAAAAATTCATGGTTTGGCTTACTTCTGCATCGGCTAGAGCACCTTATACAGAAGCGAGCGAATTGGGAGATAAATATTTGGATATACTACAAGATACAAATTATTCCTTATCTACAAAAAGATATTTATCGAAGTTAAAAGAGTTTGATAATGCAATTGGTATTTTATTAGAAGGTTTAGCCAAACAAGAGAAGTTAGAAGATACGGTAATTGTTTTATATGGAAATACATCTTCTTCTATGTTGACAGAGCTTTCTTTACATGGAGAAGGCATCGAAAAAAATCGTGTTCCTTTTGTGATATATAATCCTACTTTAACGTCTACACAATATAAGACATTTACTTCTTATGTGAATCTTACACCAACGCTTGCTAATTTATTTGATTTATCTTATGATCCACGACTATATGTTGGAAAAGATATATTTAGTAATACTTATGAAAATCGTGTTATATTTTCTGATGGGTCATGGCAAGATAATAAAGGTCATTATAGTTCTCCTTTAGGAAAGTTTATTCCAACAAATGTAGGGGATTCTTATGAAAAAGAAGAGTTAAAGAAAATTAATCAAGAAGTAGGACAACGAATTTTGTTATCACAATTGGCAATAAAAACAAATTATTTTCAAGCTTTAGATGCAAGATTTAATTCGTATAAAGTTTCCTCTATTGAATAAGATCTTTTGCTTCTTTTTCTAGACATAAAAAAATTTTTTTCTTCGTTAGAAGGCTGTTGACAAAAGAAAGAAATATTAGTATAAAATATAAATGAAGGTGCGTGATATTTTGTGGCAAAAAATTTAGTTATCGTGGAGTCTCCTAGTAAAAGTAAAACGATTGAAAAATACTTGGGAGATGATTATAAAGTTGTAGCTAGTATGGGACATATTCGTGATTTAGCTACTAGTGGAAAGTTTGGTCTTGGAGTTGATGTTGTAAATGATTTTACTCCTTCTTATATTCCTATGAAAGGAAAAAAGAAAGTAATTACCGATTTGAAAAAACTAGCTAAAGATAGTGCTGTTGTTTATTTAGCGACCGACCCTGATCGTGAAGGAGAAGCTATTTCTTGGCATTTAAAAGAAGCTTTGGATTTAAAAAAATATGAGCGAGTAACATTTAATGAAATAACAAAAGATGTCGTAAAAAGTGCTTTTAAAGAAGCTAGAGATATTGATATTGATTTAGTCAAGAGTCAAGAAACAAGAAGAATATTGGATCGAATTATAGGCTTTCGTTTATCTAAGTTGATGCAATCGAAGACAGGCGGGAAAAGTGCAGGAAGAGTACAAAGTGTTGCTTTAAAACTTATAGTAGACAGAGAAAGAGAAATTGAAGCTTTTGTGCCAGAGGAATACTATACAATTACGGCTAAATTTGAAGAAATGGATGCTGTTGCAGAAAAATATAAAGGCAAAAAATTAGAGATTAAAACGGATGAGGAAGCACAATTTATTCTTGATGCGTTAGATGAAACATTTGTTGTTTCTGAAGTCTTAAGTAAAGAAAAAAATAAAAAAGGTGTTATGCCTTTTAAGACAAGTACCTTGCAACAAGTTGCTGTGAATAAACTTGGTTTTGCAAGTAGTAAAACCATGCGTATAGCACAAAAATTATATGAAGGTATTGATATAGGAAATGAAACTGTCGGTTTAATTACCTATATGCGTACTGATAGTGAGAGAATAAGTCCTGTTTTTGCTAAGGAAGCCTTTCAATATATTGAAGAGCACTATGGAAAAAAATATTTGGGACATGTAAAAGAAAACAAAAAAAATGATACGATGCAAGATGCACATGAAGGAATACGTGTTACGAGTGCTTATCGTACTCCAGAATCTTTAAAAAAATATTTATCGAATGATGAATATAAATTATATAGTTTAATCTATGCTAGAAGTCTTGCTTCTTTAATGCATGATGCAAAAGTATTGGCAACCAGTGTTGTTTTACTTAACCAAGGGTATGAATTTAAAGCAACTGGAAGTGTTCTTATTTTTGATGGATATTTAAAGGTGTATGCTCCCTATGAAAGTAGTGAAGATGTTTTATTGCCTGATCTTACGGGAATAAAAGAGTTACTTGCTAATGAAGTGATAAAAGAACAACATTTTACAAAACCTCCAGCTCGTTATACAGAAAGTAGTTTAATTAAAGAACTAGAACGTCTTGGTATTGGAAGACCAAGTACTTATGCTACTATTATGGAAACAATTAAAGCGAGAGATTATGTAAAAGTAGAAGATAAAAAATTTGTTCCTACAAAGATAGGAATAGAAACTACAGATAAATTACAAGAAGGTTTTAGCGATATAGTTAATGTTCAATATACAGCTAATATGGAAAACGATTTAGATAAAATAGCAGATCATTCATTAAATCATGTTACTGTTTTAAGAGAATTTTATGATAAATTTGAACCATTAGTAGAAGATGCTTTTTTGCATATGGAAAAAAAGGAAGCAGAAGAAGTAGGAGAGAATTGTCCGACTTGTGGAAGTCCTTTAGTTATTCGTAATGGGCGATATGGAGAATTTATTGCTTGTAGTAATTATCCAACTTGTAAATATATAAAAAAGGATGAAGCTTCTATTTTAGAAATATGTGATTGCCCGAATTGTGACGGGAAGATTATAGAGAAGAAAAGTAGGAGAGGAAAGTTATTTTATGGTTGTAATCAGTACCCAAAATGTAAAACTGCTTATTGGGATAAACCAATTAACCAAAGATGTCCTAATTGTGGAGAAATGTTAGTCGAAAAGAAAAATAAAATTCATTGTAGTTCTTGTTCTTATGAAGGCGAGTAGTCTTCTTTTTTCTTGCTTTCTTTTTTTAATCATTTATACTTCGATTATAGGAGAGTGTAGTTATGAAAAAAAGATATGGGTAGTAGTGATGGTTTTTGTTGTATTAGTTGTTTCCCTTGTATTTGTGGGAGTTAAAACAGAATTTTTTGGCTTACTTGAATCAAAAGAAGAGGTTAAAACAGAAAATCAGGATAAAGGATAAGAGAAAACGAAGTCAAAAGAAAATTGAGTGGGGATTTAGGACTAACATGTAAAAATACTTTGAATGGGACTAGAGCAACTTTTAACTGTAGAGCAACTAGGGAAGAAATTCTTTCTGCTACAAATGATGATGAAATGGTTGTAGCTAATATGAATTATAAAGATTTTGTCGAAAATATGAAAGAAAATGATTATACTTGTGTTTCTAAAGAAGTCTATGTAGAAATTCCTAATAAGGAACAAAATGAATCCAATAATCTATTAAAAATAGACGAAGCTACTAGTGATGAAAAATAAAGTTCCTTATAGGAGTCTTTTTTTCATGTGGTTAAATTTTATGTAATATGATATAATTTTTTCTAGGTGAAGAACGATGAAACAGGAAAATATAAGGAATTTTTCGATTATAGCACATATTGATCATGGGAAAAGTACGTTAGCTGACCGTATTTTAGAAATTACAGGTGGTGTAGATAAACATGATATGAAAGAGCAAATGCTTGATAGTATGGACTTAGAAAGAGAAAGAGGAATTACGATTAAGTTAAATGCTGTGCAACTAAAGTATCATTATAAAGAGGAAGATTATACCTTGCATTTAATAGATACTCCTGGACATGTTGATTTTAGTTATGAAGTTTCTAGAAGTTTGGCTGCTTGTGAGGGTGCTATTTTGGTTGTAGATGCAGCACAAGGAATTGAAGCACAGACATTAGCTAATTTATATTTGGCTCTTTCTGATGATTTAGTGATTATCCCTGTTATTAATAAAATTGATTTACCTAATGCAGATGTACCAAAGGTTATAAAAGAATTACATGATGTATTAGGATTTCAAGAAGATGATATTTTGCTTTGTAGTGGAAAAACTGGACAAGGAGTAGAAGAGTTAATTCAAGCTGTGATTGAACGTGTTCCTGCGCCCATAATTAATAATAATGCGCCAACGAGGGCTTTGATTTTTGATAGTCATTTTGATGCGTATAGAGGAGTCATTGCTCTTGTAAGAGTCTTTGATGGGAAAATAACGAGCAAAGATACAATAAAAATGTTAGCGACTAAGGATGAGTATGGAGTAGTAGACTTAGGAGTTAATCATCCAAAAGAAGAAATAAAAAGCGAACTTGTTTCGGGAGAAGTTGGTTGGATTAGTGGTTCTATTAAAGATATTCGAAGTGTAAGAGTAGGGGATACTTTAACCGTTAAGAGAAATGAAGCATTGACGCAATTACCAGGATATCAGCCTATGAAACCTATGGTATATAGTGGAATATTTCCTGTGGAACCAAATAAGTTTCCAGCTTTACGTGAAGCACTAGAAAAATTGCGTTTAAATGATGCTGCTTTAACTTTTGAGCCAGAAACAAGTGAGGCTTTAGGTTTTGGGTTTCGAACTGGATTTTTAGGGCTTTTACACATGGATATTATAATGACACGTTTAGATAGAGAGTTTGACCTAGACGTTATTGCTACAAGTCCTTCTGTTATTTATGAAGTAGAAATGACAAATGGAGAAATACAAATTATTGATAGTCCGACTAAAATGCCTGATCGAGGTAGTATGAAAGAAATAAGAGAACCTTATATAAAAACGAATATATTTGTTCCAAGTGAATATATAGGTCCAATTATGGAGTTATGTCAAGATAAGAGGGGAGACTATAAAGGAATAGAGTACATTGATCCAACGCGTGTAAATATTCATTATGAGATTCCTTTAGCGGAAATTGTTTATGATTTTTTTGATAAATTAAAAAGTACTACAAAGGGATATGCCTCTTTTGATTATGAATTATGTGGTTATAAAAAATCTGATTTAGTGAAGATGGATATTTTAATTAATGGGGATGTTGTAGATGCTTTATCGGTTATAGTACATAAAGATTTAGCTTATCAAAGAGGAAAGAAAATAGTCGAAAATTTAAAAGAAATTATACCAAGACAGATGTTTTTGGTTCCTTTGCAGGCTAGTATTGGTAGTAAAGTCATTGCTAGAGAAACAATAAGTGCTATGCGTAAAAATGTACTTGCTAAGTGTTATGGAGGAGATATTTCTCGTAAGAAAAAACTTCTTGAAAAGCAAAAGGAAGGAAAAAAGAGAATGAAGATGGTGGGAAGAGTAGAAGTTCCACAGGAGGCGTTTTTAGCTGTATTAAAAGCAGACAAATAATGTTTGCTTTTTTTGTATTATTAAGTAAATAATTTACTAAATAGTTTGATTCATTTTGCTATTTCATTACCATTTGATTTCTAAAATAAGGATGTTAATTGTCTATATATCAGTTAAAAATTTGATATCTATTTTCATAGTTTAAAAGTTGGTTCAATTCCTCTGTGACTAATTATTCTAACATACTAGTCAAGTGATTACCCTTTATGGTGGGGTTAACATGTATTGTACATTATCAATTATGCAGAAACAGTACCTAATACAACAATTCGATTAGGAGCAACAAACAAGGAAGACATCTTTACAGTAAGTAGTGAGATAGGAAATGGAGCATTAACTTATCCAGTGGGACTCATTACGTCAGATGAAGTGGTTATGGCAGGAGGCAGAGCATTTATAGACAACAGTGATACAGGAGAAAATAGAAATTATTTTCTACATAGTGGTACAGTTTATTGGACATTTTCACCTAATGGATTTCGTTCGGATTCTATTGCAATTATTATTCATGTGCATTCGATTGGACGTTTTGGAAGTGCTCCCGTAACCACTAGCAACGGAGTGCGTCCTGTTATATCTCTTCAGCCAAGTACGACATATATCAAAGGAAGCGGCACACAAGAAATTCCTTACATTATTTGATAAGAAATAGGTTAAATATTCTAATCTATTTTCTTTGTAAAAGAGTTCTACTTATGTTAATATAAATTACAAGAAGGTGGATTCATGAAAAATATATGGCAGACATTATATAAAAAAACAGAAGAAGTAGTTACTACAAAAGAAATATCTCCTTTTATAAAGAAAGGAGAATATCGTTGTGTCATAAGAACCAAAAAAAATAATTATTATGTAGGAACAAATATTACTTTAGAAGGTATTACGATGAGTGCTGAGAAAAATGCAATTATGCAAATGATTAATGCAAATGATTCTGATGTAACTCATATTCTTCTTTTAAATGAAATTGATGAGATTATACTTCCTTGTGAAGAAGCCTTATATGACTTATATGCATTATCTACTCCAGATTGCATTGTTTTAAAAAATAATAAGTTTGAAACTATAGCCTTAGAAAAATTATTACCATCTTGGTTTGGAACTTACCGAAATTAATTTTCTTTCTCTAATATCATCTTAATTAACTTTCTTGTTCCAGTACTAGAGAAAGACCTTTTTAAATGAATATGTAAAAATGATTTTTCTGGTACTTTAGGGCTTTTTAAATTTCCATTTACTTTCTCTTATCTAACTCTTTTTGTACATGTTTTTTTGTAGCAAGCTCATTCCTAGGCCAATATTAACGAAATTTTCTAATAGATTGGAACTCATTAATTAAAAGGGAAGAATCGATATGCAAAAGATTTTTGAAATAAATCGCTTTTTATAAAATGATTAGTCACCAACTAGTCATTTTTTCTATGGTATAATGAAGTTGCAACCAAAAAGTAACAAAAAACAACTTAAAATTGGTTTTGGCAACCGAGTTGATTTGTTATAGTTGTGCCGAGGTGATGAATATGAAGTTTAGTGAAAAACTACAAACTTTAAGAAAAGCAAAAAAAATGAGTCAAGAAGACTTAAGCGTTTTAATGGATGTCTCTAGACAATCTGTCTCCAAGTGGGAATCGGGAACATCTTATCCAGAAATGGATAAATTACTTCAACTTTGTAAAATATTTTCTTGCTCCTTAGATGAATTAACAAATGATGAGGTAAAAGAAATTAATGTTACAAAGGAAGAAAAAGTAACACCAAAGAACTTAGTAGATAGTTTCTTTGGTAGTATTGAAAGGGTTTACCGCTTTTTAACAACACGGGAACCAAAAGAATTGTTGCGTATTGGGATAGAATTTTTCTTGTTTTTATTTATTTTTTATTTGTGTAATCTGCCAATTTCAATTATTCTCTATATGATTTCTAAAAGTTTTCATAATTTGAATATAAGTCTTTTTGTTATGGTGGGAGAGCTTCTTAAGATAATCGTTCAAGTTCTTTACTGGATAATTGCTGCTATAATTTATTCGCATATTTTTAAAATTAGATATATAGACGAGCAAAAAGTACCAGAAATAAAAAAGGAGGAAGTGAAAAAAGAATTAGAACTAAAAAAAGAAAAAGAAGAAGTAAAAATAATTGAAACAAAATCCTATTTAAGCTTTACCAACTTATTAATGAAAATTATTATCTATTTCTTAAAAGGCATCTTATTTTTCTGTTCTTTAGGACTAGTTTGTGTTTTAGTTTCTTTATGTATACTTCTTTCTATTTTAGTCATGGGGGTATTTGATCATCTTATTTTTGTAGGATTTATCCTTTTTACAATTGGAGGGATAGCATTAACAATAACATTACTAAACTGGTTTTTTCATTTTATATTTAGTAGTAAAGTTAACTTAAAAAGGATTTTTATATCTTTGCTTATAAATACAATAATTGTCGGACTTTCTTTAGGTATTTCATTAATCGAACTAACACAATATGAATTTATAGAAGGACTCCCTAGTAATATGGAAGAAAAAAAAATCAGTCAAACGCTTCCATATAAAGAGAATATATATTTTGAAAATAGTGGATATTACTTTTATGATGGGAATATTACTTACGAAATAGATAATACAATATCAAAAGATCAAATCAAAATAATTTATATGAATAACAAGTATTATAAAAAATCAGTTTATCTCAATGAGGGAACTAATTCTTATCAAATAAATACAATGAATAATATAAATGCCAAAGAGATAATTAATGATATAAAAGATAATATAAAAGAGAAAAAGATTTATAGTTATCCTTTAGACAATACAGAATATAAAATAGTAGGTTGTAAGGAGACAATCACAAAATTACAAAAGACAATGAAAGAGAAAAAAGAAGAGAGAATTGATATTTATTATCAAGACGAATTAAAAGAAGTAAGAGACGAGAACGATTATCTTCGTGAGCAAATAGTAAATTTGTTAGAGGAAAAGGAAAATTATATAAATAGAATAGAAGAATACGAATCAACAATTAATAATTTAAAAGATTTGTTGACTAAGTAGTGTATACATTGTTTACATATAACTGCGTAAACAATGTTTTTTGTTGGTGTACAAAAAACGTAAATAAGATATAATGGTATCATAGAGGAGGAAACATAATGAAACCACAGAATACACCCATTCATATGAATGCTAAAAAAGAGGATATTGCAGAACTTGTTTTATTTCCTGGAGATCCTTTAAGAGCAAAATACATTGCAGAAAAATTTTTAAAAAATGCAAAAGAAGTAACAAATATAAGAAATATGCTTGGGTATACAGGTTATTATGGCGAAAAAAGAGTAACTGTCATGGGACACGGAATGGGTATGCCATCATGTGGTCTATATGCATTTGAACTATTTTATTTTTACAACGTGCAGAAAATCATTCGTATAGGAACATGTGGTGTCGAATCTAAATCAGTGAATATTCCTGAGATTATAGTAGCTGATCAAGTATACAGCGAATCAAACTATGCTTATTCTTATAATGGATACAAAGGTAACATTGTAAAACCATCTGCTTGTTTAGTAGATAGCATTATAAAAGTAGCAAAAGAAAAAAACACCAATATTCATGTAGGAACTCTAATGACAACTGATGTTTTTGGACCTTATGTAGATGACGATGCCATCCTTGCACGTGCGCCAAAAAATTTAAATATCTTAGGTGAAGAAATGGAAGCTTTCGGTTTAATCCATGTAGCAAATAGTTTTAATCGAGAAGCGGCTGTTTTAGTAACAGCGACAGACTCAAAGTTTACAGATAAAATAGTATCTGCAGAAGAAAGACAAACTTCTCTAGATGACATGATAGGGTTAGCACTAGATGCACTTATCTAGTTCTAATAAATAAAAAGGGAAAGTGTGATATTGCATCAAGGATGCCTATCCAAAGGAAAGGGACTAACGATTGATTTAGTTCTTTTCTTTTGCTTAAATTCTAAAAAGAATAATAATTATAATACAGAGTGTGATGCTTCTTTTTTCTGTCAAAAAAACTTTTATAACTATGGTATTGTTGTAACGGATAGTAAGGAGATATAGTAAAAATTGGAGAAATTGTAAAGCCTTCAATATGGTATAGAAAAACATGTCAAATGCAAAAGAAAATCCATGTATATAATAAATAAAGGGCTTGGGTTCCTTCTTTTTATTTGCTATAATGAGGGAGGTGAAAACAAATGTATGCAGAAGTATTAGTTGAGTATAGCGCTAAAGCAATAGATAAAACATTTACTTACTTAATTCCTCATTCCTTAGAAAATAAAATCAAAAGAGGAATGAAAGTTTTAGTCCCTTTTGGTAATAAGATAATCAATGGCTTTGTCACAGGAATAAAAGAGGTGTGGAACGAATCTCATCAATTAAAAGAAATAAATTCCTTAGTAGATGAATACCTATGTTTAAATGAAGAATTAATGTCTTTAGGGAATCTCTTAGAAGAAAAAACACTATGTACTAAAATAACCGCCTATCAAACAATGCTTCCAAGTTCTTTAAAAGTAAAAAAGCAAGAAACACATTATGCCAAATATATTTCTTATATTGAATTAGTTGAAGGAATAGACATAGACGAATTTAAAAGAACGAAGCCCCAGGCTAAAACGCAAATAGAAATTATAGAGAAATTAAAAGAAGGAAAACAATTAAAAAATAGTTTTAGTAAAAGTGCGGTAGATTCCTTATTACAAAGAAAGATAATCAAAATAATAGGCGAACAAGTCTATCGCTTGCATACCCCAAAAAAAGTTAAAGAAGATCCACCTTTAACGAGTGAACAACAAAGTGCATGTGACAAAGTAAAATTGAACGAACATCGTACGTATCTTTTGTATGGAGTAACAGGCTCTGGAAAAACAGAAGTCTATATAAGATTAATAAAAAAAGTTGTACAAGAGGGAAAGACTGCTATTTTACTTGTTCCTGAAATTTCATTAACGACGCAAATTGTAAATCGCTTTTATGATCGCTTTGGTTTAGATGTAGCTATTTTTCATAGTGCTTTATCGGAGGGAGAAAAATATGATGAATATCTTAAGATATTAAGAAAAGAAGTTCATATTGTTATTGGGACACGAAGTGCTATTTTTACCCCTTTAGAAAACTTAGGTATTATTATTATGGATGAAGAACATAGTGAAAACTATAAGCAAGATTCAAACCCACGTTATCACGCAATTGATATGGCTGAGTATAGAGCCAAGTACCATCAAATTCCTCTATTACTTGGAAGTGCAACTCCTTCGTTAGAATCAATGGCTCGGGCTAAAAAAGGAGTTTATGAATTAATAGAAATGCCTTCTCGTATAGGAGACTCTAAATTACCTAAAATAGAAATTGTCGATATGGCAGAAGAGATGAAAAAAAGAAATACTATCTTTTCTACCCAATTAAAAGAAAAAATAAACGAACGTTTAGTAAAAAAAGAGCAAGTTATTTTATTATTGAATAGAAGAGGTTATTCAAGTGTTATCTCCTGTAAATCTTGTGGCTATACGTTTGAATGTCCTAATTGTGATATTACTTTAACCTATCATAAAGCAGCGAATAATTTACGATGTCATTATTGTGGATACGTAATAAAAATGCAAGAGGAGTGTCCAAGCTGTAAAGAAAAAGCGTTAGGCAGTCATGGCCTTGGTACAGAGAAGTTAGAATTAGAGCTCAATAAAATTTTTAAAGAGGCAAGAGTCATTCGAATGGACGCAGATACAACGACTAAAAAAGGAGCTCACGAAAAAATTATCAATGCTTTTAAAAACCATGAATATGATATTTTATTAGGGACACAAATGATTGCAAAAGGACTTGATTTTCCTTTCGTAACTTTAGTTGGTATCATTAATGCTGATGCAACCCTTAATATACCTGATTTTAAAAGTGGGGAACGTACCTTTGCTTTGTTAGCACAAGTAGCTGGAAGAGCAGGGCGGAGCAGTTTAGAAGGGGAGGTCGTTATTCAGACATTCAATCCTGATAATTATACCTTGAATTGCGTCAAAGAAAATAATTATGATAAGTTCTATCAATACGAAATGAATAATCGGCATAAGTTGGATTACCCTCCATATTACTTTATTACGAGTATTAAAATAGCTTCAAAAGAGTATGAACTAGCTTCGAAAGAAATTGTAAAGGTAAAACAGTATATAGAAAAAAATGTAAGCAAATCCACTATCATTTTAGGACCTACAACTGCTTCTTTTTTTAAACTAAATAACATTTATCGTTTTCAAATTCTTTTAAAGTATAAAAAAGAACCAAATTTAATGAAAACACTAAAAGAGTTAGATTCGTTTTATATAATGAATAAAATAGTAAATATTGAAATTGATAACAATCCTATGCAAATATAAAAGAGGAATCATGCGTGATTCCTCTTATCTTATATAACGATAAGCAGTACTTTCTTCTAATGTAACTCCTTTTATTTGAGCAAGTTCCTCTATAGAAACAAAAGCATATTCTTCTTTTAACATTTCCATTGCTTTTAAAACCCCTTCAATACTTGTTTGATATAAATCATGTAATAATACAATGTCTCCATCCTTTACATTTTCAACAATGTAGTTAGCGATTCGGTCACTATCCTTATATTTCCAGTCGTTTGTATCTACACTCCAAAGTATAAATGTCATCGGTGTCATTTGTAAGATTTTACCATTATAGTTCCCATAAGGCGGTCTTAAATAACGTGGTTTAGCACCTGTAATTTGTTCTAATACTTCGTTTGTCTTATTAATTTCATAAAGAATTTCTTCTTCTTTTAAATTAAAGAGATTCTTATGATCGTAAGTATGGCTTCCTATCGTATGCCCTTTACTATACATTAATTTTATCAAGTTTGGTTGCTTTATTGCTCGGTTACCTAAAACGAAAAATGATACCTTCGCTTGATATTCATCAAGTGCATATAAAAAATTTTCTGTAACACTATAATTCGGTCCATCATCAAAAGTAAAGGCAATTAATTTTTTGTTTTTTAATGCTTCTAAGTCTCGCTTTGTTTCTTCTTCTCCACTTGGTCCATCGAAAACAGCATCAATAGAAGTGACCTTAATACTTGGAAAATATTCTTTATTTAAATATTTAATAAGATAACGATAGTCAATATTGACATGAATTTCCCCGCTGCTCCAAGGACCCACTTGATAAGGAGGAAATAAGATTTCTACAGAATCACTAAATAAAATATATTGAAAATTTTCTTTTGTTGGAAGTAAACCTTCTTTTAATTCTTCTGTATCGTATAGAGAAAGTTCTTCTTTTTTCTCTTCTAAATCTTTTTTTGTTAGTTTAGATAAATCTGCATAGAACGATTCATCTAAATGAACTAGGTCACTTAAATAGACTTCTTTTTTATGTGAGCTATCATAATAATATACAGCATCTTCTCTTTGATAATGAGCTCCTCCTAAATAGTAAAAGACACGAAAGTGAATAGAGTAAATAGAATCAACGATACTATAATCATAAGAAATAATTAATTCATAATCTGTTGAATCATCAAGATCTTTTACTTGTTTTTTAAAATTCTTTTGTAATGTATTAACATAATCTTTTATTTTATTACTTAGTTTCTTATCCTGAAAAGTAGGATAATTAATTTGAATATCGTAATTGGCTTTTCTCTCTTTGATTACTTGCTCTTCCATAATAGGTTTTTCTTTTGAATTAAGAAAAAAGAATAACGTTCCTCCTCCAATAAAGAGAGACAGAATAAAAATAGTAATAAAAATATACTTCTTCATTATAAGGCATCCTTTCTTCTATAGTATATCATAATTAATTATATAGAAAAAGGAAAAAAGATATTAGCTTATCTTTTCTTCATAACTTTGACACATCGTATTGTGTTTATCACAAGCATTCATTGTATCGTTTGATACATTTATTTTATTTAAAGAACAAATGCAGCCATTCATACAATGTACGCAATCTCGTACTGTGCATTCTATTTTTTGATTGTATCCAATTTGTGTATCCATAAAAATCACCCAGTAACTAGTATGGATAAAAAAGCATAAAGTATACTAGGTGATAAAATGAATTTTGATGACAAATTTTTCTCGAAAGTAGAGAAAAAAACAAAAGTAGATAAAGAAACAATTCTTTCTTTAGCTCAAAAATTAAATAGTGGAAATTTAAAAGAAGAATCTTCTTTACGTGAAGTAATAAGAACGCTTTCTTCTTTAACAGGAAAAAAAGTTTCCCAGGAAAAAGAGGACAAGATTATTGATACAATCTTAAAAGATAAAGTACCTAAAGGTGTAGATAAAATGTTTTAATTGTTATATACTTAATGTAGGTGATTACTTATGTTAAAAGCAAGTGAATTGGCAAGTAAATTAAATATAAAAGAATATGAGATGTATGGGGAATATAAAGCTAAAGTAAGAGATATTCCTCTTGAAAAGAAGGGGAATCTTATTTTAGTAACGGCCACTAGTCCCACTCCTTATGGAGAAGGCAAAACAACGATGTCGATTGGCCTATTAGACGCCCTTTGTACACTAGGATACGAAGCAACCGCCTCTTTAAGAGAACCTTCTTTGGGTCCTGTATTTGGAATGAAAGGAGGAGCAACAGGAGGCGGACTTTCTTCTTTGGTTCCTGAGGCCGATATCAATTTGCATTTTACAGGAGATTTTGCCGCTATCGAAGTAGCCAATAATTTGTTATGTGCGGCGATTGATAATCATATTTATCAAGGAAATGCTTTGCAAATGGATGAATTACGAATTGAGTATAGCCGTTGTTTAGATATAAATGATCGTGCGTTAAAAAAAATAACAATTCTTTCTTCTTATGAAAGAGAAGAGCATTTTTCCATTACTGCTGCCTCAGAAATGATGGCGATTCTTTGTCTTTCAACATCGGTAGAAGATTTGAAAAATCGACTAGATCGCATCCTGATTGCTTACTCTAAAGACAACAAGCCTATATTTGCTAAAGATTTAAATATAACAGATTCTTTATTAGCAATTTTAAAAGAAGCAATAAAACCAAATTTAGTGCAAACATTAGAAGAAAACCCTGTTTTAATCCATGGAGGGCCTTTTGCTAATATAGCGCATGGTACTTCAAGTGTTTTAGCGACAAGCTTGGGACTAGAAAAAGCAGACTATTGTATTACAGAGGCGGGATTTGGTAGTGACTTAGGAGCTATAAAATACTATGACATTGTTGCTAGAAGTAGCAATTTAAAACCAGATGCAGTTGTATTAGTCACAACCATTAAAGCTTTAAAATATAATGGAGAACGAAATTTAGAAAAAGGAATCCAAAATTTAAAAGCTCATCTAGATATACTAAGCCACTTTGAAGTACCAGTAACCGTCTGTCTAAATAAATTTGATTCGGACAAAGAAGAAGAAATCGCTTTTATAAAAGAATTTTCTTTACAAAACAAGGCTCATTTTAGTGTTTCTACTTCTTATAAAGAAGGAGGGAAGGGAGCGATATCCTTAGCAAAAGAGGTTTTATCTTCTCTAAAAGAAACGACTTATCAGGAATTATATAGTGTTAGCGACGCTTTGGAAACTAAGATAGACAAGCTTGGTAAAGAACTTTTACATGCTAAAAATATAAAATATACTAAAAAAGCATTAGAAAAGATAGCTTCTTTAAAAGAAAATAATTTAGATAAATTACCAATCTGTATTGCTAAGACTCAGTATTCATTATCCGATGATAAAGAAAAGTTAGGGTATCCTATCGATTTTGATATAACCGTTAAAGATATCAAATTATACAATGGAGCAGGCTTTATAACTATCTATTTAGGCAACATAATTACGATGCCTGGATTACCAAAAAAACCTAATTATGAAAACATCTTTTTAGAAGATGATAATATTGTAGGGATACATTAAAAAATCGACTCACAAGTAGTCGATTTTTTATCGGTTTTGAATTTTTACTAATTTTGCTTGAATAACTAAGCGTTCTCCTTGGTCATTATAGCAAGTGGATAAAGTAAGTATTTTATCTTCTGTTGACACAGGAGCTTGAAAGTCGTAGATACTACGAGACTTCATGGTTTCTAGAAATTTTGTAAAAGTTTCTTGAGAACTAAAATCGGTAGTTATATAATAAGATTCAGCTTTGATAGTATAAATAGAGAAAATCTGCCACATCGTATTATTTTCTAAAGTGGAAAACTGAATGATTTGATTTTCTTTTTGTTTGTACCAATTTGGATTTAAAGCATCTGTTAAAGAGCCAAACATCACTTTGTCTTTTCGGCCATGTGCATAAATCACTGTATTAGTACTAAATGGGGAAAATTGATTACGGAAATCAGCAAATACCCAACCCGCAGGATTATTTGATTTGTCAAAAGAGTGTTTTAAATAATAGTCATTATTTTTTGTTTGTACAACTGGATAATTAACATTTGTATTAGGAACAATGAGCCATCCAATTGTGTCTGGATTGATTTCTAAAACAGGCTTAAAATCTACTGAAGCTAGAGGGGTATTCATATAGCGAGTATACATATCTTTTTGTTCTGCTGTAGAATTATTTATACTCGTTGTCTTTGGAATAATTTCTCCACTATAAACTTGTTCTATTAAAACATTATCTAATAATGATAAATGCATTTCTTTTGTTTTATTGCCTTCCATACACCAAGACAATACGGAAAACAAGCTAGCAAAGAAAAGAATACCTACTAAAAGAAAACTATATTTATATATTTTATATTTGTTTGTTTCTTTAGGAGCAAATTTATAATAAAGTTTATTAATAGCGAATTTATTTAAATCTTTTTCATATTTTTGGTAATTTTCTTTGTTAATCGTAATTTTTTCTATGTGTTGCAATTTTGCTAAAGGAGTTTGTTTTCTTACAGTCTCTTTTCCTTCGCTTAATTCGGAAAGAGCCATTTTATTTAGAGTATACAAATGTTTTCCAAATGCATCACTTGTAACAGATAAAGAAGTTGGAATTGGTAACTTTCGTATTGACATAGTATATTTTTTAGAAATATTCGTTTCTTCTTCACTAGTGACTTTTTTTGCTTCTAAATGTTGAAGGGCGTTCTTTCGATTGACTAAATCGTCTAATTTTAAAATAACTGTATCATAAAGATTTTTTTTCTTAGAAGGTAATTCCAACTGCTCTTCCATCTTTTCACGTAAATCACTTAATTTTAAACGAATAGTATCTCCTAAATTAATTTTCTTTTTAGGTAATTCTTCTTTTGTAAGAGAAGTAAACTCTAAAATCGTTGTTTTTTCAAGATCATTAAGGGGAGTTGGAGAATTGATTTGCTTCACAATTACATCATTCTTTTCGTTCTTCATAAGTAGCTTCTCCTCTCTATTATTTTCCATTATAACATAATATTCTCTCTATTTAATGAAAAAAGAGAGGAATTTTATTCTAAAAAGAAGATATGCTATAATAAACTTAGGTTGTGGTGAAAATGAAGTATGGAGAAGAAATAAAAAATACCGCCAAAAAAAGTTTAAAAAATCATTATTTCCGTAATATTATAGTTGTATTCATTGCTAGTGTTTTACTAGTAGGAGGGTACGATTATGGTACAAGAAAGGTGACATTTACAATTCCAGATAATAAATATATCGACTCTATTACAATAGACAACAATATAACTGATGTAGAAATCATTCAAGACTCCCTTCACATACTAAAAGAAAAGCAAACAAAAATAAATCATAAATATACAAAAGGCGTTTTAGCAAATATAGTAAATGAAATAACAGCTAGTGATTCATTAATACTAGGAATGGTCAATGCTGTCAATAAATATATCTTTAGTGGAAAGCTTTCTTCCTTTATTATTATGATAGGAACTACTCTAATTTCTTTTTTCTTTTTTGTTTTTTTACAAAATGTTATTCAAGTAGGAAAAGCAAGGTACTTTTTAGAACATCGTGTTTATTTTAAAACAAAGATGGAACGTCTTTTGTTTCCTTATCGCGTAAAAAGAACACTTCATTTATCTTGGATTTTATTTTTAAAATATTGTAAAGAATTTTTATGGAGTCTTACTATAATAGGGGGATTTATTAAACACTATGAATACCTTTTAATCCCTTACATATTAGCTGAAAACCCTAATATTAATGTAAAAGATGTGTTTCGTCTCTCTGCCGATTTGATGGAGGGAGAAAAGAAAAATGTATTTTACTTAGATCTATCTTTGTTTGGTTGGATATTACTAGATTATCTTTCGTTAGGTTTAGTTGGCATCTTCTTTTATAAAGGGTATAAAGAATGTATAAAAGCCGAAATCTATGCAAAGTTGAGAAAAGAAAAGAAAGAAAAAATCAAAAATGGACATCTTTTGAATGATGAATATTTATTTATTGAGTGGACAGAAAATGCAAGATACTTAGAAAAGAATTTTTCTATCCCTTTAAACAAACAACGAAAATGGTTAAAAGTAGATTATTTCAAAGAGTATTCTCTTTCTTCTTATATCTTGTTATTCTTTGCGTTTTCTATTTTTGGTTGGATTTGGGAAGTGTTTTTAACCCTAAGAGTAAATGGTGCATTTGTAAATAAAGGCACCCTTTATGGTCCGTGGTTACCAATTTATGGAATAGGGGGAATATGTATTTTGTTCTTTTTAAAGAATTTGCGAAGCAAACCAGAACGCTTATTTCTTGCTTCTTTCTTATTATGTGGGGTGATTGAGTATTCAGCAGGATGGTACTTAGAAACTTTCTTGCATACAAGATATTGGGATTACCATGGATATTTTTTAAATTTACAAGGAAGAATTTGTCTAGAATTTTTAATTCTTTTTGGTATTGGAGGGTGTGCCTTTACTTATATTTTTGCCCCTATTTTAGATAACTTATTTCAAAAAGTAAAAGCAGAATTAAAATATATTCTCTGTTTCTGTTTACTAGGTTGTTTTATGTGTGATCAACTCGTGTCTCACATCTATCCTCGTAGTGGAGAAAATTTAACTTATGAAATAGAAGAAAAAGAAAAATAAACTTCTTTTTTTATGCTTTGGTGTTCTAAACCCAAAAGCCTTACATACATTTTACTAGAAATGATAGGGGTGTTATATGAAAAATAACAATATTATTGAATCGATTTCAAAAAGAGGCAATGGTGAAATCTATTTAGGCGTAGTAGGAGCAGTCCGAACGGGAAAAAGTACATTTATTAAAAGATTTATTGAAAATTTAATTGTTCCTAATATTGAAGATGAGTACGAAAAGAAACATTGTTTAGATGAAATACCACAAAGTGCTCAAGGAAAAACAATCATGACAACCGAGCCAAAATTTGTTCCATCGAATGGAGCTATGATTAAAGTAGATGAATTTACGACTAATATCAAGTTGATAGATTGTGTCGGTTACATTATACCTGGTTCTAATGGCTATGAAGATGAAAATGGAAATCCGAGAATGGTAAAAACACCTTGGTTCGATGATGTTATACCATTTACAGAAGCCGCTGAAATAGGAACAGAAAAAGTCATAAAAGACCATGCTACTATAGGAATTGTGGTGACATCGGATGGTTCTTTTGGTGAGTTAGAAAGAGCAAGTTACATCGAAGCAGAAGAAAAAGTCATTACAGAGTTAAAAAGTATCAACAAACCATTTATTGTTGTATTAAACACAACTCATCCAGAAGCAAAAGAAACAAAAGAAATCGCTGATGATTTGAAAAATCGTTTTGGAATACCTGTATTACCAATTAGTGTAGAAAATATGAGAGAAAGAGAAATTTATGAAATATTAAAAAATGCTTTATATGAATTTCCTGTGTTAGATATTAGTATTTCATTACCAGAATGGGTTCATGTATTAAATAATGAACATTATGTAAAAAAAGAGTACATAGAAAAAATAAAATCTTCTACATTAGAAGTACGCAAACTAAAAGATGTTGATAATATTCTTCACTATTTCAAAGATAGTTCTTATATTAGTAAAGCTTATATAAATACAGTAGATACGGCAACTGGAGTTGTAAATATTAACTTAGATAGTACAGAGGAATTATACAATACTGTTTTAAATGAAATGATGGGCGAAACAGTAAATACAAAGGCAGGTATGTTAAAAATATTTAGTTCTTACAAAGAATCAAAAGAAGAAACAGAAATGATTAAGATAGCACTTCGCTCTGCCAAACAAACAGGGTATGGAATTGTTTATCCTTCCTTAAAAGATATGCAACTTGATACGCCAGAAATTATTAAACAGGGGTCACGTTTTGGTGTTAAACTAAAAGCAACAGCGTCTTCTTATCACATTATTAAAGCTGATGTTGTTTCAACATTTGAACCAATTATAGGAAGTGAAATTCAAAGTAAAGAACTAATCAATTATTTGATGAAAGATTATGAAACGGATCCAACCAATATTTGGCGAAGTGAGATATTTGGTAGAAGTCTTGATGTCATTGTAAAAGAGGGAATCCAAGCAAAATTATCTGTTGTTCCTGAAAACACAAGATATAAATTATCGCAAACGGTTACGAAGATTGTCAATAAGGGTTCAAATAACTTAATAGCTATAGTGATATAATTTACTATGGCTTTTTTATTTGAAATATAGTATAATGAACAAAATAGGAGGTCATTGTAAAATGATGAATAACTGTCAAAAATGTGGAAACCCACTACAACCAGGAGTAACAATCTGTCCAATTTGTGGTACAAATAGAAGCGAGGTACAAGGAAATATTGCTCAACAAAATCCTTTAGAAACTATGCCTCGAACAAATAATATGACGCAAATGACTCCAGCAGGTATAACAAATAGTAGTCAACCAGTTTCTGTATCGCCAACAACTAATAATGTAACCACACCTACAGGAGTACAAAATGTAGAAACGATTAATTCTACACCAACAGCGCCACAACCAAGTGTAACACCAAGTAACCTAGGTGCTAATTCCAGTATAAACACAACAACACAACCAAGTTTAAATACAATTGCTCCTTCGGTTTCGATTGCGAGTACTCCACAACCTATCCCTAATCTTCCAGCAGGGACAACAATTGTGAAAGAAGAAACGCAACCAGTGGAGAAAAAAGCGAAGAAAAAAGGATTTTCCAAAAACCAAAAAGTAATTATCTTTGGCGCTTTAGCTATTGTTTTAATTATTGTTGTTTATATGATGATGTCTAACAATAATATAAGTTCTATGACGCCTAATACGCCAGCTAACAATAATCATCAAACCAATCAAACTCCTGATGAAGGAACAAAAGAAGTGGCTTTAAAAGAAGCAATAACTAATGGGTATAAGCTTAAATATGAAGAGGGGTGGATTATTGAAGAAGATAGCTATAATGTGTTACTTAAGAAAAGCGATGATTCTGTAGTTATTAAATTGGAGCATTTTTCTTATAATTTAAGTGATTTTGATAAAGGAGTAATAGAGACCTATCTAAGTAGTAGAGATGGACTGTCAAATCCGAAGGTAGAGGCAACAACCATTGGTGGAAAAGATGCCTATTTGATGAGTTACAATGTTAATACACAAACAAGCGTTTCTTATCCTGTGGAAAGTTATTTTATTAATGGTGGTTCCAACTTAATTATTGGTGCAACCATTGTTTATCTAAGTGATAGTGTAAAAGAAGCAAATGCTGCTACTGTTCTTTCGTTAATGGGCAATATTTCTTATGCTGATGAATCCGTAAAAGCACTTGATTCTATCAATATGTATTATAATGCTTTTAGCTTATATGCTGATATAATCGGTAATAGTAAAGAAGAAGTTGTTCCAGAAACGCCAGAAGAGCCGGTTAGTGGAACTCCTGAAGGAGATACAAATGGAGCAGAATCTCCAAATGTTGAAGGACAAGAAAATCAAACTCCAGACGCACAAATTCCTTAATACAAGTACAAAAAACGCTTGTATTTTTAATTGGAAATAATGTAAAAATGATGATTTTTTCTATAAAATTAACAAATTAACTTGATTTCAAATTGTATTTCTGCTATGGTTAATATGTAAGGGTAATATCTTACAAAAATAAATTTTTTTATTGGGAGGTAAAACTTATGGGAAAAGCAGAATTAGTAGAATTTATCGCAGCTAAAGCTGGATTAACAAAAGCTGATGCAACTCGTGCATTAGACGCAGCTTTAGAAGGAATTACTACTGGACTTAAAAAAGAAGGAAAGGTTGCTTTAGTTGGTTTCGGAACTTTCAGCGCTAAGACAAGAGCTGCAAGAGAAGGTATTAACCCATTAACTAAAGAAGCTATTAAAATTCCTGCTAAAACAGTTGCTTCATTCAAAGCTGGAAGCAAACTTAAAGACGCTATTAACTAATAGTGCAGTGAATGTAAAAAGTCATAGAATAGTATGGCTTTTTCTTTTGGAAAAGTTTATACTTATAAGTAAGGATGTGTTTCTATGGATAAAAAAGTACACACAAAAAATTTGCTAACTTTAATTCTTTCTTTATTAATTATTGGGTTAGTTCTTTTCCTTGATAGGGCAATGATGATAAGAATTCTTTTTTTCCTCATCGCTCTTATAGGCATTACGTATTATTTTTATAAGGAGAAAAAGTGTGTTAAAAAAAATACGCCTTTTGTCTTTTTCTTTCTTTTGTTAGTAAGTATATTATGCGATTCCATACTAGCTTATAGTTTAAAAAGAATTCCCATATTTTCTTATAACATTACAACAACTGCGAATACTCGAGTTTATAATGCTATCGGAATTAAAGTCTGGCAATGCAATAAAAAGGACTACCAAAATATTCTCGTTGTTCCATTTTATGAAAATGGTTATTTATGTGACGCTTTGCATTTAGAAGCTGTAGACACAAACTTTTTTTTTAAAACAATAGTAGAAAGTTATGAAGATTACAAAGATACTTCTATTAAATTAAAAGGAAAAATTAGCAAAAAAGGAGCTTTAAATTATATTGAGTTTGCTCCTTATCAGGAAGAGAATGGTGAAATTACCTTTACGGAGGATATTTTATTAAGTGTCTTTTTTAAAAACGAGGAAGAAGCTCTTCTAAATATTGAGGAAAAAGAAGAGGTCACTATTATTGGTACTATAAAAAATAGAGAGCTAAGTAAGAATGGATATATCCTATATATATATAATGCAGAGTTAGTAGAAATAGGTGAGAGAACATGAATAAAGAAAACGTAGCTCAAATAGAAAATAAGCAATATTTAAAAGTAATAGCTTCCACACTTTTAATAATTTTATTATTAGTTGGTGGATATTTTGCTTACACGTATAAAGAAAATGCTTTGAGAGAAGAAAAGACTTCAAAAATAAGTATAACGGAAGAGGAAAAACAGTTTAAAGAAGAATATGAGTCGTTAAATGGTACTTTAAGAAGTACTGGAATTCCGAACAAAACTATTTCGATAATGGAAGATAATAAAGTAAAATATATTACTTCAAAAGAAGCGGTAGAAATTATCAAAGAAGGGGAAGGAGTAATCTATTTTGGTTTTGCGGCTTGTCCTTGGTGTCGTAATGCGGTTCCTCTCTTGCTTGAAGCAGCGTTTGAAAATGGGCTTGAACGCTTATACTATGTCAATGTAAGACCAGAAGATAAAGTGGAAAAAGATATTAGAGATTCTTATAAATTAGATGCCAACAATAAATTACAAAAAGAAAGAGAGGGGGACTCTTCTTATCAAGACCTGTTAAAAGCATTAGATCCTGTTTTAAATGAGTATGAATTAACAGGAAAAAATGGAAAGCCAGTTCTAGTAGGAGAAAAGCGTTTATCTGCCCCTCTTGTTATTACTTGCAAAAATGGGACTATTATTAATTCCCATACAGGTACTTTAGAAGAACATAAAAGAGAAGTAAATGGAAGCCTTCGCGATTTAACTACTGAGGAAGAAAAACAAATTTTAGAAATCTATAGTAGTATGTTAGCTATCTATTTAAAAGATAGTTGCACTTTAGATGAAGTTTGTTAACTTCTTTTTTTCTTTCAAAAAAGAAGTATATCGTTTATAATACTATTGAAAGGGTGAGGACCATGAAATTAGTTTCCTTACTTCCTGCTGATACTTATACCGTAGTAAATAAAAGTATCATTACTGAGGAAGATAAAAAAAATATAATTTCGTTATATGAACCTATTATTGGTCCTTTGGCAATAAGTCTTTATTTTACTTTCCTTCGTGATTTAAAGCTAACAGAATTTATAAGTAAAGATTACACACACCACCATTTAATGACTTTTATGAAAAGCAGCTTAGATGTGATAAAACTTGCGCGTGAGTCTTTAGAAGGAGTTGGACTTCTGAAGAGTTTTTTTAAAGAAGGAGAACCAAATAGTTATGTGTATGAACTTTTCTCCCCATTATCGGCGAAAGAATTTTTCCAAAATCCAATTTTAAATATAACGCTGTACAATAATATTGGCAAAAAAGAATACGAATTGATTAAATTAGAGTTTGCTCTTCCATCTATTGATTTGAAAGAATACGAAGAAATTACCAAGGAGCTCAATGCTACTTTCAAACCATCGTGTGTAGTAGAACCTTTTGAAACGAAAGAAAAAAATACTTTGGGTTTAAAATTAGAAAGCCAAATAGACTTTGATTTAGTGCTTTCTTCTATGCCAAAAGGTCTTTTAAAAGAAAGTGCATTAAATAAAAAAAATAGAGAATTATTAGAGCAACTCGCCTTTATCTATGATTTAGATACCTTAAAAATAGTAGAGTTATTAAGAATCGTTGTAACAGAAAAAGGCGCTTTTGATAAAGAGGAACTTCGCAAAAAAGCGAGAAAGTATTATGCGTATAATAACAATGGAGCCCTTCCTACTTTGGTATATAGAACACAACCTGAATATTTGAAGACACCAGAAGGTAATACAAATCCTCTTGCACAAATTATTTATATGTTTGAAAATACTACTCCTTATGATTTTTTGAAAATGAAGAATAAAGGGGCAAATCCAACCAGTAGGGACTTAAGATTATTAGAAACTCTGTTAGTTGATTTAAATTTACAACCGGCCGTTGTAAATGTTTTAATTGATTATGTTTTAAAGAAGAATAACAATAAATTAAATACAGCTTTTGTAGAAACTATTGCTGGGCAATGGAAGAGATGCAAGGTCGAAACAGCTAGCGAAGCGATGGAATTAGCAAAAAAAGAAAATACGAAATATAGTAAAAAAATAGATAACAAGAAAACAAGAAAAGAAGAACCTGTATGGTTTAATCAAGAATTTACAAAAGAAGAGATGACAGAAGAAGAGATTGCAGAATTAGAAGAAATGTTTAAGAAGTATAGGTGATGCTATGGAAAAAATAAGAATAAGTAGTGAAGTAAATCAAAAAGCACTCAAAGAAGAATTTAAAAAATCTTGTCAAAATCCCTCTTTTAGAAAGTTAGTAAAAACACTAGATATAGATGGAGAGGTGGCAATGAAATATACTTCTTCTCTTGAAAATACAGTTAAAGAATTAAAAAATTGTTCCGAATGTCCGGGTTTGATTTTTTGTAAGAACAGACTAGAGGGACATGTTATCTATCCTAATAAAAAGAAGAAACAATTAATCTTTTCTTATATACCTTGTAAGTATGAAAAAATAAAAAAAGAGCAAGAAGAGAATCGAATGACGCGAGATAAAGAAATTGCTTTAGCTAGCATGAAAGACATTGAACTAACTGATAAAAGGAGATTACCTGTGTTAAAATGGTTAAATCAATTTTGTGATTCTTACGACAAAAATAAAAATAACAAAGGGCTATATTTACACGGGACCTTCGGCTGTGGGAAGACCTATTTGATTTCAGCTGTCTTTAACGAACTAGCCAAGCAAAGAATTAGAGGAGAGATTGTCTATTTACCAGAACTTTTAAGGGATTTAAAAAGTGATTTTGACTCCTTTGCTGATCGAATTGCTTATTTAGAAGATGTGGATTTATTACTCATTGATGATATAGGAGCAGAAAAAGTAACCGAATGGAGTCGAGATGAAATACTAGGAACCATATTACAACATCGTATGAATAATTACAAAACTACCTTTTTTACATCTAATCTTACAATAGAAGAGTTAGAAAGTCATTTAATAATGAATGGTAATACAGATGAAGTGGTGAAAGCTAGAAGAATTATTGAGAGAATTCGCCAATTAACTGAAGATATGGAATTGCTTGGTCAAAATAAAAGAAAATAATAGTAAAGAAGTGTAAAAATAGCAAACTCTTTGCTATTTTTTTGATATAATGGAATTGGTGATAATATGAAAAGCACAAAAGTAATCTTTATGGGGACTCCTGAGTTTGCAGTTCCTATTTTAGAAGGATTAATTGCTACAACCAATGTAATTGGTGTTGTAACCCAGCCAGATAAAGAAGTAGGGCGTAATCATAAATTGGAAGCCACTCCAATAAAAAAAGTTGCGTTAGATCATAATATAGAAGTATGGCAACCCACACATATTAAATCAGAATTTCAAGCTATTTTAGATAAAAATCCAGATATTATAATCACTTGTGCTTATGGACAACTTATTCCATCTGCCATTTTAGATTTTCCCCCTTTAGGTTGTATAAATGTTCATGCTTCTTTACTTCCGCGTTTAAGAGGAGGAGCTCCTATTCATCATGCCATTATAGATGGGGAAGAGAAAACTGGAGTAACTATAATGTATATGGATAAAAAAATGGATACAGGAGATATCATTTCTAAAAAAGAATATATAATAAAAGATACAGATAATGTTGGGATTTTACATGATACTTTGAGTCAAATGGGCAAAGAATTACTCTTAGAAACCTTGCCTAGTATTATACAGAAAACAAATGCTCGACTTCCTCAAATAGAAGAAGAAGCTACATATGCATGGAATATTAGTAGGGAAGAAGAACATATTAACTTCAATGCTTCTGCGAAGGAAGTTTACAACCAAATACGAGGCTTATATCCATGGCCGAAAGCGTATACCATAATTAAAGAAGAAGAAGTAAAAATATTAGCAGGCTATATAAGCGAAGAGGAATCAACTTTATCTCCTGGAACAATATGTGCCATAAAAAAAGAGGCGATTGGCATTTGTACAAAAGATAAGAACGTCTACATTACTAAAGTAAAACCATTTGGCAAAAAAGAAATGCTTGCCTTAGATTATATTAACGGAATCAACAAAGAAAAGCTTATAAATACTATTTGTGAGTAAAATGAAAAAGAAAAGAAACTATTTTCTCATGATTTATGCTTTTTTTATCTTGGCTTTACTTGTCTTTATTGTGTTTATTGCCCCTGATAAAATGTTTGAAAAGAAAAGTGATACAGAACTCCCTGTTGAGAAAAGTCTACTGAATATGCAAGAGGGACTATTAAATCAACAGTATGAATATAAAGTCAATGTTTTATCAAGTATAGGCAGTACAGCTGTTTCTTATAAATGTAGTGGAAAAAAAGAAAAAGAAAAAGAAGAAGGTGTATGTACACAACCCCAAGAAATTTCATATAACGAAACGACGAAAAAAGAAGTTTTAAGAGAAATAAATATCTCTTACTTAGAGGTGGACTATATTTTTGCTTTAATAAAAGAAAAGACGCCTACTATAAAAGAGTATGATACAAGTAAAATCTTTTCTTACGAAGTCACTTTAAATACATTAAAGACTGAGATTACTATTATAACGAATAAAAAACATATAATAGAGGTTCGTTTAAACAATGCTTATGAAACCTATATCCTAAGTTACAGCAATATCGTCTATTGACATCCCTAGATATCCTTGTTATAGTAGCTTATTAATGGAAACTAAAAGAGAAAATATATCATAAAAAAGAAACCATTTTTTGCTTTTATAAGTCGGAGAAAGAAGAGAAGGAAGAAAAACAAGGAATACAAAAAAAGGAGTAAATGAATATGGAAAAGCACAACGAACCAATTTATAACTTTGTTGGAATACAAAAAAAGAACCAAGATCATATTATTAAAGTTTTAAATTATTGCAAAGAGATTCGTGATACTGCTTACCCATTAAAAGATTCCTTTATAACAGAACTAGAAATAAAAACATTAACGGCTGTAAAAGAAAAAGATATGGTTTCTATTACGGGTGCCCTAACCTTAACTGATGGCGAAAGAGTAGAAAATCGTTGTTTAGAAGCCTATGTGATGGAAAACAAAGAAGAACTACGAATCTATTTGGATATCACTAGACTTTGTGTAGAAGATGAACCAAAGCTTATTCGAACCAGTGAAACTATAATAGATAAAGTTACATCTGTTGTTACGATAACCAAATACAACCAGACTGATTCGTCTGAAGAAAAAATTTTTACAACGACATTAAAAAAACAAGAAAAGAAGCAAAAAGCAAAGCAATTGAGTGCCCTATAGCACTTTTTTGTTAGAAGTAGAGGTGAGAAAGTGTATACAATAGGTAAAAATATCTTTTTAATAATCTTTTTCTTAGTTTTAAAAGGGATAATAAGGAAAAAAACGATACCAAATAAACAACTTTCTCTTTTTAAAAAAGAACAAAATAGAAAAAAAAGATGTCTTCTTCTATGTATAATTCTGTCAACTATTTACTTTCTAATTGCTTCCTTTTTAGAAAGAGGAAATAAGATAAATAGCATTTCCTTATTTATTTTTTTGTTACCAACTTCTCTTCCTTTTTCCTTAAAAGATGAATATAGTGGGATAGACAAAATTTATTGTAAAGAAGAAATAGATAAAAAAGAACTCTCCTTATTTAAAAAAGCACATATTAAAGTAATCAAAAGCAAAGAAAAAAGCACTTATGAAAAAAATATATATCAAAAAATAAAAAAGAGCAGATGTGAGTACGACAACTTTTTGAAAGCGAAGAATTATATATATACAACGTATCTACCCATTGTAATATCTTATTTTTTATTTTTGTTATTAGGTTTTCCTTTTAAAATCACAATAGAAATTTCTTTACTTTGTAAAATTACAACTTTATTTGTAACTGAATATGTCTATAAAAAAATCCCTTGTGAAAAAGATATCATGAAAAGAAGACCATATAACTTAGATCATTTGCAAGAGTTACAGGAACAATTTTTCCTTTTTATGCAAGTAGCACTTGTTTTATTTTCTCTTACCTTGCCTTATATGTTTTTTATAGTAAATATAGAAAATGTAGAAATTTCTTTTACTATTTACTTGCTAGTATTTGTATTTAGTAATCTCTTTGTCACTCTTTATGAATACAGCGATAGCGCCATAGCTAAGAATATAGTAGAATGTAGAAATACAAAAGCTATGCTTATTTATATAATAGGAATTGCTCTGGCTAGTATTGGAATTTTCTTTTTTAGAAAGCCTATTGTAGGAGTACAAAATTATATAGCTTGTCTAATTACAAGTATCTTTTTTGTCACACCATTAGAATTAATAAAATTAGCTAGATTCACCAAAATAAAAGGAGTAAGAAATAATGAATAAAAGAAAAATAACGAAAGATCCAAGGAAGGCAAACTTAATTACACATACTGGAAGATTTCATCCAGATGATGTTTTTTCTACTGTTCTTTTATCGAAATTACTAAAAAAGCCTTTAATTGCTCGTGTAGCAAGTGTAGAAAACAGAAATCCAAATGCTATCGTTTATGATATTGGTCTTGGTATTTATGACCATCATGGCAAAGAAGCAAAAATGCGTAACGAAAAAATAAAATATTGTTCTTTTGGCTTACTATGGAACGATTTTGGTCGTGATTACTTAAAAAAAGTAGAAAATGAGAACATAGAGGAATTATTTACTATTATTGAGGAAAAATTGGTAATGCAGATTGATGGAATTGACAACGGAAATTTTCCCACTATAACAGCCGATTATAGTTTAATGGATTTAGACTATGTGATTGACTTATTTAATACATGTTGGGATGAAAAAAAAGATAGTGATGAGTTTTTCCTAATTGCTTGTGATATAGCAGAACAAATTTTTGATCAACTAATAAAAAAAGAAAAAGCAAGAGTGAAAGCCAAGAAGATAATAGAACAAGAAATAGAAAAGACAGTAGGCAATATCTTAGTATTACAAGAGAGTATGCCATTTAAAGATGCTATTTGTGATTCCAAAAATCCAAAAGCAAGAAATATAAAAATTGTCATTACTCCTTCTAATAGAGGTGGATACAATATTAAACCAATGGCTACCAGTAAAGAAGAGAAAACACTTGTTATTAATTTTCCACAAGAGTGGTGGGGACTAAAAGAAGAGGAACTAAAAAAAGTAACGCAAATTCCTACCATTCGTTTTATACACGCAACAGGCTTCCTTGCTTGTACAGATACCTTAGAAGATGCAATTGCTCTTTCCAAGAAAACATTAGAGATAGAAACTAATTCGGTTGCATAAAGTAGTAAATCTTTTTATAATAAAATAAATAAGAAGTGATGAGATGAAAAAAGAAAAATTAACTTTATATGATTTATTTTTTATTTTCCTGTTTGGATGTTTTTTTGGTTGGTTAATAGAAGGAATTTGGACTTTAATTAAAAAAAATGTCTTTATAAACCATTCTGCTTTTGTTATTGGACCTATCAATTTAGTCTATGGAGTAGGAGCTATCGTATTAACATTAATGCTTTATAAAATAAGAAATAGTAATTACATAAAAATTTTCATGACTTCCTTTATTACGGGTTCTGTCCTTGAATATGCAATGAGCCTTATTATGGAATATTTTGTGGGCTTTGTAGCTTGGAATTATTCTTCAAAACCTCTTAATATAAATGGAAGAATCTGCTTGTTATTCTCTCTTTTCTGGGGAGTTTTAGGAATTGTTTGGATTAAATTAATTTATCCCAGATTAAAAAAAAGCATAGCGAGGATTCCTGTTCTTGAGGGAATTCAAATTATAAAGTTTATGACTATCTTTCTTTTCTTAGATTGTCTTTTATCCTTTGCAGCAGTACATCGAGGAAAAGAATTTGATAAAGGAGTTTCTCCTAATAATTGGATAGAAGAAAAATTAGACCAATATTTTGGGGTGAATTATTTAAACAATATGTTTAATAATCGTTGGAATAGATAATCTATTCTTTTTCTTTGGTATGAGATTGCTTGTATAAAACATACTAAAAAAGAGGAGATAGCTATGGAAAAAGAGTCAAAATTAAAAAATCTATTCATTATATTAACCATTATCTTGCTTTGTGTACTTTCTTTTACTTTTAGTTTCTTTATAAATAAAGGTTTGTAATAAAAAAGGAACGTTTCTATCTAAGACATTTTTCTTGACGAATAAAGAAGGATACTATAAAATGGTAAAGAAATGATGCAGAAAGAAGAATTATGATGAAAGAAATAATCTTAGATACCCTATTAGATAGTTTAAAATTGCTTCCTTTTTTATTCGTTGCTTTTTTACTTATTGAGATTATAGAACACAAATTTAGTAGTAAAACAAATAAAATTATTGAAAAAAGTGGCAAACTAGGACCATTTGTAGGTAGTACATTGGGCATTATTCCTCAATGCGGTTTTTCCGTTGTAGCAACTAATCTTTATGTGACACGAATCATTTCGTTAGGAACTTTAATTGCCATTTATTTATCTACTTCTGATGAGATGTTGCCTATTTTATTATCCGAACAAGTAAGTGCATCCCTTATTTTAAAAATAGTTGGAATTAAACTAGTTACAGGTCTTATCTTTGGTTACCTAATTGACTTTTTTTTAAGACATAAAAAGCAAGAAGTAAAAATCAATGAACTTTGCGATGATTCTTGTGATTGTGAACATCATCTTTTAAAAGCAACAGGGAAACATACATTTAAGACCTTTCTATTTATTTTTATAACCACTTTTATACTAAATATAGTTTTTCATTATGTTGGAGAGGAATTTGTTGCAAAATTTTTATTAAAGAATTCCCTTTTTTCTCCCTTTCTATCTAGCTTAATTGGTTTGATTCCTAACTGTGCATCAAGTGTTATTTTAACTGAGCTATATTTAAATGGGGCGATTAATTTTGGTGCGATGCTTTCAGGTTTATTATCTTGTAGCGGAGTAGCTATCATGTTATTATGGAAAGAAAATAAAAATAAATTAGAAAATATAACTATATTAGGTATAACTTATCTAATTGCTGTATTTGTAGGAATTCTATTAGAAATAATAGGTTAAAAAGGAAGTAAAAAAATGATTAGAGAATTTTTTGTCAATGAAAACCCTGTTTTTTTATTTAAACCTTTTGGTTTTATTCATAACCTATTTACATTTTCTGCCATCCTAGCTATGATAATCATTATAATGAAAAGAAACAAAATAGCAAAAATACCCAAAGAAAAAAGCATCAAAATCCTAAAAGTAAGTGCCATCATACTACTATTAAATATGATAATTTATACAGTGGGTAATATATATTATGGTTCCTTTGATTATGAAAATATGCTTCCTTTCCATCTATGCTTTATAGCCAATTACTTATTCATGATTGGAATTCTTTTTAAAAAAGAAAGTATTTTAAAACTAACGATATTCATGTGCTTTATTGGGCCAATCCCAGCTATATTATGGCCAGATTTAGTCTCTACAATAGACAATTTTAATTTCTGGCAACTTATAATATCCCATCATTTCTTTATGAACATATCCTTGTTTTCTTATTATGCCTTAGGATATAAAGTAACAAAAAAAGATTATATAAAAACTTTTATCTTATTAAATGTCCTATTACTTATTGTTTATCCCTTTAATAATCTATTAAATACAAACTATATTTTTACAAACTATATCCCAGAAAATGTAGTAGAGCTATATCCCTTTATCGAGAAATTTCCTCCTCTTTTAGTATTAGAAGTATTAGGATTACTTATCTCTTTATTCATATATCGCTTCTTAATTGTAACGAGAAACAAAGAATTAAAAAAATAAAATAAAATACTTTTAAAGTGTTTTTTTCTTTTGTATAATAAAGATAGAAAGAGTTGCCTATGAACGAGATAAAAGATGAACTAAAAAAGAAAGTACTAAGAACATTTATACTTATTATAAGTATTGTTTTTATCTGTCTAATTACTTTATTTATAATGGATTATTATAATTTAATTGAAAAAGAATACTTTAAAGCAAGTGATTTTAATATCAAAACCATTTATAGTAAAGTAGATTTTGATAATGATAAGATTGATGACTATACAGATTTTGTTATAGGAGCTCGAAAAGATGCAGAGAATCATCCTACCTATGTAAGTAAATATTATGAAAACGCATATCCTCCAGATAACGAAGGTGTATGTACAGATGTAATATGGAGAGCCTTTAAATCAGCGGGGTATAGCTTAAGAGATATGGTAAATGAAGATATTAAAAAGTATCCAGAAGACTATAAAGAAGTAATAGATAGAGATAAAAATATTGATTTTAGAAGAGTCATGAATTTAAATGTTTTCTTAAAAAAATATGCTGTATCTCTCACAACAGATTACAATGAAATTGGAGAATTTCAACCAGGAGATATTGTTGTTTTAAATAAGGGAAAACATATTGGAATCATATCGGATCGTCGAAACAAAGACGGAATTCCTTATGTCATTCATAATGGAGGACAACCAGTTAGAGAAGAAGATTATTTAGAAAAAGCAGAAGTAACAGCACATTATCGTTTTGATGCTTCTCTTATAGAGGAAGAGGTTTTAGTGCGTTGGAAAGACTAGATTGACAAATAAAGATAAAAAAGTTATTATTAAGATAATAAAGGGATGTTATAAATGAGAAGTAAGGGAAATAAAAATAAAGTGATTTGTATTGTATTAGTATGTTTCTTATTTATGGGCATTGGTTTAGCTTATTTATCAGAAGTACTAAAAATTAATGGGGCAACAGAAATTGCTAAAACAACTTGGGACGTTCATTTTGAGAATGTCGTAGTAAGAGAGGGAAGCACAGGAGATACGTTGCCAACAATAGGGAGCGATAGATTGAGTATCTCTTTATCTTTAACACTAAACAATCCACTTGAGTTCTATGAGTATTATGTAGATATAGTAAATAGTGGCTCCATAGATGCTAAAATTGGTGGAATAGTAAAAACGGTTTTGACTCCATCTCAACAAAAATATTTAAATTATACTATTACTTATAAAGATGGAATAGAAATAAAAGAAAATGATTTGTTAAGAGCAGGAGAAAAAGATAGTATCCGTGTTTTAATAGAATATAAAGATATAAAAGATGCAAACGATTTGCCAACTGTGGCTGAAACAATTGAATTTACAGGAAAAATAGATTATAGTCAGGATGATGGAGAAGGAGTAAGCAGAAGTAAAAACTCTTTATATCAACAAATTGTTAAAGAGACGCAATTAGATACAGGAATTAATTTGGGGGCTATTTCAAGTGATACGAATGGAAAGGGAGTATACACTTTAGATAGAACAGTAAATACAGCCAATCCAATTTACTATTATCGAGGAGAAGTAACAAATAACAATGTCATTTTTGGGAGTTTTTGTTGGAAGATAATACGTACAACAAACACAGGAGGAATCAAACTCATTTATAATGGTATACCAAATCAAGGAGTATGTAATAATACAGGAACAGACACGGAGATAGGAAGAAGTGCCTTTAATACGGAAGATAATGACCCTAAATATGTAGGATATATGTATGATGATAATACAAAAGATTCTACCATAAAAGGAGTATTAGATACTTGGTTTGCTACTAATTTAATAGAATACCAAGTTTATTTAGAAGATACACCGTTTTATAATGAAAGAGATTATGTGACAGGGGATACTTTGGCTTATAGTTTTGCTCCAAGACAACGTATTTGGGGGAATAAGTTAGACAATTATGCAGAGACTGTTCCTAATACGACAATAAAACTAGGAGCTTCTGAAAAGAGTGATATCTTTACAGTAAGTGGAGATATTGGGAATGGCGCATTAATCTATCCAGTCGGACTTATTACGGTGGATGAAGTAGTATTAGCGGGTGGACGTGGGTATATAAGTAGCGATGATGTTGGCTCAAATAGAAGTTACTATCTTTATACAGGCTCGTGGTATTGGTCACTTTCTCCTAACTTTTTTGGCTCAGATTTAGTTGCAAACGCATTTGGACTATATCATGATATTCATCCTCTTCGTACACCTGTGTCTGAAAGTGGTGGAGTAAGACCTGTCATTTCACTTAAACCTACTACAGTCTTTTTAAGTGGAGATGGTTCTAGCACCACACCATATGTAATTGCTTACTAAAAAAGCTAAAATTTTAGCTTTTTAAAAAGATTGAAAATCAAATTTTTAAGAGAAAAAAGTATCTATTATTCCAATTTTATGCTAAAATATGCAAAAAAATGACATTTTTTGCATTTTTTTTTGTAAAAAAGAAGGAAATAAGGGGGATTGCGATAATAAGTATTAGTAGAGGGTGATTTTATGGCATTTATTTCAAATACTGAAATTAATAGCATAAGACAGACTGCCAATATAGTGGATATAGTTGGAAGTTATATCCCCCTTACACAACGAGGAAGAAATTTTATATGTGTTTGTCCTTTTCATGATGATCATTCACCAAGTATGAGTGTTTCAGAGGAAAAACAAATCTATAAGTGTTTTGCTTGTGGGGCGACAGGAAATGTATTTACCTTTGTAAAAGAATATGAAAATGTATCTTTTAGTGAAGCGATTAGCATTGTGGCGAATAAATGTGGTATGGAATTATCTGAAAATTCTTATACTATTACTACGACAAGTGTTTTTAAAGAAGAATATGCCATAATGGAACTGGCTAACAAATTCTACCAAAATAATCTTAAAACCCAAGTAGGAGTTCCTGCTTTGGAATACTTGCATAATCGAGGTATAGATGATGAGACGATTAAGGAGTTTGGAATTGGACTAAGTTTAGATGAAACAAATGCTCTGGAAATGTTGCTCACAAAAAAAAATTATAATCTCCAAACTTTAGAAGAGTTATCACTTGTAGGAGAGGGAAAAGACTATAGATATGACCTTTTTACAAGACGTATTACTTTTCCCTTGTGGGATAAAGAAGGGCGTGTTGTAGGATTTAGCGGAAGAGTTTATCGTGGAGAACAAAATGTTTCCAAATACATAAACAGTAAAGAGACTAGAATCTTCAAAAAAGGAGAAACTTTATATAATTTTCACAAAGCAAAAGATATAGCGAAAAAAGAAAAAGCTATCATTTTGGTTGAAGGTTTTATGGATGCCATTCGCCTTTCGGTTAATGGTGTGAAAAATGTAGTGGCATTATGTGGAACTGCTATGACGCATGAACAAGCACAAATGCTAAAAAAAATACGTGTAAAAGTTATTCTTTGCTTTGATAATGATAATGCTGGGCTGCTAGCAACTATCACTAATGGAGAAGAACTTGTAAAGCAAGGGGTTGAAACTTTAGTTATTCGCTTAAGTGGAGAGAAAGATCCCGATGAGTATATAATCAAAAATGGGATAGACGCATTTAAAGAGAATGTGTTACATCCTATAACTTTCTTTGATTTTAAAATGAATTACTTAAAACAGGGAAAAGATTTAAACAAAGTAGAGGACTTAACATTATATATAAATAATGTATTAAAAGAGTTAAGTAACAACGATGATGTAATATTAAGAGAATTGACATTAAATCAATTAAGTGAAGAACATCATCTATCTATTGAAGTTTTAAAGGACAAATTAAAAGAATTGTCTCCTGTGGAAGTGAAGAAAAAAGAAGTAAGAAAAGTTCCACCAAAAGAAAAAAAGGAAGGCTACCAAAAAGCTTGTGAAAGAATATTGTATTATATGATGAATGGAGTAGAATACATTGAAAAATATCAAAAGAAGTTAGGTTATTTTAGCGATGCTTTATATCGTGAAATTGCTAACGAAATTCTTTATTATCAAGAACAGCATGGGAGGCAAATCAATGTAGCTGATTTTATCACCTATGTAATAGATAAAGAAAGTATTCAAAAAAAAGTTATGGATATTGTAAACGAGGCAAGTAATGAAGAAGTTACTATGGAAGCAATGGAAGATTATTTAAGAGCTATTTCAAAAGTAATGACTAAAAATGAAATTAATCGTTTAAAAGACATGATGAAAAATGAACTGGATGTAGATAAAAAAATGAAAATAGCAATGCAAATTGCAGATTTAAAGAAGGATGTGTTTTAAAATGGTAGAAATTAAAAGTTTTGAGGATAGAAAAAAGGATTTAATTGCTCTAGGAAAAAAGAATAATAATATTTTAACTTTTGAACAATTGGCAGAAGCTTTAAAAGGATTGGAGATTGATAATGATTCTTTAGACGATTTATATAATGTCTTAATGGAAAATGGGATTGAAGTTGTAAGTGAAGCATCAGGTGAGGGTGGCAATGGGCCAAAATTAATGGAAGAGGAAGAAAACCTCGTCCTATCTGATGAAGAAATCACGAAAGATATAAATATTAACGACCCAGTAAGAATGTATTTAAAAGAAATTGGTCGCATTAGTCTTTTAAGTCCAGAAGAAGAAGCAGATTTATCTATTCGTATCGCTAACGGAGATGAAGCAGCAAAAAATATTTTAGCGGAATCCAATTTACGTTTAGTAGTTTCTATTGCCAAGCGTTATGTTGGAAGAGGATTATTATTTCTTGATTTAATTCAAGAAGGAAATATCGGTTTAATGAAAGCGGTAGAAAAATTCGATTATGATAAAGGGTATAAATTTAGTACCTATGCAACTTGGTGGATTAGACAAGCCATTACCCGTGCTTTAGCCGATCAGGCAAGAACGATACGTGTTCCAGTTCATATGGTAGAAACAATCAATAAAATGGCAAGAGTACAAAGACAAATGACTTTAGAATTAAATAGAGAACCAAGCGAAGAAGAACTAGCAGAAAAAATGGGAATTACAGTTGATAAAGTAAGAGAAGTTATGAAAATTAGCCAAGACCCTGTTTCTTTAGAAACACCTATTGGAGAAGAAGATGACTCTCATTTAGGTGATTTTATTAAAGATGAAAGAAGTATGAGTCCAGAAGAATATGCTACAAATGAGATTCTAAAGGAAGAAATAAAGAATGTTTTATTAACACTTCAGGAAAGAGAACAAGAAGTATTGGAATTACGTTTTGGTTTAGTTGATGGAACTAGTCATACCCTAGAAGAAGTAGGAAAAAAATTTAACGTTACAAGAGAAAGAATTAGACAAATTGAAGCAAAAGCATTAAGAAAACTAAGACATCCTTCTCGTGCTAAAAAATTAAAGGACTTTCTAGGTGAATAAATTAAGTAAAAGATTAGATTCTCTTATATACTTTGTAGAAAAAGAGGATAGTATTGTTGATGTTGGTTGTGATCATGGATATTTAAGCATTTTTTTAAAGAGAAATAATTTGTGCAAGTATATAATGGCAAGTGACATAAATCAAAATGCTTTACAAAGTGCCAAAGCAAATATTAAGAAAAGCAAATTAAAAATAGACACTGTTTTAAGTGATGGATTAGAAAATATCCCTTTAAAGGGAATAAACGCTTTACTAATAAGTGGCATGGGAACAAGCACAATTTTACATATTTTAGAGGCGAAAGAAAAAATAAAAAATATCAAAAAAATTATCTTACAATCAAATAATGAGCATGCTAAATTAAGAAAAAGTTTAAATGATTTGGGTTATTATTTAAAAGAGGAACGAGTAGTTTTAGATAAAGGCAAATGGTATGTTTCGATGCTATTTATTCAGAGCAATAAAAAAAATAAAGAAAGAGAAATCCTTTATGGCTATTTAAATAATCCAGCATATAATCAAGTAGTATTAGAGCAATTAAAAAAGATACAAAAAAAGATTCCTTTCACGAGTATAAAAGCAAAAATAACAGCGTACAGAGATTATAAAAAATACAAAAAAGCTTTAAAGTAGCTTTTTTTATTGAAAAAAAGTCGGGAAATTATTAGAAGAAATTACGGGAGTAGAAGTGCTTGACTTTATTGGTGAAGAAGTCTTCTTATTTAGAGTAGAAAGAATCTTTGAACCATTCGCAATCATTGGCTTAACTTGATTATAAAGAGGGATAAGTTGATTCGCAACATTTAATGTTTTTGACAGACCAGAAACTATTTTTAAAAAGGAAAAACCATTATTCATATACATTACCTCAATATAGTATATGATGAATTTGTCTAAAAATTAATTTTATATGATATAATGAAGAGGAAAATAAGAGAAGAAAGGAATTTTGGAAATGACAATCCAATTATATACTATTGTACTATTTTTAATTACTGGCTTATTTTTTGGGACATTCTTTATCATTACTGGATTAAAACTTCCTCTAAAAGGAAAGGGTGGAATAAATACTTGTATGCACTGTGAAGAGATTTATGCTTGGTATGAATTAATTCCTTTGTTTTCGCATCTAAAAAAGTGTCCCTATTGTCATAAAATAAAAAGCCTTTGGTTTCCTTTTTTAGAACTTTTATCTGCTTTCCTATTTTGTCTTTCTTATGTTTTGTATGACTTTAGTTATGAAATGATTGCTCTTTTAATTATTTCAAGTTTATTTATTATCATATGTGTAAGTGATTTTCGTTATTATGTTATAAGTAACGAGGTATTAATTATCGGGTCCGTCTTGATTCTTATTGCTAAAACGATTTTCTTTGGTTTTAGAACATTTATGATTTCTATCATAAGTGGAGTTTGCTTATTCCTATTTATGTATGGAATAAAAAAAATAGGAGACAAATTATTTAAGGCGAATACCTTAGGCGGAGGAGATATTAAGCTCGCCAGTTTTTTTGGATTTTGCCTTGGGGTAAGACTGAGTATAGTAAGTTTAATTATGGGCTCTCTTCTTGCTTTTCCTTATGCAATATATACGATATTTTCTCATAAAGAAAAGGAAATTCCTTTTGGACCTTTCTTGATAGGAGCTTTATTACTTGTCTTTTTATTCATGGAACCAATACGAAGTTTTTTAAATGTCGTTTTTGGAACATTCTAATTGAAAAAAAAAAGCAATTGATTTATAATAAGAGTAATTACAAAGAACAAGAGGAGTATTTTATATTGTTTTTAAAGAGAGTTCATGGATGGTGAAAATGAACAAAACAAATAGAAGAAGGTTGCTTGGGAGTAAGAACCGTTACTATGCGTTAAATAGAGAAAGATGTATAACAAGAGTTATAAATTAAGGTGGTACCGCGGGAAATCTCGTCCTTAAGTTTATAACTTTTTTTATTTTCAAGAAAGGGGAATCTTTATGAATGAATTTAACCATTATATAGAGGAATTTAATAAATATGTAAAAGAGTATGATTTATCTAATGAGAAAATCAAATTAAAGTATGACCATTCTTTACGAGTCATGGAGTTGTCCTATAAATATGCTAAACGACTTGGATTTAAGAAAGAAGATATTGAACTTGCCACTTTAATTGGACTGTTACATGATATAGGGAGATTCGAATAATTAAAAGTTTATAATAGTTTTAGTGACACTATGATAGACCATGCCGACTATAGTGTAGAACAATTATTTAAAAAGAAGCTAATTAGGAATTTTACTATTAAAGAAGAGTGGTATCCTATTATCGAGTTTGCTGTTAGAAATCATAATAAATTAGATATTCCTCAAATTAAGGATGAGAGAATACTTAAACATGCGAGATTAATTAGAGATACCGACATAGTAGATATATTAGTAGCAACTGCTGGAACGATTGAAGGAGATGGTAGTGAAATTAGCAAAGAAATAATGGATTTTATAAAGAAACACTCTCTAATTGATCGCAGATATGCTAAAACAAAAAGTGATTTTACTGCTGTACAATATGGATTTGCATTTAATATTTATTATAATGCTGTTTTAGAAGAATATAAAAATAATTTTATTAGATTTCATAACTCAATAAAGGGAAACGAAAGATTTAAGGATGCATATGAAGAAGTTATACAATATTTAGACGAAAGGATTGATAAATATGATAGACATAGAATCAAAATATAATCATAAAAAAATAGAAGAAAATAAATATAGTGATTGGAAAACAAAGGGGTATTTTAATTCAGGAGATAAAAGCAAAGATCCATTTTGTATTGTTATTCCTCCCCCAAATGTAACTGGAAAGCTTCATTTAGGGCACGCTATGGATGTATCCATTCAAGATATTATTATCCGTTATAAAAGAATGCAAGGATTTGATACACTTTGGTTACCTGGGATGGACCATGCAGCTATTGCAACAGAAGCAAAAGTAGTAAAAAAATTAAAGGAAGCTGGTATAGACAAATACGAATATGGAAGAGAAAACTTCCTAAATGCTTGTTGGGACTGGACTCATGAATATGGAGGAAATATAAGAAGTCAATGGGCAAAAATGGGAATTTCTGTAGATTATAATAAAGAGAGATTTACATTAGATGAAGGTTTAAATAAGGCGGTTACAAAAGTCTTTGTAGATTACTACAACGAAGGAATTATTTATAGGGGGGAAAAAATAATTAACTGGGATCCGCAAGCCCAAACAGCCCTTTCTAATGAGGAAGTTATCTATAAAGAAGTAGAGGGAGCTTTTTATCATTTGAAATACTTTATTGAAGGGAGTGACTCCTACTTAGATGTAGCAACAACAAGACCAGAAACCTTATTTGGAGATACTGCTGTAGCAGTCAATCCTAACGATGAAAGATATAAAGATTTAATAGGTAAAAAGGTTATTTTACCGATTGTAAATAAAAAAATTCCTATTATTGGTGATACACATGCAGATCCAGAATTCGGAACAGGCGTAGTTAAGATAACTCCTGCACATGACCCTAATGATTTTGAAGTGGGCGATAGACATAATTTGGAAAGAATCATTGTTATGAATCCTGACGCGACTATGAATGAAGCAGCCTTACAATATGCAGGTTTAAGTAGGGAAAAATGTCGTGAAGAGTTACTTAAAGATTTAAAAGAGCAAGATTTATTAATCAGAATAGAACCAATGAAACATTCAGTTGGACATAGTGAAAGAACAGGCGTTATGGTTGAACCATATTTATCAAAGCAATGGTTTGTAAAGATGGGAGATTTAGCTAGTCATGTATTAGAAACACAAGCGAAAAAAGAAAAGAAAGTAAACTTTGTTCCGGAAAGATTTGAAAAAATATTAAATCACTGGATGGAAATCTCATACGATTGGTGTATTTCTAGACAGTTATGGTGGGGACATAGAATTCCTGCTTGGTATAAAGGGGAAGAAATCTATGTTGGTATAGAGCCTCCAAAAGAAGATGGGTGGATTCAAGATGAAGACGTTTTAGACACTTGGTTTTCTTCTGCTTTATGGCCGTTTAGTACTTTGGGATGGCCTGAAAAAACAGAAGACATGGACAGATATTATCCAAATGATGTATTAGTTACAGCTTATGACATTATCTTTTTCTGGGTAGCAAGAATGGTTTTCCAAGCAGAACACATTACTGGAGTAAGACCTTTTAAAGACTGTATTATTCATGGGTTAATTCGAGACAAAGAAGGACGTAAAATGTCTAAATCTTTGGGTAATGGTGTAGATCCTATGGAATTAATAGAAGAATATGGTGCAGACGCTCTTCGTTTTTATCTAGCAACTGATGTGGCTTTAGGAACTGATCTTCGTTTTGATAAAGAGAAAGTAGCCAGTACATGGAACTTTATTAATAAATTATGGAATGCTTCGCGATTTGTATTGCTTAATATTGAAGGCCTAGAAAAATTGAACTTAACGGATTTAAAGCCAGAAGATAAGTGGATTTTAACAAAATACGAAGAAATAGTAAGGCGAACAATTAAACATATGGATAAGTATGAACTCAACCTAGTAGGAACAGAATTATATGATTTCATATGGGATGACTTCTGTAGTAGTTATATAGAGTTTGCTAAATTTAATTTAGATAGTTCAAGTACAAAAAGTGTTTTAACCTATGTTTTAACGGGTATTATAAAGATGCTCCATCCTTTTATGCCTTTTGTTACCGAAGAAATATATCATCTTCTTCCTATTAAAGATGCAGATTCTATTATGATTAGTACATATCCAGTTTATGAAAAGAATCTTATTTTTTTAGAAGAAAGAAAAGAAATAGATACCATTATCGAATATATTTCTCTATTTAGAAACAGAAAAACTGAAAATGGTATTACAAGTGCATTTGAAGTAACAACTAATATCAAAAATGAATTGATTCTAAATATGTTGAAACTAAAAGATAAAATAGTTACGACCAGTAATATGTCTGGAAATCTAGAAGTATCACTAAATCAATATAGAGTAACAATTTATTATGATGACACGAACCAAAAAAATGATGAATTAGATAATCTTACAAAAGAAAAAGAACAATTAGAAAATTCAATTAATCGTCGTAGTAAACTACTTGCAAACGAAAACTATGTTGCAAAAGCCCCTGAGAAGATCGTAACCCAAGAAAGAGAAAATTTGATGCAAGAAGAAGCAAAATTGAAAGAAATCACTGAAAGATTAAGTAATTTAAAAGGATAAGAGTTGTTTTAGCGTTGCTTAAATAACATTTTTATAAAAAGTAATGAAAAAAATAAGAAAGAAGGATTTAGTAATGAATAAAAAAAGTTGGATTATTGTTATTCTAGTGGGTGTGTTATGCACTTTGATAGGCTTTGGAGGAAGTTATATTCTTTTTGATTTGAATAAAGGCGATTATGACAAAGTAAAAAAAGAATTGGCAGAGTTGAAAGAAGCAAAGGAAGACTACGAAAAGATTGAAATACCCATATTAGCAAATGGGGAAGAAGGCGTTGTCTATTTAAAAGAGGAAAAAACAATTAGTGCCAATGATTTATATAATGAATTAAAAGAACAATATGCACTAAATACTTTGCTAAACATGGTTGATAAAAAAATTTTGGAAGAAAAATATGTAGATTATCTAAGCGAAGCCGAAGCATCTGCCAATGAGACTATAAAAGAGTTACAAGCATCGTATGGAGATGATTTAGAATCTGCTATTCAATACTATACGGGATATCAAAGTGTAGAAGCTTATAAAAATTATATTTACATTAATTATCTGCAAAATCTAGCGATAATGGATTATGCAAAAGCAGAGTTAAAAGAAAAAGATATAAAGAAATACTACGACGAAGAAATCGTTGGAGATATAAAAGTTAACCATATTCTAATAACAGCTAAGGTAACCGATGATATGACCGCTGAAGAGAAAAAAGAAGCAGAAAACGAAGCAAAGGAAAAAATAAATGCCATTATTACAGAATTGAAAAACACAAACAAAGAAGATGTAAAAGCTGCCTTTGCCTCTTTAGCAAGAGAAAATTCCAACGATGAAAGCACAAAAGATAATGGCGGATCCTTAGGATTTATTAATAAAAACACATTAAGCAGTTCTTATGATGAATTAGTGAGTGCGGCTTATAATTTAAAAGATGGTGAATATTCAACTAGTGTAATAACTACAGAATTAGGTTATCATGTTATTTTAAGAGAAGAAACAAAAGAAAAAGCTTCTTTAGAAGATGTGGAAGATTCTATTAAAGAAACATTAGCGTCAAAATATTTAGAAGAAAATCCTACTATCCAAGTAAAAGCTTTGCAAGAATTAAGAAAAGAGTATGGATTTACAATAACTGATAAGGATATAAAAACAGAATATAATAGATATCTAGAGAAGTTGCTGAAATAAAATGTTAAGCACAGACTAAATAGGGCAACCGCATAAAAATAATAAAAATTAATATTCAGAAGAAATAACATTG
>CAOJRT010000006.1 GCA_948442255.1 uncultured Caryophanales bacterium | reverse complement strand
AAAGAAAGTGCTTATCTTAAGCCTCTTAATACTTTTGTTGTGCATGAGTATTGGGCACGCTGTTCTTTCAGAGAGTTTAAAAATAAGCTCTTCTGCAAATGTAGGCAAAATGACTTGGGATGTGCATTTTGAGAATGTCGTTGTAAGAGAGGGGAGTGTAAACGGATCTTCTACCATAGGAAGTGACAAAACAAGTATTAGAGCTTCCCTTGACTTAAATAAAACAGGAGATTTCTATGAGTTTTATGTAGATGTAGTAAATAAAGGCTCCCTAGATGCAAAATTAGATAGTTTAGTAAAAACAGCATTAACAGTTGCACAAAAAAAATATTTAAATTACACAATCACATATAAAGATTATGTAGAAATACAACCAAATGATTTATTAATAGCAGAGTCAAGAGACACAATTCGCGTTTTAATAGAAGTAAAAGAGCTTGCCGATTCTTTCTTACTTCCAGATAGTGCTTTTCATCTAGATTTAGAAGGAAAGTTTAACTACGTTCAAAATGATGGGAGGTGAAACTCATCTATAATGGAACTCCAAGTAATGGAGTATGTAACAATACAGGAGATACAACAGAGATAGGCAAAAGTGCTTTTAATACAGAACATAATGATCCAAAAGAAGACACGCCATTCTATAATGAGCGAGATTATGTGGAAGGAGTAAACTATCCTATGGCGTTTGCCCCAAGACAGCGTATATGGGGAACTAGAACCGATAATAACCAAGAAGCTGTACCTAAAACTACAATTAAACTAGGAGCAACCAACAAGGAAGACATCTTTTCAGTAAGCAGTGAGATAGGAAATGGAGCATTAACCTATCCAGTAGGACTTATTACGTCAGATGAAGTGGTTATGGCAGGAGGAAGAGGGTATATAAGTAGTAGTAATCTAGGAACAAACGAAACTTATTATCTTTATACAGGATCATGGCATTGGACACTTTCGCCTGGTGGCTTTTTCAGTAATTCTAAAGCACTTGTAATTTTCGTGGATAATGGTGGTAGAGTAGGTGACTCAGAAAGCACGTATCTTGCTGGTACACGTCCTGTGATAGCCCTTCAACATAATATTTTATATGTAAATGGAAATGGTTCTAAAGAACAACCTTATCAAATTGAACATTAGAGATTAAATTCTCTTTTTTTGTTAAATAGTACATATTAAAAAAAGTCATCGTGCATTGATTCAATGTTATCACTACAATTTGTAAAAGAAATGCAAAACTTCAAACTTTATATTGTCAATTGACTTTACTCTTCTAAAAGAGTATAATGCTTATAAGAATAAGAATATAGTGGAGTGAAGTATGTGACAAATAAAGAAACGAATAATAAAAAAAGAAATATCATCATTATAGGAATATTATTGTTATTATTACTTTGTGTAACTCTAGGTTCTGCTTATCTAACCCAGATGTTACAAATTAATGGAACAACAAATATAGCCAAAAGTTCTTGGGATATCCATTTTGCTAATGAGGCAGAACAAGAAGGAAGTGTTGCGGCAAGAGAAACCTTAACGATTGATACAAGTAAAACTTTAATAACATTCGGTATCACATTTACAAAACCAGGCGAGTTTTATGAATTTGAAGTAGATACAGTAAATGATGGAGCAATGGACGCCATGGTAAATAGAGTGACCAAGGTAGGAATAAGTGAAGAAAATGCCAAGTACATTTCCTTTGAAACCACCTATAGCGATGGAGCCCCAATAAAGCAATATGACTTACTAGCACAAAAAACAAGTGAAAGAATCAAAGTAAGAGTGGAATTTAAAGAAGTTGATAGTGCTTTAGATCTTCCTTCATCCGACTTAGACTTAGATTTAGAATTACAAATCGAGTATACCCAAAGTGATGAAAACGCTCATGAAAGAGAAGAAGTAAAAAAAGAACCTGCTATTTTAAAAGCCAGTTTTTTAGCTGCAGGTGATTTATCTAATTTTTCTGTAACCAGTGGAGTAAAAAGAATTATTTTTAGTGACAAAATAAATACCCCAGAAGATGCAATAGCAACGGCCGATTTTTCAGAAGCAAAAGATGGAAGGATTATAGCCTATACAGTGCTGAATGCAGAGGATAATACAAAATATGATTTACATATAGAAGGAGATGGCTCTTTGTATGCGAATCCTAATTCTTCGAATGCTTTTGCACCTTATAGTAATGTAGAAGAAATTATAGGGGCGAATAAATTAAACACTTCTTTAATTACGAATATGTCAAGCATGTTTATATCTTGTACAAAATTAGTTTCGATTGACGATACCTCTAATTGGGATTTGTCCAATGTAACCAATATGAGTTCTACTTTTCAAAGTACCACTTCTTTGAAATTAATAGGTGGTTCTGGGAACTGGAACCTATCAAATGTAACCAGTATGAGTTATGCTTTTCAAAATAGTGGGATAGAATATCTAGAAGCATATAATTGGGGATTAGAAAATCTAATCAATTTAAGTTATACGTTTCAAGGTGCCTCCTCACTCATTTCTTTAGGTGAAAATCTAAACTGGAATTTGTCAAATGTAGAAAATATGGTGAGTGCTTTTGAATTTTGTGAAAAATTAGAAAGACTAGATGCATCCAATTGGAATTTAAACAAAGTGCAAAATATGTATATGGCTTTTTATGAAAATAATGCTCTGACTACACTTGGAGATACAAGTGGTTGGCACCTAAATCAAGTTACAAATATGAATTCTTCTTTCTTTCATTGTTATGTATTAGAAAGCTTGGATGCCTCCAATTGGGGATTAGAAAATGTGGAAGACATGGGAGCTATATTTGCTGAAAATAGAGCTTTAAAAACACTTGGGAATACAAAGGGGTGGAATTTAAACAAAGTAAAAAATCTAAGCCATTCATTCAATCACTGCTATGCTTTGATAGGTCTAGATACATCTAATTGGGGGTTAGGAACAGTAACTGACGTTACTTATGCATTTGGCGGAGATGAAAATATAACAACTCTAGGAGATACATCTAATTGGAGTTTAGCAAATCTCACTATGATGAAAGGAATGTTTATAGAATGTAAAAAGATAGAATCCTTAAAAACGACAAATTGGGATACTTCTAAAGTAACTAATTTCCAACAAACTTTCCAAGGCTTAGAAAATATAACTGATTTTGATATTTCTAATATAGATTTTACAAGTGCAACTATAACAGAGCGTATGTTTTCTGATTCACCTAACATAAGTGGAACGCTTAATTTTAATGGAACAAAAATAAGAAATTTTTCCAATATGTTTACAATACTTCCTAGATCAGACGAGCCTGATTTTGTAAGAAATAACCCTATAATTGTAAATTATATTTCAGCAAATGAAGGAATGATAGATACCTTAATAGGTGGTTCTCTTTTTCATAATACAGAAAAAGGAAATTTAATATCTTAAAAAAAGAAAAAACTTCAAAAACGAAGTTTTTTTATGCTATAAAAGCAAGGGTAATACTAGCAAGAATAACAACAATGAGAATGACAAGTAAGACAACAAATAAAGTTCCACTAGACCCTGTATTCCCTAAATAATCTTCTGGTAAACGTTGTATTAATTTTTTTACATTGTCTTTTGTTTCTTCCTTACTTGTGTTGCGATGAATAGCTTTGTTTTCTATAGCCTGTAAAAGCCGACTGCAAGCTTCTTTTTCATGTGGATTCCTTTCGATTTTCTCATTTTGAGATAAAGCTAACGTTTCACAAAATTGTCGATAATCATTAAGGAAAAGAACTAAATCAGGTATCAAATAATCTTCATAATAAATTAAATCGTCAATAAAACAAAAATAAAGTTGAACAGCATTATTTTCTTTTTCTGTATATTCAGTTTTTTTTCTAACTAATTTTTTAAAATCTGTATAAGGAATTAGCTCGATTAAAGAATCTTCTTCTTTTAATGTTCCATTTTGACTATAAAATATAGAATCGTTTTCCGTATGTGGATTTTTTTGTTGAATCAATTCCTGTTGTTTATTATTATTTTCATCCTCTAAAGTAAGGCTCTGTTCCATTTGTATCCCATTTCTTAAAGCATGTATCTTTATAATAGAGAAGATATCCTTAATTTGTAATTCTTGCATATTAACACATTGATAAAATAAAGGATTACTTTGTAATAAAAAAAATAGATCTAAATTAGCTATCGAAATGATTTGGTTATCATATTGTAAAGTATTTCCATCTGTGATAAGTTCTGGAGCAATTCTATTTAAAAGCAATTTATTTTTTTGGACTTGTAAAGAAATAAGTTCTGCCATAATCGTCACCTACTATATAAATAGTATCAAAAAAACTTCTTATTTTCAAATAATATTGTATAATAAGAATGTGATTATTATGAAAAAAGAACTGAATGAACAATTTATTATCGAGTTATCAAAAAAGAAAAAAGAGCCAGCTTGGATGTTAGCTTTTCGTCTAAAGTCTTATGAAAAATTTAAAAGCTTAGACAACCCTGATTTTGGACCTAAAATAGAAATTGATTTTGAAAAATTAACTTATTATAAAGGAACTGAAGAAAAAATAACGAATGATTGGAAAAAAGTAAATTGCAGTATTCGAAATAGTTTTGATGAATTAGGAGTTATTGAAGCTGAAAAAAAATATCTAGGTGGAGTAACAAACCAATTTGAAAGCGAAGTGGTTTATCATAACCAAAAGATTGAGGAAGGGATTATTTTTACTTCTACAGATGACGCTTTACAAAAATATCCTGACCTTTTTAAAGAATATTTTAATCATTTAGTAGATTATAGGGAAAATAAATATACAGCATTAAATGGAGCTCTTTGGAGTGGGGGATCTTTTATTTATATTCCTAAAGGAGTAAAAGTAAATCGTCCTTTACAAAGTTATTTTCGTATTGAAACAGAAAGCTTAGGGCAATTTGAAAGAACCATAATTATAGTGGACGAAGGAGCCGATCTTAGTTACATTGAAGGTTGTACTGCTAAAAATTATAGTGTAACATCTCTACATGCGGGAGTAGTAGAAATATTCATCAAAAAGAATGCGCATTGTCGCTATTCTACTATTCAAAATTGGTCAAAAGATATTTATAACTTAGTAACAAAAAGAGCCATTGTAGAACAAAACGGCGTTATGGAATGGGTAGATGGCAATATTGGAAGTAAAGTAACAATGAAGTATCCCTCTTGTATATTAGCAGGCACTGGAGCAACAGGAAATTCTATTAGTATTGCATATGCAAGAGAAGGACAATCGCTTGATGCTGGAGCTAAAATGATCCATTTAGCCCCTTATACAAAAAGTAATATTGTAAGCAAATCCATTGCTGAAAAAGGTGGTCTAAGTAATTATAGAGGAACAACTAAGATAACAAAAAACGCTCATCATGCAAAAGCTACAATAAAATGTGATACTATACTATTAGACGATTTATCCAAAAGTGATACATTTCCAAAAAATATTTTGGGAAATAAAACAAGTACTTTAGAACATGAAGCGACTGTTTCTAAAGTAAGTGAAGAAAAACTTTTTTATCTAATGAGCAAAGGACTTAGTGAAGAAAGAGCAAAAGAATTACTTATCATGGGATTTATTAGTGATTTTAAAAAAGAACTACCAATGGAATATGCCGTAGAACTAAATCGTCTGTTAAAAGAATAAAAATAGGGTAAAATAATTAAAAAGTCTATAAAACACCTTTTTAAGAGGTGTTTTTACATGAAAAAAGAACAGATTTTCTAAGAAAAAGAAAAGATTCAGATAAAATAAGGAAGAAAAAGAAAAAAGTCCTTATTTGCAAGAAAAAAGAAAATTACGTAGGATAGCTTTTCGAAAGGAGGTCATAGATGTTAAATCAAGTTGTTTTAGTAGGAAGACTAACCGAAGACCCAGAAATAATGAGCCATGAAAATGGAAAAAAAACATCATCTGTAGTATTAGCTGTACAAAGAACTTATAAAAATACGGATGGAATCTATGAAACAGATTTTATAAGATGTATATTATGGAACGTCGTAGCAGAAAATACTTGTGTTTATTGTCATAAAGGTGACTTGGTTGGTGTAAAAGGACTTATAAAAACAAGTAGTTATGAAGATAAAGATGGTAATAAAAAATATGCAACAGATGTTGTTGCTGAAAAGATTACCTTCTTATCTAGCAAACCAAAAGAAGAAAAATAGAAAAGAACAAACTCCCTTCAAAAGAAGCAAAAGCTTCTTTTTATATGGAAAGAAAAACAAGAGTGTTTCATATAGTTAAATAGGTGATAGGATGAAAAAAATATTTAAATATTTAGGCTTACTCGGTATATGTTTATTTAGCTTTTATTATACAGAACAAGTAGCCCTTTATGTTAAAAATAAAAACCCTCTCATGCGAGAAATTAAAGAGAAAAAGGATACACTCTATGTAAATAGTATTGATTCTGTTTTAATAGATGATTTATATATCATACCAGGCCTTAATGGCAAAGAAGTGAATGTAAATAAGTCATTCAGCAATATGAAAGAATATGAAATGTTTAATGAAGAAGCCATTATATTTAATCAAATTATTCCTAGTATTAGTCTAGAAGATAATAAAAACAGAATCATTATAAGAGGAAATAGTAATAAGAATGCAGTATCACTTATCTTTGAAGCAAATAATTATTTGGCAAATTCTTTATTAGAAAAAAAGAATACAGTAAATATCTTAATTACAAAGGAATCCTATGATACTAATTATGAAATGATAAATGATGCAACGAATGAAAAGATATATAATAATATTGATAAATATCTTACAAAAAATAAAATAAATAAAGACTTATGTTATGTTAAAAATAGTACACCAAAATATTGTAAAGGGAAATATTTATTTAAACCTTCTTTAACACTTAATCATTCTAACTTAAGTAAGAATATAAATAAAATAGAAGCAGGAGAGATTATATTAGTTGAAGATAGTGTCACTTTATCAGAACTAGAATTGCTAATTAAGCAAATTGAAAATAAAAACTTAAAAATTGTTCCTTTATCGAATTTAATAGAAGAAACAAATAAACTTGACTAAAAGCATAAAGTTATGTAGAATAGCTTCCAATAGGTGAATATATTGAAAAAATGGGTAGATTTTCGCGAAGGAAGAAAAAGATATAAGGTTGATAGGTTAGGAAGCCTTTACATTGCTGAAAAATGGAGTAGTGATATTCCAACAATCTTTATTGGTGGGCAAATGGAACATCGTCGTCATATCATAGAGCAAAGAATAGGTCATGTTCCAGAAGCAGGATATGCCATGTTTGATGGGTGTTTTGCATCCGAATACCCTATTAATGAAAAGGAAAAAAGTAAATTTAATGTCATAAACTTTAGTAGTAGTTTACTAGCTATATTAAAAGAAGCAGGAATAAAGAAAGTAAATCTAATGACAGAAAGTTATGGAGGCACAATTGGAGCCTATGCCAGTCCATCAGATAGAATCCATAAAGTAGTAGCAGTACATCCTCCTATATTGGGATCCCCACTCGCTTGGCCAAACTTACTTAGTCTAGATTTAACAGCAAGAAAAAAAATTTTCGCATTTTTAGCAAATGTAATAGTAGATTCTAGATATGGCTTTCAAAAAGATAAAGCAACAACCCTCTTAAAAGAAACAAAAGAAACAATTGAAGAAGCCTATAAATTAACATTAAGATAAAAAGCTTCTTTTTTTATGCCCAAAAAAGGGAGTAGAAAAGTCATTGCGTAAAAAAGTTTTATTTGCTATAATGTTACAAAGACAAGCCTTTACAAAAATGAAATAAATAGAAAAGAGATGTTTTATATATGTGTGATATAAAAATTTTTAGTCTTGGTGGACTAGATGAAATGGGCAAAAACTGCTATGTTGTAGAAATAAATAAAGATATTTTTGTTTTTGATTGCGGACTTAAATACGCAACAGAGAATTTATATGGAATTGATTACATCATTCCTGATTTTGATTACTTAGAAAAAAATCAAAAACGTATCAAAGGTGTTTTCCTAACACATGGTCATTATGAAAATATGGGAGCTGTTAAGGATTTGTTGTCAAGTATTCCAAAAGTAAAGATATTTGCTACGAAATTCACGAAGTTTATTCTAACGAATGATGGATTAGACGGAAAAAAGATTACAGAAATACAACCACATCATAAAATTAATTTTGGATCTGTATCTATCTTTCCCATTAACGTAAATCATTCGACACCAGACTCTGTTATGTACGTTATCAATACCAAAGATGGTGCGATTGTATATACTGGGGATTTTATCATTGATCCAAAAATGATGGATAAATATGCAATGGATTTAGGACGAATCGCCTACATTGGTAAACAAGGGGTATTAGCTCTTCTTTGTGAATCTGTTTTCTCTGAACGCATAGGTCATACTTCGCCTTCTCATCGTTTAGTAAATTTTTTTAAAGATACAATTAAACACCATGAAAAGCGTATCTTGTTTACAATTCTTCCTACCCATATTTACACTATTCAAGAGATATTCTTAGCAGCGGAAAATACGCATCGTAAAGTAGTAATCATGGGAAAAAACTTGCAAAATATAATTAGCTTTGCTAAAAAAGAAGGATATATTAGTTTTTCTGACAGCTTATTAGGAGACCTTTCTAATATAGAAGATAAAGACTCAATTCTTTTAATTCAAGATAATAAAGAGAATCCCTATGCTTCTATAAGCAAGATTATGAACGGCTATGATAAATTCATTAAGTTACATAAAACAGACACTGTTGTTTTTGCAGAACCAAAATACGATAGTAGTGAAAAAACACTTGTAAAAGTGCAAAATGATTTAGCGGTTATGGGTTGTGATATCGTTTCTTTACCTAAAGATAAAACTATTTTACATCATGCATCCTCAGAAGATTTAATGATTATGATTGATTTATTAAAGCCAAAATACTACATTCCTGTTAAAGGAGAATATCGTTATATGGTAAATAATGCTAATATAGCGACAGAACTAAATATGGCTCCAGATAATATTATATTAAAACAAAATGGCGATGTAATAGAGTTTAAAAATGGGGAATATAATAAAGAAAATTTAGATCATATCAAGATAAACGATATCCTAATAGATGGAACAAGTACAGAAGATGTAGGAGAATTGGTTATTAAAGACCGTGAGATGTTATCAGAAAATGGAATTGTATTAATAAGTGCTACTATTTCCAAAAAAGATAAAGTTATATTAGTAGGTCCAGAAGTAACAACAAGAGGATTCATTTACGTAAAAGATTCGAGCGAGATGATTGAAGAAATAAAAAAATTAGCTCTAAGTATTATTGAAAGAAATATGACCAAAAACTTTGTTGAGTACAACAAGATAAAAAATGAAATAAGAGAAGAACTTGGTAAGTATTTATATCATGAGACAGAATGTAAACCAATGATTATAGCTGTTGTACAAGAGGTATAAAACCTCTTTTTATATGTGAAATTGTAACAGAAAGTAAAATTTCTCCTCTTGCTATCAATTGACTTTACTCTTCTAAAAAAGGTATAATAATTACAATAATAAAATAGTGGAGTGAAGTATATGACAAATAAAGAAAAAAATAATAAAAAAAGGAATATCATCATTATAGGAATATTATTGTTATTATTGCTTTGTGTATCTTTAGGATCAGCTTACTTGAGCCAGATGTTACAAATAAATGGAACAACGAATATTGCAAAAAGTTCTTGGGATATCCATTTTGCTAATGAGGCAGAGCAAGAAGGAAGTGTTACGGCAAGAGAACCCTTAACGATTGATACAAGTAAAACTTTAATAACATTCGGTGTCACATTTACAAAACCAGGCGAGTATTATGAATTCGAAGTCGATACAGTAAATGATGGAGCCATGGACGCTATGGTAAATAGAGTGACCAAGGTAGGAATAAGTGAAGAAAATGCCAAGTACATTTCCTTTGAAACCACCTATAGCGATGGAGCCCCAATAAAGCAATATGACTTACTAGCACAAAAAACAAGTGAAAGAATCAAAGTAAGAGTGGAATTTAAAGAAGTTGATAGTGCTTTAGATCTTCCTTCATCCGACTTAGACTTAGATTTAGAATTACAAATCGAGTATACCCAAAGTGATGAGAATGCGCAGGAAAGAGAAGAAGTAAAAAAAGAACCAGCTATAATAAAAGCGGGAGCCTTATCATTTCCAGATTTAGATAATAAACAAGTAAAAACAATCATTTTAGATAACAAAATCAATACTCCTGCAAATGCGATAGCAACAGCAGATTTTTCTACAGAACAAGATGGTAGAGTTATAGCCTATATAGTAGAAAATGCAGAAGATACAACTATGTATAATCTACATATCGAAGGCGATGGAAGTTTATATGCGAATTCAAACTCAAATGCAGCTTTTTATGGCTTTGTAAATGTTACAAAAATAGAAGGAGGAGAAATTTTAGACACATCTTTAATAGAAATTATGACAGCTATGTTTTATGGTATGTCTTCTTTACAAATTTTAGATACCTCTTCTTGGAATTTAGCAAAGGTAACTAATTTAAACAATACTTTTATGAATTGCTCTAAACTAGAATTTCTAGAAACTTCTAATTGGAATTTAAATAATGTGGTAAATATGAATTCAACTTTTGTGAGTGACATAGCTTTAAAATCTCTCGGAGATACATCTAGTTGGGGATTGTCAAAATTAAATAGTATGGATTATACTTTTCAAGGAGTTTCCTCTTTAACGGAATTAAATACAGCTGGATGGGATTTATCTAATCTAACTTCAATGGCCTATGCATTCAACAATGCTACTTCCTTAATTAGCTTAGGAGATACAAGCAATTGGGATTTAAATAATGTAACAAATATGTCTAATACTTTTCATAATTGCAATGCTTTAGAAGCTATCGATACTGCTAATTGGAATACTTCAAATATAAAAAATTTTAGCCAAACTTTTATGCATACCCCTAATTTGAAAAATATTGCCATTTCGAATTTAGATTTTACTAATGCTACTACAATAAATAATATGTTTGCAGATTCTCCATTAATAAGTGGTACAATTAACTTGAATGCGATTAGTTTAACAAATATAATAGGTGTATTTTCATTATCTTACGAATTCAGTGAGAGGAAAAATGAAATTGTAATAAATTATTCTAAGGAAAATGAGGCAATAGTAGAAGAAATCATTAGTAGAAGCAGCACTAATGAGAAAGTTATAAAAGGATCCTTAATAGAAGTGTGAAATGCTTCTATTTTTTTCTCAAATTGACACTTCTTTATAAAATCACAAACAAGAAGCTGGTATAGAAAATGAAAAAAATCCCATACTATAAATGGGTGAAATAATATGAACGAAGATATAGAATTATTACATTATATTTATGAAAATTCTAAAATGGGAGTTATCGGAATAGAAAACATTAAGTCAGATATAAAAGACAAAAAATTACTAAAGCTAATCAAAGAGCAAGAAAATGATTATTACACCATTTGTACAAAAGCAATTAAACTATTATCTGCTTCTAATAGTGAAAGAAAAAATGTTTCTAAAATGGCAAAACTAATGACCTACTTAGATGCCAAAATGAAATTAATGAAGGATGACTCCTCTTCTAATATCGCGAAAATGATGATTGAAGGAAATAATATGGGGTTAATTGCGATAACGGAAAAACTAAATAATTATGAAGGAGCAGATAAAAAAATCCTTCGCTTGGCAAAAGAATTACAAAATATAATCACAATTAATATAAACAATTTAAAAAGATTCCTGTAAAAAAAGGAATCTTATTTTAAAATTTCATAAATTTCATCAACTGTTTTCTCTAATTTTGGTGTCTCATAATCAGGAAGTAAATGCATATGAAAATGATTAACTAAAGTATAACCTTGATTAATTTGTAAAGTAATACCTGTTTTATTTAATTTGGAAACAATTTCTTTACTAAGTTTTCTTGCAACGTCATAAACATGTAATAAAATAGAATCAGGTATACTATAAAAATTATCAAAATGTTCTTTAGGAATAATCAAAACATGTCCTTCAACAACAGGATTAATATCTAATATAGCTATAACAACATCATCTTCATATATCTTTTTAGCAGGAATTTCGGCCTTCATAATCTTACAAAATATACAATCTTTCATCAAATCACCATTCCTATTATATAAAAATTTACCAAAAAGGTAAATGGTATACAATTGAAAAGAAACGTATTTTATACTATAATAAAAAAGAATAAAAGGATTGTGATATCATGAAAAAAATAAAATATATACTCTTTCTCTTTAGCATCCTTTTTCTTTGCCCTTTAGGAAGTAAAGCGGCCACAGCCTTAACAGCATCAACACAAGCTCCTGTAGTAGGTTCTTCTATTTATGTGCAATTAAATATTGATTATGGTCAAGATATTTTAATTAGTGAAGCACACTACAGTATCCATTATGATGCTTCTTACCTAAAATTAGAAGAAATTTATTGGACACAAAGTCAAGGTAGCTATACTTTAGAATCGGGTACAATCTATATAGATAAAGATCATACTACATCTCCATGGGAATATGGTGGACAAGTCGTTATGAAATTAAGTGTTTTAGAAGTAGGTCGTTCTAAAATAGATATAAAAGAAACAGCTCCAGCTTTATATAGCGATGGAAATCCCGTAAGTCAAACAATGAGTGGAATTACCATTAGTGCAGTAACCCCCCGAAGCGATACAGCAATTGGAGCTTTATATGTCGATGGTTACGCGTTATTTCCAACATTCAGTAAAACAACATATAATTATACATTAACAGTTCCTTCTTCTGTAACTGAAGTAGAAGTAAAAGCAGAGAAAGGAGAAGAAAGACAAACTATTAGTGGAGATGGTATAAGAAAATTAGAGTATGGGGATAATCGCGTCCAAGTGATGGTAACTGCCGAAGATGGTTCTGCTACGACATACGAGATTATGATTACCAGAACGGATAATCGAACAGGAGATACTTCATTAAAGAACCTCAATGTAACGAATACAGATATAACTTATAAAAAAGGGGAAGATACATATTATGCAACAGTAAGTAGAAGCATTACGAATGTCTTAATTGTCGCTCAAACAGAAGATCTCAATGCAACTGTTATTGGAACTGGCTCTAAAGACTTACTACTGGGCCAAAACTATTTCGAATTACGTGTAACTACTACAGGAGGAAATGAAAAAACATATAAAATTATCATTACGAGAAGTGAAACAGAAATTGAACAAGATAAAAAAAGCTCTAAATTACATATCTTAATAGTAGATAATAATACTATAGATTTGGGAGAAAATAAAGTATCCTTTTTAGTCGGTGTACCAAAAGAAAAAGACAAATTAGAAATAAAGACAACAACCGAAAGTAAAACCGCAAATGTCGAAATACTAGGAAATGAAAATTTAAAAACAGGATTTAATGTTATAGAAATAAGAGTAGTAGAAACAAATGAAGAAGAGACAAAATATACTTTAATTGCTTACAAAACGCCAAGTACTGTAGAAATTATAAATAATTTAAATAATACCTCTCCATATGAAAATAAAACTTTACATTATAATGCCTATGAATCAAATAACCATGTTTTAACGAAAGAGCAATTAGAAACACTTTTAAAAAACAACAACTCCCTTTTTTACAATGTCATTAATTCTTATGGTGGACTTTTGTATCAAGTGCAACTAAATAAAGGAAAAGATTACCAATTAACATTAAAAAAGACTACAACATCACCTCTTACTTATGAAATGACTCTACCAAGTGATATCGATATTACGTTATATGTAGGAGATACTTTTGCAGATGGCGTTATAAAGGTTTATACTTTTAATGAACTAGGGGATTATAAAATACTAACAGAAGGAGCAACAATTGAAAATGGCTATGTTCATTTTAAAACAAATGGAGACACTTCTTATGTATTTACTAATGCTTCCTTTACACCAGAAGAAAGTGTGTTAAAAAAATGGCTAGAAAAGATATTAACACCATTTCTAGTTGTCCTCTTAATAGGAGCTATTTTACTCGTATATTATCACTTCAAAAAGAAGAAAGAAATACTAAACGACGAACCATTATATTAATGGTTTTTTTTCTTTTTTTGTGCTATGATGAATATACAAAAAAGGTGAGTTTATATGAGGATAGAAGATGTCTTAAAAGAAGTGGAAAAATATAATAAAGAAGAAGTAGAGAATGTTAAAAAAGCATACGAATTTGCTTCTGTTGCACATAAAGACCAAAAAAGAGAAAGTGGAGAACCATATATTATCCACCCTTTGCACGTCTGTATGAATCTTACGAAACTGAAAGCAGATGGAGCAACTCTTTGTGCAGGCTTACTACATGATGTAGTGGAAGATACAGCTTTTACTTTAGCAGAAATAGAACAAATTTTTGGCTCAGATGTTGCACATTTAGTGGATGGAGTAACCAAAATAAGTAATATGCATTTTAACACCAAGAATGAAGCAACAAATGCGAATATAAGAAGGCTAATTAATAGCTTAAATGAAGATGTCCGAATAATTATTATAAAACTATGTGATCGATTACATAACATGCAAACACTTAGTTTTAAAGCGCCTGAAAAACAAAAACGTAGCGCAGAAGAAACCTTAAATATTTTTGTTCCACTTGCTTATTTTATAGGAGCTTTTCATCTAAAATGTGAATTAGAAGATATTTGTTTTTCTTATCTTGACAAGGAAGCTTATGACACAATAGAAAAAAGAAGAAAGGAAATAGAAATAGATTACCAAGAAAGTCTTCGTATAGCTGCGGAAGAAATAAGCGCATCTTGTGCTAATAAAAAGATAGAATGTGCAATAAGAACCAAAATTGGGAATGCATACCAGTTATTTAAAAAGATAAAAAAAGGAAAGAAATTAAATCAAATTCATGACTTAGTAAATTGTAAAATCATTGTGGAAGATGAAGAAACTTGTTATCAAGTATTAGGACTTATTCATAAATTGTATAAACCAATGCCCAACAAGTTTAAAGACTACATTGCATGTCCTAAAACCAATATGTATCGTTCCTTACATACAAGCGTTTTTGCACCCTCTAATCATATATTACAAATTCAGATCAAAACAAGAAAAATGGATAATATAAATACATTAGGTTTAGCGGCCTATTGGGAGTTATTACAATCAGAGGGGAAGAAAAAGATGCAAGAAGAATTGAAAAAGAATTACCAATTCTTTAATACTTTACATGATTTAAATGAAATAGTAAACAATGATCAAGATTACATTGAACAAGTAAAAAAAGAAATATTTACTAATAATATATATGTTTATACCTTAAAAGGAGATATCGTTGAGCTACCAGAAGGTTCTACGGTAGTGGATTTTGCTTATAAATTACATACAGATATAGGCAATCACCTTGATAAAGCTTTTATCAATGGACAAGAAGTAAAATTAGATCAGCAACTAAATAATAAAGATCGAATTCTCCTAATAAAAAAAGAAGAAGCTCATCCTAAAAAAGAATGGTTAACATTTGCTAAAACCTCAAAAGCTATCAGAAAAATTAAAGAATATTTAAAATAAAAAATTTTTGGCAATATTATTCACCTCTAAGCATAAATTAAATTAGAGGTGAATAATATGTCTAGTTATAAAGAAATCGTTACCAAAACAATCGTTGGAAAAGGAAGAAAAACTTCAAATAATGTATATACTTTAAAAACAGAGCAAACACCTGATACTGTATTAGGCTGCTGGATCATCAACCACAAATTTGCTGGAAGTAACCATCAAAATGAAGTGAATATTAATGGTTCATTTGATGTAAATGTTTGGTACTCTTATGAAAATGATTCCAAAACAGGAGTAACCACAAAAAGCTTTACGTATGATGAAGCAATGCGTCTACGTGTAAAAGACATGGCCGCTTTAAATAACGATAATGAAATTATTGTTAGAAGTTTAAAACAACCAACTGTTCAAGATGTGAAAATTAAAAATGGAGAAGTAGAACTACATATTGAAAAAGAACTTGGTGTTGAAATAGTGGGCGAAGGAAAAGTAAAAATAGCTATTGAAGAAGACGAACTTCCTTGGGACGATATTTATGAAGAAAATGAAGATGTAGATAAAGTAGAAGAAGATTACATAAAAGATGATAAAGCATAGAAGTTATCATCTTTTTTTGTTGTAAACCTAAAAAGGTTGACAAGGTATATTTTCTTTGTTATATTATAAATGCTTAAAAACAAAGGAGGGATAACAAATGGCAGTTAAATTAAGATTAAAAAGAGGAGGTTCTAAACAAAGACCTCATTATAGAATTGTAGCATCAGACTCTCGTAGTCCTAGAGATGGAAGATTCATTGATACAATTGGAACATATAATCCAATTCCAAAAGAATATGAAGTAACAATCGATGAAGAAAAAGCATTATATTGGTTAGCACAAGGAGCACAACCAACAGATACTGTTAGAAATTTATTAAGTAAAAATGGTATTATAGCTAAACATGCAGAATCAAAAAAAGTAGGTAAGTAAAATGGAACTAAAAGCATTTACGGAATACCTTGTTAAAAATATTGCTAAAGAACCTGATATGGTAAGTGTACAACAATTTGGCGGAGAAGAAGATTCTACTATCTTAGAAATTATTGTTCATGAAAGCGATATGGGAACTATGATTGGAAGAAATGGAAAAATGGCAAATGCTATTCGTACACTTGTACAAGCACATGCTTATATCCAAGGAATTCATAATGTAAAAATTAACATTGATTCTTTCTAAGAGACCTTAGTCTCTTTTTGTTTATATAAAAATACGTTGTTTCTTGCTTTACGAAGAGGTTAATAGTATAATCTATTTTAGAAGGATTGATGAAAATGGATAGAAATTACCCAGATCATGTGGCAATTATACTTGATGGAAACAGAAGATGGGCAAAAAGACAAGGGCTTCCTCCTTTACAAGGACATAAAAAAGGGTTTCAAAATACACAAGAGTTAGTTCCTTATATAATAGACAAAGGAGTAAAAGTATTAAGCGTATTTGCCTTTTCAAATGAAAACTTTTCGCGAAGCAAGGAAGAAGTTACTTATTTAATGGATATGTTTGTCAATTGGTTTAAAAAAGAATTTAATAAATTACATAAAGAAAATATAAAAATCATTTTCTCAGGCAGAAGAGAACCTCTAAGAGAAGATGTTTTAGAAGCAATGGATTATATTAAAGAAAAAACAAAAAATAATACAAAAGGAGTTTTTAACATATGTATTAATTATGGAGGACAACAAGAAATCGTCGATGCAACAAAGAAGATAGCCAAAGACGTCAAGCTAGGAAAGCTAAATGAAGAAGCCATCGATGAGAAAACATTATACCATTATATGTATAATGATTTGCCCCCAGTAGATTTACTGATAAGGACAAGTGGGGAACAAAGACTTAGCAATTTTTTATTATATGAATTAAGTTATGCTGAATTTTTATTTACGCCAATTTGTTTTCCAGATTTTAATAGAGAACATTTTGAAGAAGCGATAGACGAATTTAATAAACGTGAAAGAAAATTTGGAGGCGATGCAAATGAAACAAAGAATAATTAGTGCAATAGTTTTAATAGCAATCGCTATTCCTTTGTTCTTAATAGGAGGAATGGTCTTTAAAGCAAGTATGGCGCTTTTAGCTACTTTAGCATATAAAGAAACCTTAGGATTAAAAAAAAGTCATCAACCTTATCCAACTTATGTAATGGTACTTGGTTTACTTTGTCTAGAATTAATTGTATTAGGTAAAAGTGCCGATTTTGGTGTTACCTTTTTAGCTATTTCCTTATCTGTTTTAGCTTTAGCAATTCCAAGTATATTTGATAAAAAAGCGAGGTATACTACCAAAGAATATTTTTATTTATTAGGATTCATTTTATTTTTAGGAATATTCTTTAACCTAACAACAACCATTTACTTAGAAAATAAATGGGTACTCTTATATTTACTTATTGTAGCTTGTGTAACGGACTCTTTAGCTTTCATTACAGGAAAATTAATCGGTAAACATAAATTGATTCCTGAAGTGTCTCCTGGAAAAACAATAGAAGGAAGTCTTGGAGGAACGATAGCAGGAGCTGCTATTTCTTCTATATTTTACTATAATGTAATCACTCCTGAAATCAACATTTTCTTACTTATCTGCATGAGTCTTGTTCTATCTGTATTAGGTCAATTAGGAGATTTATTTTTTAGTAAAATAAAAAGAGAAAACGAAATAAAAGATTTTTCTAATATAATTCCTGGCCATGGAGGAATCCTTGACCGTTTTGATAGTTTATCTTTTATCGTCTTAGGATATATAATTATTGTCAGTATTTTAAATATAATAAAATAGAAAGGAATAAAAATGGAAACAATTTTAAATATAATGATATTTATTCTTATGTTAGGAGTCCTAATCTTTGTACATGAATTGGGGCATTTCTTAACAGCAAAAAAATCAGGAGTTCATATTTATGAATTTTCATTAGGTATGGGACCTGTACTAAAAAGTATTAAGGGAAAAGATGGAATTAATTATTCCATTCGCGCCTTGCCAATTGGTGGATTTGTACAGATGGCTGGAGAAGTATATGAAGATGACGATACAGACACAATTCCAAAAGAGAAATTTATGTGTAACCGTCCCTGGTATCAAAGATTAATCATTCTTTGTGCTGGAGTCTTTAATAACTTCTTGCTTGCTCTTTTGCTCTTATTTACAATCGCACTTATTTGGGGAGCACAAAGATTAGACCCCATTATTTATAGCGTAGAGGAAGATTCTGCTATGGCAAATGCTACTTTTATAAAAGGAGATTCTCCTTCTGAAGAAGCAAAGATTTTAGATGGCGATACGATTACGGCTATTAACGGAAAGAAAGTATCTACGTGGGATAAAGCGCAACTATATCTTATTTTAAAAAGCAAAGATAATAAGTATACCATTACAGTAAAACATGAAAATGGGGGATTAGACACTTTTGAAGTTGAACCAGAAATAGAAAAAGACAGCAAAGGAAGAGAAACTAAAAAATTCGGGATCAATATTAAACCCGAAGTAGAAAAAGGATTTCTTCCATCCGTAAAATATGCAGGAAGAAAACTTATCAGTACCATGGAACAAATGTGGTTAACTGTAGGCAACTTATTTACAGGGAAAATATCTATAAATGATCTTTCTGGTCCTGTAGGAATTTATTCTGCTGTTGGCGAATCAAGAAAAGCAGGAGTTGTAAATATTCTTCTTTTAACCGCTTATTTAAGTATTAATTTAGGAATAATGAATATTTTACCAATTCCAGCTTTAGATGGTGGTCATGTTCTATTCTTACTTATTGAAAAAATAACAAGAAAGAAAATGAATCAAAAGATAGAAGCTATAGCAACAAATATCTTCTTTATCTTATTGCTTGCTTTAATGGCATATGTAACATTGCATGATATATTCATTCTTATTAAATAAAAGAGTACGCCTAGTATTCTTTTTTTGACTTTGTAAAAAGATTATTATATGATAAAGAGCAAAAAGAAGAAGCAATATGGATGCAATACAAGCAATAGAGTCAATAGAACAACTAAAAACAGTCTTAGATAATTTTGAAGAAGATAAAAGACGTGATCATAATAGAGATTTTTCAGAACTAACAGATAAACAAAGCAAAAGAAATTATGAAAGATTAGGAACAAAATTAGAAAAAACGGAAATACCCGCTCCTTTTATATTTTCTTATAATAGAGTTAGATTGAAAGAAATAAAAAATTTTTTGAAAGTAATACTAGTCAAAGTATTAGGAGATAAGCATGAAGCACTGATAGAAAATTTAATTAACATGATAAAGGTGAACCCAAATATCTCTATTTTTGCAGGAGATTTAGAATCAGATTTAGAAAACGGAATTTATATTCCTAAGAAAATTTATATTAGCAAAGAATTAGTATCTATTGAGGTAGTAGTAGGAGCTAATGTAATTATGCGAGCTTTATTAGACTTTTTTATTACAAAAGATTTTAATCACGTTATTGGCAATATTCACTACAAAGAGGAATTAAACATTCTTATGGAATATATTATGGCTTATGAATGGAGTAGGTTAATGAAAGAAGACATAGTAGAAAAACATGCAGCAAGCCGTATTTTTTACCTAAAACAACAAATGTTTAAAAAAGAAGAACAAAAAAGGGCAATCGAAATATTTGTTGAAAATGTCCTTGGTAAAGAATATAGTAGTATTTATAAAGAATGCCAAAACCATGAATCTTACGCATATTTCTTAGCGGAATTTTATGGAGATTCTTGCGAAACCGCTATTTAGACGATCCTAAAAAATTAAAGGAAATGTTAGACAAAATTATATGTGGTGAATTTAGTATACCTGAAATGAATGCATATTATGGATTATCATTAAGAAATGAAGAAGCGCTCGCTATTTATAACCAAAAATTAAATAAAGATTATAGTCATCTTCTTCGTAAATAGAATAAATTTATAAAAAAAATAAAGAAGAAAAGGAGTAATTATTCAGACTATAGTAATTTCAAAAATTAAATTTTCCATAAAATAAGGGCTTGTTCAAATGTTGATGATAAAAATATTCACTATTAAAAAAAGTTTAAATATTTAAGTTTCCTTATAAATATTAGCGTTACAGCATATTTTTGCTTATTTCATAATAATAGGGTCTGAATAGTTACGAAAAGGACGAATATTTTACAAAAAACTATTGTCAAATAAGTAAGCTTATGATAATATTAAATTGCTTACTTTTATGGCGGGATATATCAACTGGCTAGATAGTTCGGTTCATACCCGAAATGTTGGGGGTTCGAGTCCCTCTCCCGCTACCATGAGAAATTTGTTCGCTTTGTTCGAACTTTCAATAGAGAACTTGTTAGAAGTTCTTTTTATGTTAAAATGAATTAATAGAAAGAAAACTTTCTATTTTAAGAAAACCTTTAATAGAAATTTCAAAATATGTCAAAAAAGTCAGGTAGTAATTGGGAACTATTTTAACTTTTTGAATCACTTCTATTACTATTGTCGGATAGAAGTACAAGGATGTGTTTTCATGTTACAAGTAAGTAGAAGCAATCAGTTAAAAATTCCGAAAGAACTTGAAATTGTTACTAGATCTGCAAATGCTATAGATGATGTGGTAGCAATCAAGAAAGGAATAGCCATGGCAGAAAAAGAAAAATTTAACGAAACAAAAGAAAAAGAAGTATTAGAATTAGAAGATAAAGATTTAAAAATAATCGAAAAAATCCCATCCAATGCCAATGATTTAATGGTGATTACAATTGCTAAAAAATTATGTGCTTACGTAATTACAATAACAGAAAAATCTCCTAAAAAGTTTAGAAGTGTATTTGTAAATCGCATGCAAAATTATGCATTAGATACAATTGAATATCTTTTAGAAGCAAATTTCATCCAAATGAATTCAGCTACTAATAAAGAGAAAAGAGAAAATTTTCAAAAAGAAGCAATAGTGAAATTAAAATTATTAGGCTATATAGCAATGGTAGCAGAAAGTTCTGGTTGTATCCTACAAAAGCAATACAAGCAGATTTCTATACTACTTGCAGAAACCATCAATCTTATCGTTGCTTGGAAGAAAAGTGATGATGAAAGATGGAAGAAAAAGAATTAGGATTTTAGGTTGAAAGACCTTTAATTAAGGAGAAAATTTATTATTTGCGTGCTTCGCCCGTGTGGAGCCCGTCGTGTGTCTTCGCGCGCGTCGTTAACTAAGATGGTAATAGAAATTGGAACAATATTAACAAACGAAATGGTGGGGCTCGACCAGATTCACTTTTGAAGGAATCATTATAAGATTCAAAAAACAAATCAGAGAAATATATTTTAAGAAAAATATATCCGTATTGTAAGGTGAAGGAATTTTCTTCTTTTCTATTCGCTAAAAGAGAATTTCTTAGCGCGATGGAAAAAGACAAAAACACTCACACAAGCAACGAGTATAAAACTCTTTGCGCGTTAGAAGGAGTGTTTATTTTTTGGGAGGAACCTATGAAGTTAGAAGAAATATTTACCTTTGAAAATTTATATAGTGCTTACAAAAATTGCCGAAAAGCCAAACAACATAAAGGAGAAGTAATCCGTTTTGAGGCAAATTTAGCGGTAAACTTAACCCTTTTAAGAAAAGAATTAGTAACAAAACAATATAAACTAGGTAAATATAAAAAATTTATTATTTATGAACCCAAAAAAAGAATTATAGAAGCCTTACCCTTTAAAGATAGACTTGTCGTAAGATGTTTTTGTGATGCCTGCTTAAAAGAAAAAATAGAAAAAAATTAATCTATGATAATTGTGCTTGTCGAAAAGAAAAGGGAACTATTTTTGCTATAAAAAGATTACATAGCTTTTTAAGGAAAGAATTTAGAAAAGAAAATAACAATGATATATATTTTCTAAAATGTGATATTCGTAAATATTTTCCTAGTATTAATCACTCTATTTTAATAAGAATTTTAGAAGAAATCGATTTTTCGGACGACGAAATGTGGTTAATCAAAAAAATCATAAAAGAACAACCAGATAAAACTAACGTAGGTCTTCCTCTTGGGAATCAAACAAGTCAGTGGTTTGCCCTTTTATACCTAAATAAAGTAGACCATTTTATAAAAGAAAAATTAAAAATAAAAAGTTATGTTAGATACATGGATGATATGATTTTAATTCATAGAGATAAAAAATACTTAACTGAATGTAAAAAAGAAATTGAAAAGTTTTGTCAAGAAGTTCTTGAATTAGAACTAAATGAAAAAACGCAAATAGGAAGAACGAAAAATAGGATCGATTTCTTAGGATATAGACATATTTTAAAAGAAAAAGGAAAAATCATTATGAGATTAAGGCAATCATCAAAACAGCGCATGAAGAATCATTTGAAAACAATAAATAAACTATTCAATAAAGGAATAGTAGATGAAGAATATGTTTACCAAAGAAAAAACTCTTTTTATAACCATATTAAAAAGACTAAAGAGAGTAAAAAATTTAAAAAGGAGTTAATTCCTTTCAAATAGGTAAAAAATGCCAAAAATGTCGAAAAAAATGTTATGATAGAATTGGTGATAAATATATGAGTAACTTTATATTTTTAAAAGAAGAACAAATTTTTGGTAAAAACAAATTAGATATATTTGAAAAATATGGGACAAAATGTGCAATAACAGACTTTGCCATTTTATTAGGTGGTTATGTTGCAACTGGTTTTTATACTAATGAAGGATCTTCTAGAAAAGATAGAACTGGTTGGTGGTGGACACAAACCCCTGAAGATAATAACGCGCGCGTCGTTATCAGAGATGGTACTAGAATTTGGTTCCATATTCTCAAACGCTCTGGTGGGGCTCGCCCAGCTTTACCTTACTCTGCCATCTCCTCTATCTCCTCGAACGTAGTGAGAGGGAAAAGCGGAGTAAAAGAGACAATTTATGGAGAATATCCACAAACCATAGTGGATGAAAATTTTTCAAACGAATTAGAAAAGTCTTATAATAATGGAGGCTTAAAAGTAACAGGGAGAGTTTATACAACTGACTCTGCAAGTTTAAGTGATTATAACAAAGATTTTCAACCAAGAACATTTACCGAATATGAATATAAAGGACAAAAATACATTCGTTTCATTGGCGATTCCAATGGTGATGGAGAAGTTTTGCCTGATGGAAGAACTATACAAAGTGGGAATGTATATTGGGTAAAAGTAGAACCTATAACTTGGCTTGTAGATCAAAATAATAGTATTGCTCTTTCGAAGAAAATTCTTTTTTCAGGAGTACAATTTAATAAAGAACAAAATTATACGGGAGATTTTCTTCGTACTAATATAAAAAAATTTATGGATAATTTTTTTGCAAAAGAGATTGAAACGAATAATGTATATACAAATGATTTACAAGAGGACACAGAAAGCCTATCAGGGAAAAAAATAAGAAAGAAAAATCCTTATGCTTTCAATTTTGCTAACGTAGAAGAAGAAGAGATAATAAAAGGAGCTTTGGAAAGTAATGTTGCCGTCTTTTTGCATGGCCGTTCTAGCGAGGGTAAATCGGCACGAGTAAAACAATTCGATCCTGATTGTGAAATTCTATACATGCGAAATGCTACTCCAGATAGTTTAAATGGAAAAAGTGTTTATAATGCGGAAACAAAAGAGATGTTTGACATTCCCCCAACATGGTATAAACGCTTAGTAGAAAAGTGCTCTAAAGAACCAGATAAAATTCATATTCTATTTTTTGATGAACTGACAAATGCACTACCTTCTATTCAAGGAATGGCTTTCAATATAATATTAGACGGGGAAGTAAATGGAATATGGAAACTTCCACAAAACGCGCGAATAGTAGCTGCTGGAAATGATTTAAAGGATTCTTTAGCTGCTAATCAAATGGCTGAACCTTTGTTTAATCGTTTTGCTCATGTTTATATTTACACAACTATAGATAGTTGGTTAAGATGGGCTTCCACGCCGAAAGAAAAATACGAAAGATTAACTTTAAAAAAAGAAGAGCCACAAGCGAAAATTCATCCCGCTATTTATGCTTATGTAGCTTATAAATCTTATAGTGGAGAAGATGTTTTAAGAACGCCTTATACAGGGGACAAACCAAATGCAGACCCAAGAAAATGGGAGATGGCATCTAAATTTTTGTATGCAACAAATCAACCAGCAATGCTAAGAGCTTTAATAGGAAATGAATTGACAACTGATTTTATTGCTTTTGTTCGCCAACAAGTAATAACTGTAGAAGATGTAATTGAAGGAAATTATACAAACGATGATTTTGAAATGGATATAGCCCAAAAATTTGCAACCGCAGTAGGATTATCCTCTGTCGACGATGAGCATTTTGAAGTAGTAAGAGAATTTATGAAAAAAATAGGAGCAGAGCCAAAAGCTGCATTTGAATCCATGTGGACGCATGGAGACAAAGAACGATTAGAACGGCTTGCCGAACTACAACTAGCGGATAGCTTATCACAAGGAGGAATAAGAAGATGAACAAAGAACGATTAAGTCTATTAGAAAATTATATAAAAGCAGGTATATCTCCTTTATTAATAGAAAACATCCCATCAGCTTCTTTTAATCATGCCATTATTATAAAAGCTAATATAGAGAGAACAGAATTAAATGGACATTATGAAGATACCGAATTTTGTCCTCCAACATGGTATAAACAAGTAATAGAAAATAGTAAAAAGGGGTATGTTATTCTAGTCATTGAAAATATAAATGAAATAGCTCTTGAAGAACAAACAAAATTTATCGAGATACTAAAATATAAGAAAGTAAGTACATTTGATTTGCCAAAAAATTGTTTAATTGTAGCTACATGTTCTAATTTAACTAAAAATAAAATGAATGAAGAAGTTTATTCTCTTTGTGCACAGATTTAAAAGGTAGTATATGAAGCTAGAAACAATAATAAGAAGATTACTAATTAAATAACCTTTATTTGGCAGTGTAGTAGCAAATACAAACTTTCTTCCAGATCAAACGATAAAGACCGCCGCCACCGATGGAAAAACAATTTATTATAATCCTAACTTTATGAATCCCTTAACGGACGCTGAGCAAACCTTTGTATTTGCCCATGAAGTTTGTCATATTGCTTTTAACCATATCTTTAGATCGGAAAAAAAAGATAAAAAAATTTGGAATAAAGCAACAGATGCGATAATAAATGCCTATTTAAAAGAGGACGGAATGTCTCTTGTAAAGGGCTGTGTTGACATAGAAGAAGCAATCAATTATGATGCTGAAGAAATGTATAAAAAACTTTTAAAAGAAAAAAACAAGGAAAAGGACAGGAAAATGGAATTTCTAATCAAGATTCATGTATAGAAGGAGAAGAAGTGGAAACGGAAAATGTTGGTCACGACGATCATTCTATTTGGGAAAAAGCAATAGAAAAGAAAAAAGAAGAAGCAAAAGACCAGGAAATAGACAAAAGATCTGAAAAAGTAGAGCAAGAAGAAAGAAAAAAGGAAGCTATAAAAAGAATGGCTGAAATGGGAGAGAAAAAAATCTTTAAATAAAATAAAATAGAACGAAAAAAAAGGTTAGATGAATTAAGCAAATCACTAGCAAGTCAGGCACATGGTTGTGGAACTGACACAGAGGGAAAAAAAGAAACATAACATATATTGGCTATGCAGAGCCTCTAATAGATTGGCGAATCTTATTAAAAGAAGCCATAAAATATGAAATAGACTGGTCTTACCAAAATGCTCAAATAGAAGATGGAGTACTAACACCTTATTTAGAGGAAATACCAAAACCAGAAGCAGAAATTCTTTTAGATACAAGTAGTTCTATTGAAGAAACTCTTCTTAGAAACTTTTTAAGAGAATGTAAAAACATTTTGTCAAATGCAAGCGTAAAAGTTGGTTGTTTTGATACAGTGTTTTATGGTTTTACTGAAATAAAGGATGTAACTGATATTGATAGTCTACCCTTTTATGGTGGAGGTGGAACCGACTTCAATATAGCTGTAAATGCTTTTACAAATAGAGTAGAAAATAAAATAATATTTACAGATGGACTATCCACAATGCCATCTACTTCTATGGATATTATATGGGTAGTATTTGGCAATCAAAAAATTAATCCTCCAGGAGGAAGAGTAATCTACATTGATAGTGATGACTTGAATAATTTATATAACTATATATCTTTTGAAACAAAAGGGAAAATAAGATAAGCGACTAAAAAGTCGTTTTTATGTGTTTTAGTTTGTGCTATAATAAAATAGAAAGAGGCGAATCAAATGAACAATTTTTTTAGTGGACTAAAAAAAGCCATTGATAGTGTAAATGAACTAAAAAAACAAGTAGAAAATATCGAAAAAAGACAAGATGATAAATATGAACTCCCAACCCAAAAACTTACCCAAGAAGAAATAAAAGATTACTCTATTGATAGTCTAACAAATAGACTAAGTGAAAAAGAAGAATTCCTTTTGCATGGTTTTAAAGTTACTTACAATAAGACCACTAATAATATAGTCTTTAAACCAGAAGAAAATTATAATTATGGAGCAGCTGAAATTCATTTTGCTTTATTTTATAACAAACTCATTCCAGATATGGAAACTTTAAATACCATTTCTTTTGAAACATATGAAATTGTATCAAATATTGTGTTTCAAGATTGGGAATATGACCCCCAAAATAATTCGCAAATCATGCATTCTAAAATGAGCTACTTAGGTATAAATAACCCTAAAGTGGAAACAATAAAAGAAAACAATTTAGAATACCATATAGTTGGGGAAAGCAATAAAATCTATGTAGAAAAACATTTATACAAAAAGGATATTGACGAATCAACACAAGCGTATTTAGATATATCCCTCACTATTTATAAAGAACACATAACGGAAGAAGATAGAAGATTCCTTTTAAATGAATACCATAACATCATAGATACTTTAGAATGGAGATAACTTATGGAAGAGTTAATGCAGAAATATGCTCAAGTATTATTAAAAACATGTTTAAAAATAGAAAAAGGCCAAAGTTTATTAATTAACTTTAATGCGGAAAGAATAGATTTTGCTCGTATAGTTGCCAAGGAAGCTTATAAACTAGGTGTAAAAGATATTTATTTTGATATGAAAGATGCTTACTTAAAACATGATGCCTTACTTGCTTTAGACACTAAAGATTTAAAAAAGACGCAAATGTGGGATCGTACTATTTGGAATGAATATGCAAAAAAAGGAGCAGCCTTTTTAAATTTAACGTCAGAAAATCCTGGATTGATGAAAGATGTCGATCCAAAAAAAATGAATGAGATGAGTATGTACAGCTTAAAAACCTGTGTTACATTTGATGAACTTCGTGATAAGGTGATGTTCCCTTGGTGTATCGCAGCTGTTCCTACTGAAACTTGGGCAAAAGAACTATTTCCAAAGGCGGAAAATCCTGTTAAGGAACTATGGATGAAAATATTTGCAATTTGTGGAATCAATTTCCCTGATACAGAAGGACTTTGGGAATCAAAGATTGAGCACCTAATCAGTAGAGCCCAAAAATTAAATACCTATCAATTTAAAAAGCTAAAATACAAAAATAGTTTAGGAACTGATTTGGAAATATCCCTTCCTAAAAATCATATTTGGGCTTCAGGAAAAGAGACATTACAAAACGGCAAAGACGTGATTGTTAATTTTCCTACGGAAGAAATATTTACATCTCCAGACGCTACTTCTGCAAATGGTATCGTGTATGCCTCTCTTCCTTTGTGTTATCAAAATGTGGTAATTAAAGATTTTAGTATTACATTTAAAGAAGGTGTTGCTGTTTCCTGCGAAGCCAAAGAAGGAGAAGAAACTTTAAAACAATTAATCCATTCAACAGAAAATGCTAACCGCCTAGGAGAAATAGCGCTTGTTCCATATGATTCGCCAATTAGAGAAGCAGATATGATATTTTACGAAACCTTATATGATGAAAATGCCGCTTGTCATATGGCATTAGGAGCTTCTTTCACGGAATGTATACAAGATGGCCCTAATAAAACAAAGGAAGAACTTGCAACTCTTCATTTAAATCAATGTGAAAACCATGTGGACTTTATGATAGGAACGAAAGATTTAGAGATTATTGGAATAACGGAGGATAATAAAGAGATTCCTATTTTTGAAGAAGGAAACTTTTCTAAACTATTTGAATAAAATATTGTAAACGAACTGTTAATAGACACTTAAAAAAAGAAGAAAAGAGCTTCTTGTTTGACTAAAAAATAAATATAAAGTAAAATGATAACATACAAGACTAAAGGAGAATTTGTATGATGGAAAAAAGGCATAAATTACGTCTTAGAAAACAAGTAATCATGGCTGTTCCTATTGCTCTCATCTTATTTGTATGTTTATTTTGTTTTATTTTGCATACCTATAAATTAGAGGAAAACGTGGTAAAAACGCCAAACGAATTAGAAGCGGGATTAAATATAAAAGATAGAACATCTCTTGACTATGCAGTTGTTTACCAAGTAGAAAACGCAATGAAAAATAGGCAAAGAGACAACACGGTTATTTATTATGCCCAGAAATTTAAATTAAACGTAGATAAAACCATAGAACTAGTGCATACTTATACAGAAAATTATACCAAGGATAGTTGGCTGAAAAATTACGTTATTGGTCCAGAAAATGTGGTAGCAGCCTTTGTTAATCCTTTCACATCTGAAGAAGCAGGAATTATGTACTTTGTTCGTGATGTGTATCGCTACCCAGAAAAATATGGTTCTTCCTTAGAAGAGATTCGAGCATCTAATGAAAAAGACGAAGAAAAGACTATTATTGATGGAAAAGTCTATTTACAAAATGGCTTAACATACGAAGAATATTTAGGGCATGTTTGCGATATGTTCGGTGTTGATAAAACAACAGCTCTTGCTATTAGCTATCTAGAAACAGGATATTTAAAAAGTGGTTTGTTCATGTATGACAATAATGTCGGCGGACAAAGAGGTTATGCTGGTTGGATGGAATATCCAACACTGGAAGCTGGTATCATCGGACATGTGACAGCTCTTCGAGCAATGCTTAATAATTATGAAATAGACTTAACAAGTGAAAATGCTATTGCAGAACTTTCTTCAATCTATGTCAATGGACATCCAAATAATCCGTCATCACATTGGACAGAGAAAGTAACTATTATTAAAAGAAATATAGAGCAAAAAGATTTATTCAAAAAAGAATAAATTTTTTTTAGAGTACAATTTTACCGATGAACGAATGTATTTACTATATGATAATTGTCATTAAAAGGACGATACTCTATGTCAATTTATAAAGCTTATAAAGTTAGAATGTATCCATCATTAGAAAAAATAGAGTTAAATCGATTCTTAGAGAATTCCAGAATTATCTATATTATTATCTTAATCCAATAGATAGAATGTTTAAAGAGTTAAAAATAAATTACTCTTTAAAAGAAATGATATTTAATTTAGATAGCTTACAAGAGGATTATGTATGGCTAAAAGGGTATATATAGTTGAGTTTTAAGAACAACTTTATTTGGTTTAGATGGTACGTATAAGATGTTTTAAAAATAAAATGAACTTCCTAAATTTAAAAATAAAAATAGGAAGAATTCCTATAGTATAAAACTATCTATATTAGAAGAAATAAAGAAATGGACATATAACAAATGTGGATTTAAGAATGATAAGATATAAATACCAGAAAAATCTGCTCGAAAAAGAGATAGAAATATATGATAAGGAACAAATACAAGTTAAGTAATTAATATAAAAAGTATGGTGGGTAAAATCAAAAAGCTAGCCTATGAAGGAATGAAAGCTCCTGTGAAGCAGAGAAAACACACCATGAGATTCGAAAGTATTTAATGTATTGATTTCTTTTTTTTTCTTGACACTTTTTGTAAATAACAATTGCATTTTTAGGCAAAAATTATTATAATATATCTCACATTTTGTTGACTCGGGCGAAAAACTAGGATATAATCTATTCATATATTGTCTAAAACGAGAAAAATGGTGATGATTTGGAACATTATTTTACAAATAACCCCGATTTAAAAAGTGAATTAAGAACAATTCGATATAAATATAAAGAGTATGAACTTACATATTTGAGTGATAATGGTGTATTTTCAAAAGACAAGCTAGATTTTGGAAGTACCTTACTTTTAAATACCCTCTATGAACAAAAAAAAGAGAAAAACTTAAAAGTATTAGATATAGGATGTGGCTATGGCTTTATTGGTATTGCACTAGCTAAAATCCTAAAATGGAAAGTCACAATGTGTGACATAAATAAAAGGGCTCTACACTTAGCAGAGAAAAATTGTTTAGAAAACAATATCAAAGCAGAAGTGTTAGAAAGTAATATTTATGAAAATATTACCAATATATATGATTTAATTATAACAAATCCTCCAATACGAGCTGGAAAAGATGTCGTTTACGGCATATTGGATGGAGCAAGAGACCGTCTTGAAGCGAAGGGTGAGCTGTGGTTCGTTATCCGAAAAGATCAAGGAGCTAAAAGTGCTATTTCGCATCTGGAAAAAACAATGAATTGTGAAATAGTGGAAAAAAGCAAAGGCTTTTATATAATAAAAGCCAAAAAACGTTGACAAGAAAAGTTGCGTCATTTAAAATTATAAATTGGTGACGTATTGTTTTTTGTTGAAACAACACTAAAAAATAGGTATAGGGGTGAAACACAAATGGCATACAAAATTGCAAAATTTGGGGACCATCGAGAAAGAAGAACTTTCTCAAAAATTAAAAACACCTTAGAATTGACAGATTTGCTAGAAATCCAAAAAAAATCATACCAAAGATTTTTAGAGGAGGGAATTAAGGAAGTATTTGAGGATTTATTTCCAGTAGAAAGTTTCACAGGTAATATTTCACTTGAACTAGGTGAATATTATTTTGAAGAACCAAGATACTCAGTAAAGGAAGCAAAAGAACGTATGGTAAACTATGCTGCTCCTTTAAAAGTACAAGCACGTGTCTTTATTCATGAAACAGGTGAAGTAAAAGAACAAGAAATATTCCTAGGAGACCTACCATTAATGACCGACGCAGGAACCTTTATTATTAATGGTGCAGAACGTGTTATCGTATCTCAATTAGTAAGAAGTCCATCAGTCTATTATAAAAAAGAAATCGATAAAAACGGAAGAAAAATCATATCTGGGGAAATTATTCCTAACAAAGGAACTTGGCTAGAATACGAATTAGATGCACGTGATATATTCTATGTTCGTATTGATAGGACACGTAAAGTAACTATTACAGCATTCTTAAGAGCATTAGGTCTTTCCTCTAACGAAGATATTTTATCAGTATTTGGAGAAGATAAGTATCTACTTAATACATTAGAGAAGGATAGTACGAAGAATACAGACGAAGCTTTAATCGAAATCTACGAGAAATTAAGACCAGGAGAACCTACTACATTAGATTCTGCGAAGAACCAACTTATTACTAGATTCTTTGATAAGTTTCGTTATGACTTGCAAAAAGTAGGACGTTATAAATTTAATAAAAAATTAAACGTTGTAGAAAGATTACTAGGACAAAAGCTTGCTCAAGATATCAAAGATGGAAAAAACGTTGTAGTTGCTGAGGGAACTATAATTACAAAAGAGATTTTAGAAAGTATTCGTCCATTATTTGAGAGTGGTTATGGAATAAAAGAAGTAACTATCAACGAGGAATTAGATGAATATAATAAAATACAAGAAGTTCTTGTATATGATGCAAATGATGAAACAATCATTCACAAAATTATTGGTAACGATCAGACTATTGACTCCCGTCGTTTAACCATTTCTGATATTTATGCATCTGTTTCATATTATTTGAATTTACAATATGGAATTGGTAGTGACGATGAAATCGATCACTTAGGAAACAGACGTGTACGTCAAGTAGGAGAACTTATCCAAACACAATTCCGTGTAGGTATGTCTCGTATGGAACGTGTTATAAGAGAAAGAATGACGACCCAAGAATTAGAAACAGTTACACCGAAGACTTTAATTAATATTCGTCCTGTAACAGCTTGTCTAAAAGAATTTTTTGGTAGCTCTCAATTATCAAAATTCATGGATCAAATTAATCCAATTGCTGAACTAACTGATAAAAGACGTTTATCTTGCTTAGGACCTGGAGGATTGTCACGTGAACGTGCTGGTATGGAAGTTCGTGACGTTAATCCAAGTCACTATGGACGTATTTGTCCAATTGAATCTCCAGAAGGACAAAATATTGGACTTATTACTTCTTTAGCATCTTATGCTAAGATAAATGAATATGGTTTCATTATGACCCCATATCGTAAAGTCATAAACGCAAAATTAACTGACGAAATCGTATATTTAACAGCGGATGAGGAAGCCGATTACTATATTTCTCAAGCTACATTAAGAATAAATGATAAAAATGAAATAGAAGAAGAGAAAGTAATTGCTCGTTTAAATGGAGATACGGTTATGATTTCCAAAGACAAAGTAAATTTTGTTGACGTAGCTCCAAATCAAATTGTATCCATCACAACTAGTTGCATTCCTTTCTTGGAACATGACGACGCTACACGTGCCTTAATGGGTGCCAACATGCAACGTCAAGCGGTTCCACTTCTTACAACAGAAGCTCCAATCGTAGGAACTGGAATGGAATATATTGCTGCACGTGATTCTGGCTCAACTGTTGTTGCTAAAGCAGATGGCGTTGTAGAATACGCAGATGGCAAAAAAATGATTGTTAAAACAGCAGGTGGAGAAGACATTTACCATCTAGCAAATTTCGAAAGAAGTAATGATGCATCTAATGTAAACCATCATCCTTTAGTTAAAAAAGGTGAAAAAATTCACAAAGGAGAAGTCATTGCCGATGGACCTTCTACTGATAAGGGAGAATTAGCTTTAGGTAAAAATATGACAATCGCCTTCATGACATGTAATGGATACAATTATGAAGATGCTGTCGTATTAAATGAAAGATTAGTAAAAGAAGATGTTTATACATCTCTACATATAGAACATTATGACATTGATTGCCGTGATACAAAATTAGGACCAGAAGAAATTACAAGAGATATTCCAAATGTGGGAGAAGACGCTCGTAAAAACTTAGATGCAAATGGTATCGTAAGAATCGGAACAGAAGTAAAAGATGGCGATATTTTAGTTGGTAAAGTAACTCCAAAAGGAGTACAAGAATTAACAAGTGAAGAAAAATTATTGCATGCAATATTTGGTGAAAAAACGCGTGAAGTTAGAGATACATCTCTAAGAGTTGACCATGGAGCAGGCGGAATTATTCATGATGTTAAAATTTATACCAAAGAAAATTCAGACGAATTACCTGCTGGTGTTTCTAAAGTTATAAGAGTATATATTATTCAAAAACGTAAGATTCAAGTAGGAGATAAAATGTCTGGTCGTCATGGTAACAAAGGTGTTATTTCCCTAATATTACCGCAAGAAGACATGCCGTATTTACCAGATGGTAGACCTGTAGATATTGTACTTAATCCACAAGGTGTTCCATCACGTATGAATATTGGACAAATTCTTGAATTGCATCTAGGAATGGCGGGAAAGAAACTAGGCGTACATTATGCTACACCAGTGTTTGATGGAGCAACAATGGATGATATTAGTGAGGAACTTGCTACTGCGGGAATTGATTCTGATGGAAAAACAATTCTTTACAATGGACGTACAGGAGAACCATTTGAAAATAGAGTATCTGTTGGTGTTATGTATATGATTAAATTACACCACATGGTTGATGATAAATTACATGCTCGTTCAACAGGACCTTACTCATTAGTTACTCAACAACCTCTTGGTGGTAAAGCACAATTTGGTGGACAAAGATTTGGAGAAATGGAAGTTTGGGCATTATATGCTTATGGTGCAGCTCACGTCTTACAAGAAATCTTAACTGTAAAATCAGATGACGTAGTAGGTCGTGTAAAAGTATATGAATCTTTAGTAAAAGGAAAAGTAATTAACCAAGCCGGAATCCCTGAATCGTTTAGAGTATTATTAAAAGAGTTCCAAGCTTTAGGACTTGATATTCAAGTACAAAATGGTGAAGGAGAATTCTGTGATATTCAAGATTTAGAAACAGAAGAAGAGGAAGAGGATGGAATCGTTGTAAATGAACTAACAAATACGGTTCTAAAAGAAGAAATGGAAGAATCTACGGAAGGAGAAAATCCTATCGTAGAGGAGGATGAAGACGAATTCGAAAGCGATTTAGATGACTTAGAATTCCCTGGAGAATTAGAAGAGGAAGGTGAAGAACTATGATAGATGCTAGCAGCTTTAAAGGTATCAAAATAGGTATTGCATCTCCTGAAAAAATTAGAAGTTGGTCATACGGAGAAGTAAAAAAACCAGAGACCATTAATTATCGTACATTAAAACCAGAAAGAGATGGATTGTTCTGTGAGAAAATCTTTGGACCATCAAAAGACTTCGAATGTTCTTGTGGAAAATACAAGAGATTAAGATATAAAAATGTTGTATGTGATAGATGTGGAGTAGAAGTAACTAGTTCTAAAGTTCGTCGTGAACGTATGGGACATATAGAACTTGCTTCTCCATGTTCACACATCTGGTTCTTTAAAGGCGTACCTTCTAAAATGGGACTAGTTTTAGATATGTCTCCAAGAGACTTAGAAGAAGTACTATATTTCGTAAGTTATGTCGTTATTGACCCTGGACAAACTCCTTTAGAGAAAAAACAAACTTTATCAGATAAAGAATATCGTGCTTACTACGAGAAATATGGCAGTACTTTTAGGGTAGGAATGGGTGCAGAAGCAATCAAAGAACTACTTACAGAAGTAGATGTTCATGCTGAAGTAGAAGAAATTAGAAAAGAATTAGAAGATTGTACAGGACAAAAACGTATTCGTCTTGTAAAACGTCTAGACTGTCTTGTTGCATTTGATGAATCTGGAAATAAACCAGAATGGATGATTCTAGAAGCACTTCCTGTAATTCCACCAGATATTAGACCAATGATTCAATTAGATGGTGGTAGATTTGCTACATCTGATTTAAATGATTTATATAGAAGAATCATCAATCGTAACAATCGTTTGAAGAAATTATTGGAATTAGGAGCACCTACGATTATTGTTCAAAACGAAAAACGTATGTTACAAGAAGCAGTAGACTCTTTATTCGATAATGGTCGTCGCGGAAGAAGTATTACAGCTGCAGGTAATAGACCACTTAAGAGTTTATCAAGTATGTTAAAAGGAAAACAAGGTCGTTTCCGTCAAAACTTACTTGGAAAACGTGTTGACTATTCTGGTCGTTCTGTTATTTGTGTTGGACCAAACCTAAAAATGTATCAATGCGGAGTTCCAAAAGAAATGGCTCTTGAACTATTTAAGCCACATGTAATTCATGGTTTAGTAGAAAGAGGTTTAGCCCATAATATTAAAGGTGCTAAAAAATTAATTGAAACTCGTGATGAATGTGTATGGGATATCGTAGAAGATGTAATAACAGAACATCCAGTTATGTTAAACCGTGCTCCAACGCTACATAGACTTGGTATTCAAGCCTTTGAACCTAAATTAGTAGGTGGTAAAGCAATTCGTTTACATCCACTTGTTTGTACAGGATTTAATGCCGACTTCGATGGAGATCAAATGGCAGTACACGTACCACTTTCCGAAGAGGCAAAAGCAGAAGCCAGACTTCTAATGTTAGGTGCTAATAATATCCTTGACCCTAAATCAGGAAAACCTATTGTTACCCCTTCACAAGATATGGTACTTGGAAACTATTATCTATCAATAGAAGAGCCAGGAGAAGAAAACGAAGGAAAAGTATATAAAAATGCAAATGAAGCCATTATGGCTTACGAAAGAAGAGAAATTACTTTACATACAAGAATCGCTCTTCCTGTCAATTCATTTAAATACAAATTGTTTACTGATGAGCAAAAAGATAAGTATTTAGTGACTACTGCCGGGAAATTAATATTCAATGAAATTTTACCTGATTCATTCCCTTATGTTAATGAAGCATCAAAAGAAAATATTGAAAATATTACACCAAGTAAATATTTCTTGAGTATGGGAACTGATATTAAAAAAGCAATCGCTGAAATGGAACCAGTAGCACCTTTTGTTAAGAAAAATTTATCCCAAATCATCGCCCAAATATTCAAACGTTATAAAACAACAGAAACTTCTGCAGTTCTAGATGCTATGAAGGATTTAGGATTTAAATATTCTACTATTGCAGGTATTACAGTTTCTGCATTCGATATCGTAGAAGCAAAAGACAAAAACGAAAAAATTGAAGCAGGGCAAGCAAAAGTAGATAAAATCAATAAACAATACCAAAGAGGTTTAATTACCGAAGAAGAAAGATATAACAATATTATTCAAGTATGGAATAATACAAAAGATGAAGTAGAGGAAGAATTAAAAGGTATATCGAGTGGCGACCATAAAAATCCTATTTTCATGATGATGAACTCAGGAGCTCGTGGTAATGCTGGAAACTTTACACAACTTGCAGGTATGCGTGGTTGTATGGCAAAACCAAATGGTCAACCAGTAGAAATCCCAATTAAATCAAACTTCATTGAAGGATTAAACGTTTCTGAATTTTTCTTAAGTACACATGGAGCTCGTAAAGGTTCTGCCGATACAGCACTTCGTACAGCGGATTCTGGATACATGACTCGTCGTTTAGTAGATGTTGCTCAAGATATTATTGTTAAAGAAGCTGATTGTGGCGCTATTTCAGGAATTGAAGCAAGCGACTTTATCGACGAAAAGAGTGGGACTATTATTGAACCATTAGAAGATCGTATTGTAGGACGTTATACAGCTACAAAAGTCATTAATCCAGAAACGAAAGAAGAAATTGTTGATAAAAATGAAATGATTAATGAAAATATTGCTAAGAAGATTGTCAAAGCAGGAATCAAAAAAGTAGAGATTCGTAGTGCTTTAACTTGTAAGAGTCAGTATGGAGTATGTCAAAAATGCTATGGACGTAACCTTGCTACTGGTAATCTAGTAGAAACTGGCGAAGCAGTTGGAGTAATGGCTGCACAATCAATTGGTGAACCAGGTACACAACTTACAATGCGTACATTCCACTCAGGAGGAGTTGCGCATGGTGGAGATGCGGATATTACACAAGGTCTTCCTCGTGTAGAAGAACTATTTGAAGCTCGTAATCCAAAAGCTAAGGCAACAATTGCTGAAATAGCTGGTAAAGTTATTAGCATTGAAGCGGCGAATGGAAAACACAAAATTGTTGTAGAAAACGATGTAGAAACTCGTGAACATACAACACTTTATAACTCAAAAGTTCGTGTAGATATTGGACAAGAAGTAGTAGCAGGAGAACAATTAACAGAAGGTTCTGTAAGCCCTAAAGAATTGCTTGCTGTTACAGATCCAATTACAGCTGAAAGTTATATCTTAAAAGAAATTCAAAAAGTTTATAAATCACAAGGTGTTGATATCTCTGATAAACACATTGAAGTCATTGTACGTCGTATGATTTCTAAAATGAAAATTGTTGATGGTGGAGATACAGGATTAGTAGAAGGTCTTTCTGTATCATTACATGACTTTAATGAAGCTAATAAACCAGTTATTTTAAGTGGTGGAGTTCCTGCAACAGGTCGACCTGTTATGTTAGGTATCACAAAATCTTCACTAGAAACAGATTCATTCTTATCCGCAGCCTCATTCCAAGAAACAACTAGAGTATTAACAGAAGCAGCAATTAAAGGAAAAGTAGATGAATTAAGAGGTTTAAAAGAAAATGTTCTAATTGGAAAACTAATTCCAGCTGGTACAGGTGCAAAACAATATAGTAATATTGAAATGATGTTAGAAAAAGAATTTATGAGTGATGAACCAAGTGAATTCTTAGAAGATCAACTAATTGATGATGCAGAAATAAAAGAAGAAGCTGGAGATGTCGTAGCACAAATAGAAGAAGAACTAGCTATTTAAAAGAAAAGGCGATAGAATAATCGCTTTTTTTCTGCAAGAAAAAATACCTTAATGGGTATTTTTATTTGTTATTTTAAAACAAATTTTTTCTTCTATCCTTTTCTCTTGCTTTTGTTTAGCTAAATCATCAAAATAAATCCTTTCTTTATTAAAAAGTAATCTCCTTTTTTTATGGCTCTTTATAAGAAGAATTATCTACATATGTTTCAAATAAAGGTAATAAAAATAGGGAAGCATATTTATCCCTTTCTATATTCGCATTTAGAATATTTATATAATCAGAATCTCTTTTTATTTCTTCTTTAGTACAAATTTTCGTTATTTTAGGCCTTTGAAATAATTAAAATAGTTCTCTTAAAGTAATCGTACCAGAAGAAGTATGAATGACATACCAAAAACTTCCCCATTTTACCTCTATGCAACACTGATTGACATAATTAAAGCTAATTGGTTTTCCTTCTTCTTTTAGCAGCAATAGTTTCTATAACATTTGGGTTAAATCGTATTCCCAAGATATTTCCATCCATTCGGCGAAAATTTTCCTCATTTAAAACGACAGCCATAAGCGCAGTTCTACCAACAATACCTACGACGAATTTCTGGTAATAAAAGTAATATAAAAGCAGGAATTCCTCCGTAATAAGTTGTAATCAATTATTTGAATAAGCTCCTATCTATCCACACTTAATAGCGATAGAAGTTATAATCTTTTTATACTTTTCTCATACTTTTCTTAATTGCTCTTCACTCATATCAAGTGCCTCCTTTTTTAATAAGCCTAAACTCAACATATCTAAGTATACTTGATTACATAAAGTGTTATAATTACATTTTTCTTTAAATAGAGAAATCTCTTTTTGAAGAGCATCACTATATATTGCAGAAGATTCAATTGTTTTTTCTAAATAAGGTATTATGGTAAATGGACCAAAAGTATCTCTTTTTCCACTAATAAAAGCATCAATATATTCTGGATTATGAATATATTTTTCTTTAGGACAGACAAAAGTAATTGTTGGTTTTTCCATAGCATACCAAATCTCTTTTTGAAAACAAATTCCATTCCCTGTATCTATGACCCACCAAATATTATCTAAATCCTTTACTTCAAGCCACCAATGATTGTTATAATGTTCTTCTAATTCTTCATCATTTTTGATTTGTTCTTCTACTGACGGATCCAAATAACGAATTCCTTCTATGTCTCCTTCTACTACTTGAAATGGAAAATCGTGCAATGCTGCAGCGAGCAGAGTAACACGATCATAACACCAACCTTGAGTAGAAGAGGATAGTAACCAAATGGAAGCAGGGACACCTCCATAGTGTACAATGCGCATGAGTGTAACCATATCTTCTGTATAATTACTAAATAAAACATAAACAAAAAAAGTTTGTGTTAATAATGAATTTTGAGTTAAGAATTAAATTTAATTTCTAATTTTTTTATTTCTTCTTCATTATTTTACGATCCCGTCAATCATAAAAAGATCATCAATAAATTCTTTAAAACAAAACTCACAACATAAATCTTTTATAAGAATATCATATGATTTCTTTTTGCAAGTAACGTGTTTATCAAAAGAGATAAGACACGCCATTCTTAAAGCAGCTAAAAATAAGAATATCTATACTTTCAGCATTTTAGCGTCGATTAAATCAGGATTATATTCAATAGGAACAATCATCTTGAATCGTAACATCAAAAAAAACTTCCAATGATAATAAATAATCCCTTAATTCTTTATGCATCCAATAGTCGATTTCTAGTGTGAGTTCCTTTTTCATATTTATTTTTCCTTTCTTAATTTATTCGTCTAAACTATAAATATGTTTTTTTTATCTAAAAAGAAAACGCACTAATCTAACAAGATTAAGTGCAAACCAATTTGGTGAGTACTCAACATTGAAGTGTTAAGTATTTCCCTTTTTATTTTATGTAAGTAACATGCACATTCGTAATAACATAAAAACGACTTTTTGACAAGCCGTTTTCTATTGCTACTCGAAAAGTTCGAGTTTCCTATCAATCTGGTGGAGAATGTGGGATTCGAACCCGCGACCCCCTGCGTGCAGGGCAGGTGCTCTAGCCAGCTGAGCTAATTCCCCAAGAACATACCCATAATATCATATATCTTAAGGGGATGCAAGCATTTTTTATGAAATTCTAATGATTTGTGAAAAAAATAATGATTTTTTATCATTTAATAATATTTTATGGGTATTTGTATCAATTTGTGTAACAAGCCCCTTAATAGTATAGTACCTACCCGCAAAAAAATACAAAATAGTAACTATCTCTTTTTTTTGAAAGGAAGAAAGCAGTTTTTCTTGGATAGTAACAAGCTGATCTTCTGACAAAACAGGCATTTCGACCACATTTTTTTTGCTTAGTACATCATTTATCATTCTGTAACTTGGCACTACCGCACTAAAAGGTTGCCACTTTATTATTCCACGTTCCATTACGCACTATGACCTCCAATCTTTTTATTTCGTTCCATTATGGTAGAATCAGCAAGTAAGGCAGATGCTTTTAATAAGCTATTTTTACCAAACTTACTTGTAATCATATCCAGAACCTCTTTCTCATTCTTTTCTTTTTTTACTTCCTCTATTGAACTAAATAAGTCAAGCTGTACACTATCTTTTTTTGTTAACCTTAAGGCACTCACACCTACTTTACGAATTGGTTGATCTTGATAATACTTATCAAATAAAAGGAAGCAAATTTCACCAACTCTTTTTTCACTATCAGTAGGAGTATCCAATTTCATCGTATGATAAAATCCTCCTCCCACACTTTTTGAGTAACCAATAGCAAGTCCAATAGCAGAAGAATGCATATTGGTTTCTCGTAGTCTCTTTGCTACAACCGATACCATTTCTTGAATGATGATTTTAACATTTTCTCCATAATAGTCCTTAAATAAGATCTGGCTATTAGAATAAGATTTTTCTTTTGGAGGAATTTTCATATCACTAATAATAGAGAAATCAATTCCATTCGCATGATTCCATAATTCTTCTCCCATTACACCATATTTATTTTTTAGTTGATTCTTATCATAATGTGCCAAATCTCCAACCGAATAAATACCAAGAGAATGAAGTCTTTTTTCCATTCGTGGACCAATCCCCCACATATGAGAAAGTGGGGAAATTTTCCACAATTTAGTAGGAACATCTTCGTAAGTCCATTTAGCAATTCCGTTTTTATATAATTTCGCTTCTGTATCCATAGCAATTTTGGCAAGCAATATATTAGGACCGATCCCACAAGTAGCTGTAAGACCTGTTCTTTTTGTAATCTCGTTTAATATTTCTTCAGCAAGTTCATAATCACTTTTTTTATAAAGATGTAAGTAACTTGTAACATCTAAGAAACACTCATCAATCGAATAGACGTGTAAGTCTTCTTTGGCAATATAATCTAAATAAACAGAAATGACGGCTTCGCTAAATTGAATATAAGCATTCATGCGAGGAGGGACGATAACATACTTAATATGTTTTGGTATCTCATATAATCTTCCTCTAGATTTTACTCCTTGTTTCTTTAAAAAAGGTGTAACAGCTAAAGTAATCGCTCCATCTCCTTGCTTTGGATTAGCTACAACCAAAGGTACTTGGAATGGATCTAATTTACGCATCACACACTCACATGAAGCAAAAAAGCTTTTTAAATCAATACTTAAAATATGCCTTTCTTTCACATTCATAAAATCCCTCTTTTTATACAAACAATTGTTCTTGATTAAATTATATCATGTGTAAAAAAATAAGCAATGTAAATATTTACCAAAAATGTTATACTATTTTTAGGTAATACAATGGATAAGATAAAAATGGAATCTTTAAAAATAAAAGAAAAATTGCCAATAGATTATTTTAAAAGAGGAAAAATAGAAAAAATAGAATTCTTTTTTAAAAACATGAAAAAGACAAAAAAGAGGTTTTGATAAATGATACCAAAAGACTGGACAGAAGAAAGTTATAGAACTTTTACAAACTATTTAAAAAGTATAAGCTTAGAAAAAACGCGAGAGTTTAATAAAAAAATAATAAGAACACAGTATGAAATAACAGGAATAAAAGTCCCTGTATTAAAAGATTTAGCTAAGAAAATAGGACATACAGATTATAAGCAATATTTAAGCCATGAACCAATAACATATGAGGAAGTCATGCTACAAGGCTTAGTCATCGCTAGAATAAAAGAAGAGGAAGATTTTCATTCTTACTTCAAGGAATATATAAAAAGAGTAGATGATTGGTCTTTATGTGATACTTTCTGTAATAGTATAAAAATAGTAAGACAATATAAAAAAAAATATTGGAAAGAAGCATGTCACTTAGCACTTTCTAACCAAGAATTTATTTCACGTATTGGGTTTGTTCTAATTTTAAATCATTTTCTTCAAAAAGAACATATAATGGAGATTTTTTCTCTTTTAGACGAAAAGCAAACAGAAAAGTATTATGTCAATATGGCCCAAGCTTGGTTAATTTGTGAATTATATATACACTATCCCCAAGAAACCTTAAATTATATAAAAAAGAACAAATTGAATGTATTCACTCACAATAAAGCCATTAGTAAAATAAGGGATTCTTATCGTATTAGTAAATTTGAAAAAGAGGACTTAAATACTTTTAAAAGGCTTTAAAATTTGATATGATAAAAAAGGTGATAAAATGAAAAAGAAAATAGTAAAAATTTTATTCTTACTACTAGTAGTTATGAGTCTAGTAGGATGCCAAGAAAAGGAGGAAGAAAAAGAAATGAAAGAAGAAAGTAAAACTCAAGTGAAAGAAATAATAGAACAAAACGAAGATGGAACAATAAAAAAAGGAATACTAGAAGGCTATAAATTTACAGAAACAGAAGAACAAACAGACCGTGTAAAATTAGAAATGGAAAATGGAGATATTATGCTAATTGTCCTATCAAATAGCGATGCACCAATTACGATTGCCAATTTTAAAAAATTAGTAAATGAAAAGTTTTACGACGGTTTAACTTTTCATCGTGTTATGTCTGGTTTCATGATTCAAGGAGGAGACCCAAATGGTGATGGAACGGGTGGATCTGATGAAGAAATTACAGGAGAATTTGCTCTAAATGGAGTAACCAATAACATGAAGCATACAAAAGGAGTTATTTCGATGGCAAGAGCAAAAAATCCAAATAGTGCTTCCAGTCAATTCTTTATTATGCATGATACAGCATCTTCTTTAGATGGCTCTTACGCTGCTTTTGGACGCGTGTTTGCGGGTTTAGAAATAGTGGATAAAATAGCTAGTGTAAAAGTGGAAGACAATGGATATGGGGAAAAATCAAGACCTGTAAAAAGCCAAGTCATAAAAACAATTCGCTTTATTGCAATAGAAAAAGAAAATTAAATAATCATGTAGTATAAAAAGGTTCGAAACCATTTATAAAAAAAGTAGGGCGGGTATTATGAGTGTAACATTTGCTGGAAAGATAAACCTTTTATCAGGACATTATCAAGACATTGTAATAAGGGAAAAGGCAAAAAATAATTTTTTTATAAAAATTACGCCAAATAAATTTTATCATGTAAGAGAATTAGATAAGTCCTACCATCATTTAACGTATGATAATTTATCAGATTCAGAGAAAATAAATCAAGTAATAGATTCCTATTTTTATCATAACACTATATTTATGATAGCAAATAGTGGAAGAGTAAAAAAACATACGGGAGAGTACAAAGCACTAAATGCCTATCCTACAATTATAAATGGTTATCAAAGTACTGCTAGAGCTTTGTATTTTAAAGTGGCAGATGAAAAATTAGCAGAAGTATTAAATAAAGCCATAACAAAATACCAAGAAGATAGAATAAGACATTCTGATCAGATTCTAAAATGCAAAGTAATTGTGGTTGATTTATCCTCCCAAATAACAAGCTACATTATAAAGGAAGATGAAGCTTATCTTACGTTATTTTCCAATTTAGATAAAGAATGCAACAAACATCCATCTAATCCAGAAATATCTTTTTTAAAAATGCTATTGATAAATTTTATTAAAAAGCATGGAAAACATATAAGTTATGAATCAGAAAAAATAATATTATATAGTGAAGATTACTTAAAAAGATTAGAGATAGAAGCGAGTTTGTTTTCCTATTTATTACAAGCAGAAAATGAAGTATATTTTATGAATCAAGAGCAATGCTACAATATGACAATAGAAGAATACCTTTGTTTACTTAAGCCAAGGAAATAACAGATGAAAATAGTAAATATAAGATTCTGTCTTTATAGAGTAAGAGAATAGTTTATGTAATTTTTATAAAAAGGAAAAAAGAAAGGAAAACTTATTTTTTAATCAATAAAAAATGATAAAATAAGGACGAACGATAGGTGAAGTAATATGGACGAAAAAAAGAAAACAAATCGAAAAAAAACAACTAGTAAAATTTCTGTAAAAAAAGGTACAAAGGAAACAGAAGCATCAAAAAAAGAGTCGCCTCAACAAAAGGTAGCCAAGAAAAAAAACATAGCTAAAAAAAAGGTATTAGAGACAACAACATTTCCAAAAAATTTAGATAAAACAATTATTTTGAGCAAAGACCAAACAAATAATATAAAAGAAGTCATGAAACAATTAGAAGCAGAACAGACTATTTTAAAAGAGAAAAGTGAAAATCGAATGCAAGCTAAAAAAATAATCATTATCTTGCTAGCTATCTTAATTGCGCTAACCATAGTGATGTGTACAATCTATATGACAAAGAATATCATGAGTGCAAATGAGCCAGATACTTTGAAGTCTAATATATACAAAAAAGTAGTAGAGAATACAAAAAAAATGGATTTAAATGAAATAGAACCAACAGAGGAAGAAAGCAAATATGCAACCATTCTCCCTATTAGTTTAAATGAGTTAGAAAAAAAAGTTATCGAAAAAGAAGATATGGCTGTTTTAATAGCAAAAGAAACTTGTTATTACAGCTTAACATTTGAAGAGACAATTGATGCTGTTTTAAATAGAGAAGAAAAGACAATTTACAAATTAAATATCTCACATATGGAAAAAGAAGAGCTTGAAAGATTAAGAACCTATTATCGTTTTACTATAACGCCAACCATCTTTAAAATAGAAAATGGAATAGTAACAAGCGAATTAATTGAAGCTCAAACAGAAGAAAATTTTACTCGTTGGGTAGAAGAAAATCTATAACGAAACAACTATAACTGCCGTTTATAGTTGTTTTTCTTTTTAGTTATATCGAATGTTGACAAAAAAAGAAAAAACGATATAATAAGGACTCAAGAAAAAGGGGGAGTTTCTATGGCGTTACCTTGTAACAACTTAAATTTAAATTTATATCGTGTTTTCTATACAGTAGCAAAAACAAAAAGCTTTTCCGAAAGTTCAAGAACTTTGCATATTTCGCAACCAGCCATTTCCAAACATATTCAGAACTTAGAATATGAACTAAATACCTTGCTTTTTTATCGAACTAATAGAGGTATTGAACTAACTCCAGAAGCGAAAGAATTGCTTATTTATATTGAAAAAGCATGGAACTTTATTATGTTGGGAGAAAAACATTTAGTAGAAAGTAAAGATCTTGCTAAAGGAAAAATCTCAATTGGTGTTCCTACATACATCAGTGTTTATTTCTTAAATAATTTGGTGAAAAAATTTAGAAAAGAACACCCCAACATCATTATAAAAATGGCTAATGAGAGTAGAGAAAAAATGCTAGAACTCTTCCATCAATATACTTTAGATATGCTTATTATTTCTGGAAGTATAGATGTAACAAAAGAGCAAAAGATAATACCTCTTTATAAAGAAAATTACTGCTTTGTTTGTAAAAAAGAACAAAAAGAAAATTTAGCCGTAAATACTTTAAATGAATTAGTAGAAAAACCTCTTTTGCTTCCTGTAAAGACAACAGAGACAAGAAAGAAATTAGAAGAAGTTTTTACAACAGAAGGTTTAACCGCTGATCCAATTATGGAACTTGGAACAAATGAAATGATACTGAATTACGTAAGAGAAGGACTTGGAATAGGTTATATCTTAGAAACCATAGCTAAACAACAAGAAGATTTAGAAATCTTGAAACTAGATAAAGAATTACCAGAAGAGGAAATTTTCTTAATTTATAATGAAACAACATTACCACCAGCTGGAAAAGAATTTTTAAATTTAATAGAAACAAAAGAATAAAAAAGGAGAGGATAAATATGAACAAGAAAGAGCATATCATAGAAATGCATGATACGTGGCTTGTCATTGACGCTATACAAGGTTGTACAAATGGTTGCAAATATTGCTTTTTACAAGAAACCAATGACAATCGAAAAAAACCTGAAATTCTTGTTTCACCAGAAGAAGCAGTTCGTCTCCTTTTTTCTTCCCCTTATTATGAAAAAGATATTCCTATTCATTTATTCCCAGGAACAGACGCTTTTTTAACCGAAGAAAATAGCCAATATACCTATGAAATATTAAATTTATTAGCAAAAGCAAATATAAAGAATCCTTTGATTCTTATAACCAAGTGTCTCATACCAAATTTTATTTTAGATTTTCTAGAAGAATTAACAAAAAAAGGCAAGGTGATTGTCGTCTATTTAAGTTATTCAGGATTAGGAAAAAAATATGAACCAAACATAAACCCAGAAGATACAATTAGGAATTTTCAAGAACTAAAGAAGCGAAAAATAAAAATGATTCATTATTATCGCCCCTTTTTTAAAGAAAATGCTGAAAAACAAAAAATAAAAGAAATCTTAGCTTTTGTAGACCAATATACCTCTATTTCTGTAGTAGCAGGGTTTAAAGTAAAAAAAGGGTATGTAGATAAAATAGAAGAGCTTTGTGGAATTCCTGAGGGAGAGAAAGAAAAATGCATCGAAGCAACTAGCTTGTGGCCCAAAGAAGCTTATCATTCTCTTTTTGATAATAAAAAAGGAAGTCATCAAATTTTTCAAACAAACTATTGTGCTTTAGCTAGCCTTTTAAAAAAAGATAGGTCTCCCTTTTTTAACACTTACGAATGCTTATCCTTAAACCATTGTGGAGAAGAACAACAAAAACGTTGTCAATTACAGGCAAAAAAAACACTTGAAAATGTAGAAAAAGCAATCATAGAATTGTTAGAACATATTGACAAATATGATAAAAAAATTAAAATAGAACAAAATGAAAATAATATAATTATTCATGATTCAAACCTTTCTGTCAGTGATGTTGCGTATCTCACATTCCGTTTAGGAAAAAAAGTAACATTAGCTTATAGAAAAAAGTCTGATAAACGAGGGGCATCTTCTTTTAGTAACGGAAGACCGTATCTATATTAGGAGGATGAATATGCAAACAAGAGTACCTTTACTTTTTTTACAAAAAAACACACCAAAAGCAAGGATGTTAGAAGAAGAATTTGGAAAAATAAAAGAAAAACCATGGGATATAAGAAGTTATATTAATGAACTTTCTATTCAAGTAGGGCAATTAATTGCAATATCCTGTCAAGATACTAGTAGTGTATTGGAAAAAGAACGCCCTTTAGATACTTTTGAAGATGAACTATGCGATATTTTACTTTCTTTAATTTATCTAGCTAGTACACAGAAGTTAAAAAACGCCAATTTAAATGAGGCAACACAAGAAAAGTCTGTAGAAATAGTGGATTTAGTTCTCTTATCTTCCCAAATAAGTGAGAGTTATATGGAAATAACAGGAGAAAGATTTAGAAAATCCCATGAAGGAAAAACACCAGAAGATTTCTTTGAGGATCGTATTGTGCGCATGATGACTATTTGCTTTAACATTGCCCAAAAATATAAGATTGACATTCAAAAAGAGTTTGATGCAATGTGTAGGAAAGCGCTAAAATTTGTCGCAAGAAAAATAGAAGAACAAGAGTTGCGTGTGGAGACTGGAAAAATTAATGTCAGGGATAGAAGAAGCAGAAAGTGGAAATTATAGATGTTCTTTTAAAAAAGCATATCGAGTCAGAAACTTGCAAAAATGATGAATTAATTGATTTTTGTAAGAAAGACTACATTTGAAATTTCACAGGTAAAATGGACACAAGAATTTAGAGTGTCTTTTTCTTTCTCTGCATGATTATAGACGAAGGTGGAAAAAAATGCTAAAATAAGAAAGGTGATGAAAAATGCTACAAATAAGAGAAATAACTATAACAACAGGAGAAAAAGAACTCATTAAGGATTTAAATTTAGAAATAAAAGAAGGAGAGATTCACGCCCTAATGGGACCTAATGGAGTTGGGAAAAGCACCATTTGTCGTGCTCTACTAAAAGATCCAAGCTACGAAATAACCAAAGGAAGCATTTTTTATAAAAAACAAGATATAACAACATTAACAACTTCTGAAAGAGCAAATTTAGGAATGATGATGATTTCTCAAAATCCTATTGCAATTGAAGGAGTTACGAATGCGGAAATGTTGCGATTAGCACTTGCTGAAAAGAATAAGGAACATATTGATATATTTTCTTTCCAAAAAGAAGCTAAAGAAATTTGTGAAAAACTAGCATTACCAGAAAGTTTCCTTCATCGTGATATTAACAGTGGAGCCTCAGGAGGAGAAAGAAAAAAAATAGAACTTCTTCATATTTGGATGTTAAAGCCATCTTTACTACTTTTAGATGAAGTCGACTCAGGCTTGGATGTAGATGCATTAAAAATAGTCGCTTCCTCTATAAAAGAGTACCATGATCTTACCAATTGTTCTATTTTAGTAGTAACACACAATCCAAAACTTCTAGCAATTTTAAAACCTGATTACATTCATATCCTAAAAAATAAGAAAATTATCAAAACAGGAGATGCATCTTTAGCTAGTAGAATAGAAAAAGAAGGATTTATATCTTTAGACGAGACAAATGAAGTAGGATAGAAATAGAAAAATGAATAAAATAGTAATAGATAGAGAAAAGATTGTAACTTTAAAAGAAAATACCTATGAATTAGAAATCGAAGCTGAAGATGTAATACTAGCCATAGAAGGAAATGTAATCATTGAGGAAATAAAGAAAAAAGAAGAAAATTTAAAATTAACTATTATATTAAAAGAAAACGCCAATCTTTTATATAATCGTTTTATGTATTATAGTAAAGCGAATACTTTTATAAAATTAGAACAAGATAATAACACAAAAGCCATTTTAAATTATTCTTTTCTTACCAATGGAGAGTGTAAAATAAACGTTGATCCCCTTTTAAAAGGGAACTACAATAATACAGAGATTAATATAAAAGCAGTCACGCAAAACAAAGGGAATGTTATAGCCGAAGTAACAGCAGAAGTAGGGGAAAATACAAAAGAAAACCATTTCCTAGAAGATATTCATATCTTATTAACAAACGAAGAAGAGAGTGTAATCATTCCCAACCTTCTAGTTTCATCTAGTGAAGTAGAAGTAAACCATGCGGCAACTATAAGCGGAATAAATATAGACGATTTATTCTACTTAAAAACAAAAGGATTAACAGAAAAGAAGGCAACAGAATTAATAAAAAGTGGCTTTTTAATTGGAAACTTAGATATAAAAGATCAAGAAAAACGAAAAATAAAAGAGATAATAGGAGGTGAATAAATTGAATAGAGAAGACTTTCCCATGTTAAATAAAGAATATATTTATTTAGATAATGGAGCGACTACTTGGAAGCCTAATTGTGTAGTAGAAAAAATTAATGATTATTATACAAAGTATACCGCAAATGCCCATCGAGGAGATTATGATTTATCATTAATAGTAGATAAAGAATATGAAGAAGCGCGAGATATTGTCAGAGATTTTATTCATGCCAAAAGTCGTCAGGAAATTGTCTTTACAAGTGGAGCAACTGAATCACTAAATATGATAGTAAATGGTTTTTTTAAACACATCATAGAACCAGGAGATGAAATCATCATTAGTGAAAGTGAACATGCGTCTAACGTATTACCATGGTTTCTATTAGGGAAAACAAATGGCGCTATTATAAAGTATTGTCCTTTAGACGAAAATCACTATGTCACATTATCTAATTTAAAAAAAGTAATAACAAAAAATACAAAAGTCATTAGTTTAGCTTATATTACGAATGTAATTGGAGATTTAAGACCTATTAAAGAAATTTGTGAATTTGCTCATCAAAATAACATCTTTGTTGTTGTAGATGGTGCTCAAAGCGTTCCTCATATAAAAACCGATGTCCAAGACCTTGATTGTGACTTTTTAGCTTTTTCTGGACATAAATTGTGTGGTCCTACTGGAATAGGCGTTCTTTATGGAAAATATGAACTACTAAACACTATGGAACCACAAAAATTAGGGGGAGGAATGAACGAATCATTCGATAATGTAGATGAAGTCTATTTAAAAGAACTTCCGACAAGATTAGAAGCAGGAACTCCTAATATAGAAGGAGCAATAGGTTTAGGGAGTGCAATTGAATACATAGCCTCTATTGGATTAGAAAAAATACATGATCATGAATTGAATCTAAGAAATTATCTAGTAAGTAAACTAAAACAAATAGAGCACATCAATATCATCAATGAAGAAAGTGATAGCGGAATTATAGCAATTGATGTTGAAGACATATTTGCTCAAGATGTTGCTGTTTATTTAAATAAATACAAAGTATGCGTAAGAGCAGGAAACCATTGTGCAAAAATCTTAAAAAATGAAGTTGGCATAAAAAATACGGTTCGTATAAGTATATATTTTTATAATACCAAAGAAGAGATGGATTACGTGGCTGACCTTTTAAAAGATAAAAATAGAATTATAAATGAAATGCTAATGTAGGTGTAAAAATGGATAAAGAAACAAAAAATGCCATTATTATGGAGCATTATATGAACCCTATCCATAGGGGAATAATAAAAGATAAAACATATAAAAAAGTAAATGCGAATAGTGAGACTTGTATTGATAATATAGATATCTATATTTTGTTTGAAAAGGATAAAATAAAGGATATTTATTTTGATGGCGAAGCATGTGCTATTTCAACCTCGGCAACATCCATTATGATAAAACTATTAATCGGAAAGACAATTGAAGAAGCAAAGGAAATTATGCAAGAATATAATCGTATGATACAAGCAAAAGAATACAATACCTCCCTATTACAAGAGGCAAATTGTTATAATGAAATATATATGCAAGAAAATAGGATTGGCTGTGCAACAATCCCTTGGAAAGGTTTAGAAAAAGCCTTAAAAGAATATGAAGAAAGTAGATGATTCTACTTTTTTACATATAGTAATTTTTATTTATCTTTTTATAAATCCTTAAAGTAAACCTTTTTCTGCATGTAATATACAAGGACTGTAATAACCATCATCACAGGCAATACTATCTGCATCTAGTCTGCCTCATCCAAGCTAAAAGAAAGTAATTAAAGACAAAAAATAAAAGAGTATTTTTTTTTGCAGTTTTTACCGTATTTCATTAAATTTTGATTGACATTTTAGTACGGGAGGGGAGTACAATAAAAGTAGAATAAAA
>CAOJRT010000005.1 GCA_948442255.1 uncultured Caryophanales bacterium | reverse complement strand
TAATGGAAATGGAAGATTAACTTACCCTATAGGTTTACTCACCTCTGATGAAGTTATATTAGCAGGCGGAAGAGGATATTTTTTAGAAGGTGCGACTCAAAGTACAAAAGAATACTATTTATATGAAGGAGAGAGTTATTGGACAATATCTCCTGGTTTAGTTGTGGCTGATGCCATAAATGCATATATGATGCTTGTCAGAGAAGTAGGAACTCTAGACTGTACCTTTTTGCACTCGACATCTGGAGTTCGCCCTGCAATATCTCTTCAATCTAATACGCAATTCATAAGGGGAGATGGCACTTTTAATCAGCCTTATCTTATTACAAAATAAAAGATTATTCGTTTTTTGAATAATCTTTTTATAGATAAGAAGCATATTTAATAGAGTATTCTTTTATTAATTGTTTAATTTTCGCAAAATTATCTGGACTAAATTTGTCTTGGTATTTGTCGACGTCAAACATACCATGGTTGGAAAGAATTGTTTTCCAATTTGTTTTTACAAAGCGATAACAAAAATCTAATTCTGATTCACTTAGTCCAATTCCTTTGCTAATAGCAAAATTATTTAAGTCTTGTATACTCATATTATTGATATATCTTTCAATTAAAATAAACATATAACTCACCTATAATATTGTATGAATAAGAAGAAAAAAAGAATACTAATAATGGTGGTTCTATGAAAAAAGTATATTTTATTATTATTACTATACTAATGCTTGTTTTAGTTGGGCGCTTTTCTTATTTACGCATTTTTAAGCACGATTTTTATTACCAAGAGTATTTAACAAAAACAAACAAAATTGTATATGGTATTAATGCTCCACGCGGAAGAATATTGGACCGCAATGGGAAAGTTTTAGTGGATAATGTAGGAGTAAATACAATTACTTATTATAAAATAGGAGATTATGATGCTTTTGAGGTTGCTACTAAATTAGGTATAATTTTAGAAGAAAAGATGGTTCCTACAATAGAAGAGTTAAAAGATTTTTATTTAGAGACAGAAGAGACAGATTCCTTATTAACGGAAGAGGAAAAGAAAGATTTTGAATATCGTAAAATAACTTTAGAAGAAGTAGAAGAATTGAAAAAGAGTCGATTAGATGAAAAAGTTGAACAATACACTGAAGAAGAACAGAATATCATTAAAATATATACATTACTTAATAAAGGCTATCGATATAGTACAAAGATTATAAAAAAGGAAGCCTCTGAAAAAGAGTGTGCGAATGTGAATGAATTAAATATTAACGGGCTTACTTGCGAGTATACCGTAAAAAGAGTTTATTTATACGATACATTACACACTATATTAGGTAGTGTTGGTAGTATTACGAAAGAAAATAAAGATTATTATTTAGAAAAGGGATATTCTTTAGATGATGAAGTAGGGCTTAGTTATTTAGAAAAAGAATATGATGATTATTTAAAAGGGGAAAAAGCTATTTATGAAGTAAAGTCTGATAATACTTTAGCATTATTAGAAGAAGCTAAGCAAGGACATGATATTTATTTAAGCATCGATATTGATTTACAAATGCAAATTAATGAGATTATGAAGAAATATATTGATCAAAAAGACAAGTATGCGAATACAGATTATTTTAATACAACCTATGTATTGGTGAGTAATCCTTATACGGGGGAAATACTTGCTTCTTCGGGGCTACAGAAAATTAATGATACTTATTACGATGTTACAAGTAATGTATTAACCAATTCTTTTACTGTGGGGTCTGTTATTAAAGGTGCTTCTCATACAGTAGGATATCAAAATAATTTAATTGCGATAGGGAAAAAGATTAATGATTCTTGCATAAAATTATATCAGGTGCCGATGAAATGTTCTTATAAACGTTTAGGGCTTATAGATGATATTACAGCACTAAAGACATCTAGTAATTATTATCAGTTCCTAACCGCCATTAAGCTTACAGGAAATACCTATAAAGCAAATATGAAACTCAATGTAACACCAGAACATTTTGCTGTTTACCGAGATACTTTTGCGCAATTTGGTTTGGGTTCGACAACAGGGATTGATTTGGGAAATGAATTTTTAGGAATAAAAGGAAGTCAAGTGGCGGATGACTTATTGCTTAATTTTAGTATTGGGCAATATGATACTTATACACCATTACAACTTTTAAACTATATTAATACAATTGCTACTTCGGGGAGTCGGTATAGTTTACATTATTTAAAAGAAGTGAAAGAACAAGAAAATACAATCTTTACTTATGAGCCAAATCTTTTAAACCAAATAGAGGATACTGGGTATTTTGCGAGGATACAAGAGGGATTTAAAGAGGTCGTTTATAATGGTACAGGAAGAGGGTATACAGATACTTCTTTAAAACCAGCAGGAAAGACTGGGACTGCTCAAATAGTCTTTAATAAAGACATAACAACAATTAATCAGTCTTATGCTATGTTTGCTCCTTATGATGCACCCAAATATAGTATTGTCGTTATGAGTCCTAATATATCAATAGAAAATAGTAAAAATGACACTTTAGCACCAATAAATCGTTATATTGCGAAAGAAGTAAGTAAATTAGTATTTGAAAAACAATAAAACTATGATACAATAGGAACGGATAAAAAAAGGAGGGCAGTACTATGGCAAAAAACGAAACTAGACCTAATATTATACTTGTTTGTACAGAATGTAAACATGAAAACTATGTTACAGTAAAAAACAAAAAAAATAGTCCTGAAAAATTAGAGTTAAATAAATTCTGTAAATGGTGTAATAAGAAAACTGTTCATAAAGAGAAAAAATAATTTAAGAAGGTGTAAAAATGAATGGCTTAATTAATATTAATGATATTAAAAATGGTATGACGATTATCTACGATGGAAAATTATATTTAGTACAAAGTTTCCAACATGTTAAACCAGGTAAGGGTGCTGCCTTTATGAAGGTTAAAATGCGTAATATTAAAACAGGTGCTAATATTGAAGAAACAATTAATAGTAGTGTAAAAGTAGAAAAAGCACATGTAGATAAGAAAAAAATGGCTTATTTATATAATAGTGGTACTGGATATGTTTTCATGGATAATGAGACATATGAACAAATTGAAGTGGATGAAAATAAGTTGGAAGAAGAAAAAAAATTCTTAAAAGAAAATATGGAAGTACAACTTGATTTTTACCAAGGGGATATTGTAGGAGTTACCTTACCAGAAAAAGTTGAATATATAGTTGCCGAAACAACAGAAGCAGTTAAAGGAAATACAACTAATAATGCCCAAAAAGATGCAGTATTAGAAAATGGTCTTGTTGTAAAAGTTCCTCTATTTATTAATCAAGGAGAAGTGATTATTGTTTCTACTTTAGATGGTAAATATTCCAGTAGAGCATAAGCTCTTTTTTTATTTGTCTCGGTCTTTATTCTTATTTTATAATTGTTTTGGGCCGTAATTGACAAACTTATTGTCAAGAATGCTTAAAAGAGAAGTCTTTCTTTAAAAAGAGTGGTAAAATATATGCTATGAATGGCTTTTTATAAGCATATGATGTATTGGGTGATGTACATGTTTTATTATAAGGGTATACATGTGAATTATGTAGATAATCAACAACTAGATAAAGAAACAATCCTTTATCTCCATGGATGGGGACAAAATATTGAGATGATGGAACCGATTGCCAATCCTTTTAGGGATACGAATCGCGTTATTATCCTCGATTTACCTGGTTTTGGCGAGTCAGAGAAACCAAAAGAAGCTTGGGAGCTAATAGACTATGTTTCTATGCTTCACGCCTTACTTTCATCTCTAAAAATAGAAAAACCAAATATAGTGGGGCATTCTTTTGGTGGGAAGCTTGCTATTCTTTATGCCTCTTTATATGAAGTTAAGCGTGTGGTATTACTTGCTAGTCCTTATCGAGTAAAATATAAAAAACAGCCATTAAAAGTAAGAGTCTACAAGATGCTAAAAAAAATTCCAGGCCTAAAATGGATTGCTCAAATCATGAAAAATAAAATTGGGTCGACGGATTATAAAAACGCCAATCCCATTATGCGGGAGATTTTGGTAAAACATGTGAACACAGATTTGACGGAGCATGCGAAAAAGATAAGAGTTCCTACCTTACTTATTTGGGGCACAAAAGATGAAGCAGTAGCTATTAGTGACGCTTATGCCCTTGAAAAATTAATTCCAGATAGTGGGGTTGTGGTTTATGAAAATTGTACGCACTATGCTTATTTAGAAAGATTACAACAAACGATACGTGTTTTAAAATCTTTTATAAAGTAGGGAGGTGTTAAGTGTGAAAATACTATTTGTTTTAAGTATACTTTTCTTTTTGATAGTAGCTTTTCTTTATCAATTGAAAGCTCTACAAATGTTACAACAAAACAGATATAATAGAGGGTATCGCTATATTAAGTGGATTTTAAGAAATTTTAAAGATAACTTTTTACAGGTGTCTTTATTGTATTTTATCTTTTTCTTTACTTATTTTAGTGAGACATTAAATGCAATAAGCCCTTATTTATTTATATTTATTACGTTCTTTACAGGATGCGTTTTCTTATTTGATCGATATAAAGAACAGAGGAAATTGCCTTTAAAATATACAGCGCGAATTCTACGCCTTATTCTTTCTAGTTTTTTTCTCTATGGTGTTTTTCTTCTTTTACTTTTCTTCACTTTTGAAGAACAATATATGAGTTTTTATTATCTTGGATTTGGCGTTTTATATAACCTTACTTATTTCATAGCATTGTTTTGTAATTTCTTAAATAGACCAATAGAAAAATTAGTAGCTTATTTATATAAAAGGAAAACCTTAAAAAGACTTGCTACCATGCCTCAAATGGAAGTGATTGGAATTACAGGAAGTTATGGGAAGACGAGTACCAAAAATATATTATATGATGTTTTAGATTCTTCTTTCAATGTATTTAAAACGCCAGAGAATTATAATACCCCTTTTGGACTTATGATTTCTATTAATGATTATTTAGATAAGTATAATGATTATTTTATTGCTGAGATGGGAGCCTGTAAAAAAGGAGAAATTAAAGAATTATGTGATTTAGTACATCCTAAATATGGTATTTTAACGAAAATAGGAGTAGCACATTTAGAAACCTTTGGTAGTGAAGAGATGATTCAAAAGACTAAATTTGAACTGATTGAGAACTTACCTAGTGACGGTATTGGGATTTTAAATGGAGATGACGAAAAACAAAGGAATTATACTATTCAAAATGATTGTCAAATTATTTGGATTGGTATTGAGAATAAGAAAGTCGATTTATATGCGAAAGATATAAAACTTACAAACGAGGGAACATCCTTTAAAGTTTATTTTCCAAAAATAAAAAAGGAATATGCTTTTGAAACAAGATTACTAGGACGAAATAATATCTATAATATTTTAGCTAGTATTGCTTTAGGGAAAAGTTTAGGTGTTTCTATTCCTGATTTACAACGAGCTGTAAAAAGGGCCGAACCAGTTGCCCATCGTCTTACCATATTAGAATATTATGACGTCCATATTATTGATGATGCATATAATTCGAATCCGAGTGGAGCGAAGATGGCGCTCGAAGTATTACAAATGATGCCTGGCAAACACATCGTTGTTACTCCTGGGATGATTGAGGTCGGAGAAAAAGAAGAAGAAGTAAATCGTGAATTTGGGCGTGAAATAGCAGATGTAGCTGATGAGGTTATTTTGATTGGTGAAGAAAAAACGAGACCTATTTATGAAGGTTTAATGGAAAAAAAATATAAAAAAGAACATATATATATATTGAATAATGTATTGGATGCATTTCCTTTATTGTTAAAATTAAAAGAAGGAGAAACTTATTGTTTACTTGAGAATGATTTGCCTGATACATTTAATGAAAAATAAGAGGAGTGATTGATATGATAAAAGTTGGTGTACTATTTGGGGGAGAATCTGTAGAGCATGAGGTAAGTATTATTACAGCTGTTCAAGCAATGAATTATATGGATAAAGCGAAATACGAAGTGGTTCCTATTTATATAGGCAAAGATAAAAATATGTATACAGGGGAAGCTTTGCGTCATATGGAAACTTATAAAGATTTAAGTGGTGTTGCTACTAAAGCGGTAGAAGTTACTTTGACGAAAGTAGGAGAAAATTTTGTTTTGCAAAAGAAAAAAGGTTTATTTAATAAAGTCGTAGAAACGATAGATATGGCTTTTCCAATTGTTCATGGAAAAGGAGTCGAGGATGGATCTTTATCTGGATATTTTGAAACGCTTGGTATTCCTTATGTCGGTTCTTCTATGTTAGGTGCGTCTATTGGGCAAGACAAAGTTGTGCAAAAGCAAGTGATGCAAGCTTCTTCTATTCCTGTTGTTGATTATCTTTGGTTTTATGATTTTGAATATAAGGAAGAAGAAAAAAGAATCTTAAAAGACATAAAAACATTAGGATACCCTGTTATTGTAAAGCCTGCGCGGCTTGGTAGTAGTGTAGGCATCCAAGTGGCTCATAATGAAAAAGAAGTGATTCCTGCTATTGAAGAGGCAATTTCTTATGATGAAAAAATCATTATTGAGAAAATGGTAAAGAATTTGTTAGAAGTTGATTGTGCTGTTTTAGGAAATGCAGAGAATATGGAATGTTCTCTAATTGGCGAAATGATTACATCAAATGAACTTTTAACGTTTGAAGATAAATATATGGCTGAAGGATCTAAAGGTGCAAAAAGTGGGGCTAAAAGTGGCGATTCGCTTTCTACTGCTGGTTTTAAAATTCCTGCTTTGTTAGATAAAAAGATTGAAGAAGATATTTATGCTTTTGCCAAAGCAGCATTTCGAGCCCTAAATTTAAGTGGCGTTACACGATTTGATTTTCTAGTAGATAAGGAGACAAAAAAGGTTTATGTAAATGAACCCAATACAATTCCTGGATGTCTGGCATTCTTCTTTTATACGCCTATGGGAAAAAGTTATAAAAAAATGTTAGATGAACTAATTTCAGGGGCAGTAAAAGATTACAAAAAAGCCAAGAAAAAAGTGACTAGTTTTGAATCTAATGTATTAAGTACTTTTGATGGTGGTGCTAAAGGAACTAAAGGAGCGAAAGCGGGAACACTATAAGAGATATGCAAAAAAGCATATTTTTTTATTGGGATTATTTACATAAATTCACAAAAAAAAAAAGAAAAATGTTTACAAAAAGCTTAATTTAAAGTAATATAATGTTAGACAGTGGTACATTGTGGAGGAAAGTGGGGGATTTGAAGCATGTTCATGGGCGAATATCGTCATAATATTGACGAAAAAGGACGACTTATCATTCCTGCCAAATTCCGTAATGAACTCGGAGAACATTTTATTGTGACCCGAGGCTTAGAAAAATGTCTATATGTTTATTCTGAGACGGAATGGAATCGTATAGTATCCAAAATAAAAACTCTACCTTTTACCAAAAAAGATGTCCGTACATTTGTAAGATCCTTCTTTTCTGGTGCCACTGAATGTGAATTTGATCGACAAGGTCGAATTAACATTACCTCCCCATTGGTTAGTTACGCTGATATCGAAAAAGAATGTGTCGTTATCGGCGCAAACGACCGCATAGAAATATGGTCAAAGGATGGTTGGGATAACTTCTTCTTAGAGAATGAAGATAAGATAGAAGATATTGCTGAAAATCTATTTAGTGGGGGTATCTTTGATGAAACATTATAGTGTGTTATTGGAAGAAAGCATTAATGGACTTCAAATTAAAGAAAATGGTATCTATATAGATGCTACATTAGGTTATGGGGGACATAGTAGTGCGATTTTAAAAAAACTAACAACTGGGCATTTGTATGCATTTGATCAGGATCAGGACGCAATTGTCTATGCAAAAGAAAGATTATCTTCTATAAGTCCTAATTTTACGCTTATTCATAGTAACTTTGTAGCGATGAAAGAAAAACTAGCGGAATTAGGGATTACACAAGTAGATGGTATTTTGTTTGACTTAGGGCTTTCTAGTCCACAGATAGATACTATGGTAAGGGGATTTTCTTTTATGAGTGATGCTCCTTTAGATATGCGTATGGATCAAACAAAGAAGCTAGATGCTCGCTATATAGTGAATACTTATGGAGAAAAAGAACTTACCGCTATCTTTTATCTTTATGGTGAAGAAAGAATGTCCTATTCGATTGCCAAAAAGATAGTGATGGAAAGAAACAAAAAAGCCATAAATACGACAAAAGAATTAGTTAAGATAATAGAGTCTAGTGTAGGAGCGAAGTACTTTAATAAATTTCATCCTGAAAGACAGATTTTTCAGGCAATACGTATTGAAGTAAATAGCGAACTTAAAGTACTGGGAAGTGTTTTACCAGATGCGATAGATTTGTTAAAACCAGAAGGTAGAATGGCTGTTATCTCATTTCATTCGTTAGAAGACCGTATTGTAAAACAGCTGTTTAAAAAAGAGAGTGAAATAGACGAACTTGTTCGAGGACTTCCGCAAATTCCAGAGCAATATAAACCTCGTATCAAAATAATTAATAAAAAGCCAATTCTTCCCTCCGAGAAAGAGTTGGAAGAGAATACAAGAAGTAGAAGCGCTAAACTTCGTATAATGGAAAGGATTTGACAATATGAAAGCTACTATTAAAAACGGAAAGAAAAAGGGATTACTTAAAGGAGAAGGTCTTATTTGGCTGACTTTGGTTTTTATATTGCTTGCAATTCCTGTAGTTAACGTTTATACTAAAGCTATACTATCAGAGAGTAATATTGCTCTACAAGAAGTAGAAAATAAAATTAGAGAGCAAGAAGATATGAACAATAGCTTGAAAATGGAAATAAGTGAACTTGCTTCTTTAGATAAGATACAAATAATAGCGCAAGAAAATGGGTTGACTTATAAAAATGATAATATAAAAGTTGTAACTAATGAATAGTAACTTCAAAAAGGAGTATTCGATATGAAAAGAAAGAATGATACAATAAAAGTTAATAAATTGATTTTTGTTGTTTTAGGTCTTTCTTTTTTTGCAATAGTCTTTCAGCTTTTTTGTGTGGCTTTAAAAGAAGAGACAAATGGGATTAACTTAACTAAGTTTGTTCAAGAAAGAAACACAGATAAAACGATTATTAAAGCGAGTAGAGGTGCAATATTATCGACGGATGGGGAAGTGTTAGCCCAAAGCATAAACTCTTATACTGTTATTGCTTACTTATCTCCTTCAAGGACAACGAAGGATGATAATCCTAAACATGTGGTCAATAAAGAATATACTGCCGAAAGCTTATCTGGGATTTTAGGAATGGATAAAGAATATATTCTTCGCCTTTTAAATAAAGATTTATATCAAGTGGAATTAGGTCCAAATGGAAGAGGGATTACGGAAACAATAAAAAAACAGATTGAGAATTTGGATTTGCCAGGAATCGATTTTATTGAAACTTCAAAACGTTATTATACTATGGGACCTTTTGCCTCCTATATTATTGGATATGCCAAAACGAACGATGAGGGAGACATTGTTGGAGAGATGGGAATCGAAGGCTACTACAATTCGATTTTGGAAGGAAAGGATGGTTCTGTTATTGCTCAAAAAGACCCTTATGGGTATACAATGCCAAATTCACAAACCATACGTGAAGAAGCTGATCCTGGACAAGATATTTATCTTACTTTAGATAGTAAAATTCAGTTATTCTTAGAAAATGGGATTAAAGAATTAACTAACGCTTATGATATGTCATGGCTTACTTTTTCAGTAGTTGATGCGAAGACAGGAGCCATAGTTGCCACAAGTTCAAGTCCTAATTTTAATCCTAATACACTTGAAATTGAAAGTTACTTAAATCCCCTTACTTCTTATACTTATGAACCTGGTAGTACGATGAAGATTTATTCTTTTCTAGCAGCTATGGAAAATGGATTGTATGACGGCAATGCTACCTATCAATCAGGAACGATTCGAGTTGACGATGCTAATATAAAAGACTTTAATAATGTAGGATGGGGCGTTATTACTTATGATTCGGGATTTGCCTATTCATCTAATACTGCCGCCACAAATTTGGCTTTAACTATGGGACGAGACAAATTACATGATTTCTATAAAAAGATTGGCTTTGGAGCGAAAACGGGTATTAGTCTCCCAAATGAGTTGACTGGTGATATTGATTTTACTTATGCAACAGAGATAGCAACAGCTTCTTTTGGTCAAGGTATTACAACTACTCCAATTCAGAATTTACAAGCGCTTACAATGTTGGCGAATGGAGGAGTAGAACTACAACCATATATTGTTGAGAAGATTGTTAATCGTAATACAGGAGAAGTTACTTTTGAACAAGGAAGAACGGAGTTGGGGGCTAAGATTAAGAAAGAGAATGCAGATAAGATGCTTTCTTTAATGTATGATGTTGTGTATAGTGGCAAGACAGATGCTAAATTTTTTCAGTCAGATACTGTAAAGTTAGTAGGAAAGACAGGAACAGCACAGATAGCAGGACCCAATGGACAATATTTGACTGGAACTTATGATTATGTCAAAAGTTTTGCTGGTCTTTTTCCTTATGATGATCCACAATATGTTATTTATATCTCTGTAAAGCAATTTCAGGGGAATTTTAGAAGTGTTGCTGAGATGGTTACTAAAGTCGTAGATGAAATAGCAAAATATAAGAACATTACCGAATTGACAGAAACAATTGATACTTCTAAAATCGTTATTATGGAAAATTATGTAAGTCATGATGTTTTAGAAATAGAAGAAAAATTAAAGACAATGCATTTGGATGTGGTCCGTTTAGGAGGCGGAAAATACGTAGTAAAGCAATATCCTGTTAAAGGACAAGTCGTTTTGGCGGGAAATAAAGTGTTTTTAGTAACAAATGATAAAAACTATGTTTTACCAGATATTACAGGATGGAGTAGTAGTGAGGTTTCTACTCTTTGTAAACTTATGCATATTGAATATAAGTCAAATGGTTATGGGAAAGTTGTCTCATTTCATGCGGAAGTTGGTACTCCTATCACAACAGGCATGGTTTTGGAAGTGAATTTAGAACCATAAAAAAATTCCATGATTGGAATTTTTTTTATATTTGATCAATTTTTAAGAAGTTTGTATGAGCTTCGCTTGGGAAACCACCAATGACAGCTACTAAGTCGCCATTTTGTAGTTGCATTAGTTCCTTAGTTGCTTGGACTCCGTTTATTACGATATCATCTGTTGAATTTAAATTTGGAACAAGAATAGGGTAAATTCCCCATTTTAGGGCTAAACTACGTGCTACTTTTTCTGATGTGACAGCAGCAACGATTAAAGAGTTTGGGCGTAAAGAGGATAAATCTTGTGCCGTTTTTCCTGTTAATGTAGAAGCAACAATAGCTTTAATAGGAAGTTCCTTTGTTGCATCAACAGCACATTTGGCAATTGTATTATGAATTGCTGAACCAAGTAGTTTGTAATCGTTAAGATTATATTGAGTAATTTGTTCAGCACTCTTTGCAATTTTTGCCATAGCTTCAATGGTTTCTACAGGATAATCCCCTATAGTTGTTTCATCGCTTGTCATAATGGCATCACAACCACGTAATATTGCATTTGCAACATCAGTTACCTCAGCATTTGTAGGACGAATGCTTTTCTTCATTGAAGTCATCATTTGTGTTGCCATAATTACGCCCTTTCCTTGCGCATGGCATTCATCAATCATCATTTGTTGATATAATGGTAAATTTTCAATACCTGTTTCAATACCTAAATCTCCACGAGCAATCATGATATAATCTGATTCGGCAACGATTTCCTTTAAATTATCCATCGCATATTGCGTTTCTACTTTAGAGATAATTGGCATGTTAGGACAACCAAATTCTTTACAAAGAGCTCTTACTTCTCTTATATTTTCAGCACTATTCACAAAAGAAATGGCTAAATAATCCCCTTCTTTTTCACACGCATATTTAATATCTTCTTTATCTTTTTCAGATACATAAGGAACATCTAACTTTATTCCAGGAATACAAACTCCTCTTCTTGATTTTATTGTTCCAGAGTTTTTAATTTCACAAGTAACCCCATCTGCTTCGATAGAAGTGACTACCAATTTATAGAAACCATCATCTAATAGAATTTCTTGTCCTAGGGTTAGGTCTTTTACTACATTTCTATAATTAAATGAAATAGCAGATTGTGTACCTTGGTCTCCTAAGTCTTCTTCTAAGATACGAATTTTATTTCCTTTTATTAATTCAATTGTTTCCTCTTTAAAACTACATGTTCTTAAATCAGGTCCTTTTGTGTCATATAAAATAGCGATATTGGCTTTTAGTTCTTTTCTTGCTTTGTAAACTAAACTTTCATCTAAAGCCCTTTCTTCCATAGTAGCGTGAGAAAAATTAATTCTTGCTACATTCATACCAGCTTTTATTAATCCTTGAAATGCCTCCCAGTTTTGGGTAGAAGGACCAATAGAACAAATTATTTTTGTCTTTTTCATATTATTACTTCCTTTCATTCAGTACGCATCTCATTATATAATAGGGAATCGGAAAAGTCAAAGTAAAAGGAAATTTTCTATTTTTGCTAAGCAAGTTTAATTTATGCAAAACGGATTTTGTGTATAAATTTGATTGTTTGTCAAAATACTATAAATAATGTTATAATAAAAAAAGGATAGTGATTTTAATGAGGCGACAGGTGTTTCCTATTTTTATTCTTTTATTCGCTGCTTTTTTCGTTTTTATAAATCAAGCAAAAGCAGAAGATTTTGACGTGGATACCCTTAAGAATACCTCTGGTATTACTTGGACTGATCTTTCTAGTGTGGGAACTACTTTAACAGCTGGTTATTATGAATTAAAAGGAGACTATTATTTTGATAAACAAATGACAAGTAACTTAAATAAGGGAGAGTCAGTCTATATTGATTTAAACGGACATAAGCTAACGTATGGTGGCTGGGCCAACTGGGAAAGTGAAGGAGTACCAGCAAATTACTTAGGAACTATTAACGCTGCTTTTTATGGAACGAACGGAAATCTTTACATATTTGATTCAAAAGATGGTAATAGTATCGATATTGATTTTTCTTTAGCAGAAGGATTTGAAAATATTATTTTAAAACATATGAGTTATAATGCTTCTGCTTGGCGTAATTTAATTATAACTTCTGGAACGTTAGAAATATATGATTCTTCTGTCAATGATATTAATCATGCAGGTGCTGCTTCTTTTGTGGTAGGTGCTGCTAAATATAAAAACGCGGATTTAAAAATAACAAGTATGTATGTTTCTAGTTTGGTGGATATAGTTGATTCTACGCTTCATTTTTATACAGCTTCGGATTGTGCTATTCGGTATATGGCTAATAGTATAGGTTCTATTCAAAACTCAACGATTACCTCAGATTCCAAACTATTTTTTGGGACAAATGTAAGTTCTGCAACAAGTGAGCTTACTATAACGGATAGTCAAATATCAATAACAAAAGAAGAATTAGGAGCGGATCCTTCTATTAGTACGAATTGGTTGGTTGCGAAGAATTCCTCTTTAACAAATTTAGCCCGTATTGAAATACGCTCTGGAGCTACGAAGCAAACGCTTATAGAAAACTGTGAATTTGTTCTGCTCTCTAATGGTGGATCTTCTTTCAATCTTTTGGGACCTTATAGTTCAACAGCTGACTATTCGGCAGATATTTTGTTTAAAGATAGCACACTTACAATAGCTGGTGAACTTGTTTCTGGATTTAGAAATGTCGTTATAGATAATTGCCATGTTTTAAAACATGATAAGACAAAATCTACTAATGGAACGGCTTTATTAGGTTATTCTAAAACTGTTACGATAACAGATAGTGAAATAGAAACTATTTTTACACTTCTTAATGGAGGAGGATGTATTAATGTTACTATAAAAGATTCTTCTATTCAGGCTATTAATAGTAATATTTCTATTACGGCACCTAGTGCAGAAGTTATAGCGGAAAATTCGACTCTTAATTTCTTAAATCCTGATAAAAATTATGAAGATATGAAGATTAAAAGTATGCAGTTTACAGATGTTACCTATGAGGGAGGTCCCTTATTAGTCTATGGAGATGCGACTGTAAATTCTTCTTCTATTGAAATTTTTTGCTCTGGAGGGCAGACTTGCTTTTATGTAAGTGCTGGTCCTTTTGTAACTCCTGTAACAGGAACTTTGATAGCAAATGATTCTAAAATTATAAAAAACAAATTAAATGCGGAAGCGAAAAATAATGCCTTTATTTTGACACAAAAAGATTGTATTTTTACAAATGTAGAAGTCGTTTCTAGAGAACGTGGAACTATAAAAACAAACGGAGCAGCAGAAATAAGTATTTCTGGAAATCTGAATTGGAATAATGTCAACTACAGGGGAGGCGTCATGATTGTTGGAAGCTATAATAGTGGTGGTGAAGTTCGTATTGTAGATTCTAATTTAGAAATATTTCAAGATGCAGGAACAGCCAGTTTAAGTTCGCAAAATACAGAAATTATTAATTCAAAGCTCAAAAGAGCTCCAGAAAGTGCGACAAAATCTAATTCTTTTTTTCAAATTAAAGGAACTTTAACTATGAAAGATGTAGAAATGGAGACAAGAGAGCATGGTACATTAAAAACAAGTAAGGATGCTGAAATATATGTAACTAAAGAAGCGAATCTTGATAATGTAACTTATTTTGGAGGACCTTTTATTTTCCATAATAATGCAACGATTACAAACTCTAATTTGGAAGTTGCGCATGATGGGGAAGCCCCTGCTTTTACTTGTGAAGGAGTTCTTGTTTTAGATGGAACTAAAATGGAGTTGTCGAAAGATAGTTCTTCTCCTTATTTGGATTTTATTCGGGTTTATAAAAATATAGATGCTAAAAATAGCGAAATTAAAATTGGGGAAAAGGATCAATTAGCGAGTGAAACGGATGATGATCGAGCAGGTGTATGGGCTTATAAGAAGCTTATATTTGACCATATGAATTATATTGGTGGGCGTTTACAAGCAGGGTATGAAGAAGAGTTTGACATAGAAATTAGAGATTCCAATCTTTATATTTATACTAATAATGGAGAAGCTTTTTCAATTACAGGAGAGGATGTAGATGATCAAAAAGCAATTTTTGTTGAAAATACAGAAATTATCTTTTCCGCTTTAAATAAGGACATTACTTTATTTACTGGGGGATATGCTACTTATAAAGGAGATACGATACGTACCGATACGAATGTTGCTTTAATGGGACCTTTTACTTTAGATGGGGAGACAATTGTTACTTCCGTTGGGGATTATTCCATTTACTTAAATCAATTAAATAATATCAAGCTTGGAAAAGATTTCTATTTAATGGAAGAAGCGGGTATTTTTAACGAAGAGATAGAACAAGATATTAAAATACCTGTATTTGCTATTGATTTTGAGACAAATTATAAAGAGATGAATGCTAAATGTCTTTTATTTGTAAATCCTTATCATAGTGAGTATCGTTTACGTTATAATACAGAAACTAAAGAAATGTTTTGGACTCCTGTTATGAAAGTAACTTTTATTGATGGAGAAGAAGAGGATATTATATATTTCTTTCCGAATGATGAAGTAGAAAAAGAAGAAAAAAAAGACTTTGCAAGTGATACAGGTTTATTTGAATTTTTAGGATGGTTTTCTGAAAAAGAAGGAAAAGGAGATAAATTTGTTTCTGGCACTGCCTTAGATACAGATGGTTTAATATATTATGCCGCATGGAGAAAAACAGAAAACCCAAATACGGGAGCTAAAATTCTTTTATTCTTTTCTATTTTAATAGGAATGTTTGTTCTTTTAGTTCTATATAAGAAAAAATTCAAAAAAATATTTTCTATAGAATAATAAAAAGAAGGGGTGTCCTTCTTTTTTAGTTTTTTTTATCTTCTTCCTCTAGTTCTACATCTCGTCTTGTTAAAATTTCATAGCCATTTTCAGTTATTAATACAGTATGTTCAAAATGGGCACTGTTAGAGTCATCATCTGTAACGATTGTCCACTCATCCTCTAACATATAAATATCACGACTTCCTAGATTTAACATTGGTTCTACAGCAATAACATTGCCTGTATGCAAAACAGGGCCTTTTCGTTCTTTTCCATAATTAGGGACATCTGGCTCTAAATGCACTTTATCGCCAACGCCATGACCGACTAATTCTCTTACTATCCCTAGATTATATTTTTTTGCTACTTTTTCTACAGAATGTCCAATATCGCCCGTTGTGCAGCCATTATGAATAGCTCCTAATCCAGCCATTAAGGCTTCTTCTGTTTCCTTTAGTAAACTTTCGTCTTTTTTTGTATTTGGTTTTCCCACAATGTAACTCCAAGCTGAGTCTCCATGGTATCCTTCATAACAAGCACCAATATCTAATTTAACAATATCGCCTTCTTTTAGCTTTCTATTTCCAGGTATACCATGTACTACTTCATTATTAATACTAATGCAAATAGATCCTGGGAATCCATAGAGTCCTTCAAAAGAACAGGTGCACCCTTTTTTTTCAATAAATTCTTTAGCTAATCTATCTAATTCTTTTGTTGTAATCCCTGGTTTTAAAAATTGTTCAAGATATTTATGTGTTAAACCAACTACTTTTCCGGCAATACGTAATTTATTAATCTCTTCTTCTGTTCTTACTACAATCATGTTTTCTCCCCTTCACTAGGATTTATTATAGCACACTTCTAATAAGATAAAAAATTTTTCTTATTTAATAGAATGGATTGACACTCTTTTAATAAAAGAGTAAAATTCTATCTAATACGGAATAGTATGTATAAGAAAATAAGGAGATTTCATATGTTAGAATTAAAAAAGATAACAAAAGTTTATGAGGTTGCTTCCACAAAACAAAAAGCTTTAAATAAGATAGATATTGCTTTTCGTAAGAGTGAATTTGTATCTATTTTAGGACAAAGTGGAAGTGGAAAGACAACGATGTTAAACATTATTGGGGGATTAGATGACTATACCTCTGGAGATTTAATTATCAATGGTATTTCAACTAAAGATTTTACCGATCGAGATTGGGATACCTATCGTAATCATCGAGTTGGCTTTGTTTTTCAAAGTTATAACTTGATTCCTCATCAAACTGCTTTACAAAATGTAGAACTTGCACTTACTTTATCTGGTGTAGGAAAAGAAGAAAGAAGAAAAAGAGCAATACAAGTTCTTAAAAAGGTAGGACTTTCGAATCAAATGCATAAAAAACCTAATCAAATGTCTGGTGGTCAAATGCAGAGAATTGCGATTGCTCGTGCGTTGGTGAATAATCCTGATATTTTACTTGCTGATGAGCCAACAGGAGCTTTGGATTCAGAAACAAGTGTACAGATTATGAATTTGTTAAGTGAGATTGCTAAAGATAAACTCGTTATTATGGTTACTCATAACCCTGAACTTGCAGAAGAGTATTCTACACGTATTGTCAAAGTGTTAGATGGAGAAATTTTAGATGATTCTAATCCTTTTGACGGAAAAGAAGAGAAAAAAGAAGAAAAGATAAGAAAAAGCAAAAAAAGTAAAATGAATTTTAAAACAGCATTTTCTTTAAGTTTGAATAATTTAATGACGAAAAAAGGCAGAACCATTCTTACTGCATTTGCTGGATCGATTGGTATCATTGGAATAGCTCTTATTCTTTCTTTATCAAATGGTATCCAAAATTATATAACGAAGACAGAAGAAGAAACTTTAAGTTCTTACCCTTTGATGATAAAAAAAGATTCCGTTGAAATGTCTACGATGTTAAATGCTCTTATGGGAGACGGAAGTAAAAACCAATATGATGATGATTTGATTCATGCCAATAACATTATGGGAAATATGTTTTCTTCTATTAAAGTAGAGAAAAATGATTTGAAGTCTTTAAAAGAATACTTTGAGAGTGATGAAACAAAAATAAAAGAATATGTATCTGATATTCGTTATGGGTATGATATTTCGTTGCATTTATATAAAAATGATGCAAATAAAGTAATAAAAGTAAATCCAACAACAATTATGGATGCGATAGGGATGCCTACTACAGGAATTTCTAGTGTATACTCTGATATGACAGGTAACTATGATGTGTTTTTAGAGTTGATGGACAACCAAGCTTTAAACGAGCAACAATATGATGTAGTCGCTGGTAGATGGCCAAAAGCCTATAATGAAGTGGTTTTAGTTGTGAATAAAAACAATGAGATCTCAGACTATACACTTTATTCTTTAGGTCTTTTAAATCAAGAAGATTTAAAAAAACAATTTAGTCAAATGACAGAAGGGAAAGAAGTACATTTTGAACAAACAGCATATACAACAGAAGAATTACTAAAACTATCTTTTAAACTTGTTTCTAATACAGATTTTTATGTGAAAAGTAATGGTATTTGGTTAGATAAATCAAATGATGAAGACTATATGAAAAAAGTGTTAGAGGAAGCAGACGAAATTAAGGTAGTTGGTATAATTAAAGCTAATGAAGAGGCTGTCGGAAACGAAAACAACATGGGATTTGTTTATTATACACATGCTTTATGGGAACATTTAATTCAAAAAATAAATTCGTCTTCTATAGTAAAAGAACAACTAGAGAATCCAAAGAAAAATATTTTTACTGGTCTAGAGTTTAGTGAAACTCTATCAGAATTTAATTTGAATTCTTTAACAAAAGAACAATTAGCTGCACTTAAAAATTTATCTTCTGAAGAACTTGCCGTTTATAAAGAGAGTATGAATGCTAGTTATGAAGGCAATCTAAAAAAGTTAGGTGTTGCAAATTTAGATGACCCCGATTCTATTTATATTTACCCAAAAGATTTTGATTCTAAGGAAGAAATTACGAAGATAATAGATTCTTATAATGCGGGAAAAAGTGAAGGAGAACAAATTAAATATACTGATATGGTTGGGATTATGATGAGTTCTGTTTCTACTATTGTAAATGTTATAAGTAGTGTTTTAATTGCCTTTGTTGCTATTTCTTTAATTGTATCTTCTATTATGATAGCTATTATTACGTATATTTCTGTTATTGAAAGAACAAAAGAAATTGGTATTTTAAGGGCCATAGGAGCTTCAAAAAGAGACATCTCTCGTGTATTTAATGCAGAGACATTAATAGAAGGTTTAACAGCTGGTGTACTTGGTATTGTAGTTACATTCTTACTGACCATTCCAATTAATGCGATTATTAAATCGGCACTTAATATTAGTAACATTGCTAAGTTACCTTTTGTAGGAGCAATTGTTTTGATTTTAATTAGTGTTATTTTAACCGTTGTAGCCGGATTTATACCTGCCAAGATTGCTTCTAAAAAAGACCCAGTGGAAGCATTACGTACAGAGTAAGAAGATTTCAAAAGAGTTTAAACTCTTTTTTCTTTCCTATAAATACCACTTGCTAGATAAAGATATTTCTGTATAATAGTAGGACAAAGGACAAGTGAGTATGAAAAAAGTATTACATCATATTTTAAAAATAGGAATTCTTTTTCTTTTCTTTTTCTTCTTTTTCGTTGGGATAAAGCTTATTTATCATATTGAAAAAGAAGAAGTAGATACTTCATATATGTGGAATATTTCTTATTTAAATCTTCAGTTTACAGAAGGAAGTAAAGAAGGAAAGGTTTTTCTTCAAGATAATTCTTTGGCTATGGAAGTGGTTTTTGAAAAAGAAGAAGAATTCTATGAGTTTCAGGTCGATATGTGTAATAATGGATCTATGGATGCTTTAATTACTGCTATTCATACAGATATAGAAAATGAAGATAAAGTGTTAAAAACAGAACTTTTCTACTTAGATCATCAAGAATTAAAACAAGGGGATTTAATAAAGAGTGGAGAAACGAAAAGTATTCGGATACGAATTTCTTATCCTAAGCAAGAAAAGAAAATATATGAAGCTCTTGAAACGAAGGTCTCTTTTCAAATTACGTTTTCTTCTATTTCTTAAATTTGCGATTTTCTTTAAGTTAAAAAACTTTTATATGGTAAAAGAGAAGAGTAAAAGGAAAAAATCTCTTCTTTTTTTGTTCTTCTTTTTACCTCTTTTTTGAGGCTTAAAATTTGCTTTGACATTTTTAATTTCATTTTTTAATCTATTTATTAGGTGTATGTATGAAAACAATTCTTAAATATTTATGGATTTTTCTATGTCTTCTTTCATTATGGTATCGACCTTACTCCAGCTCCTCTTTACATGAAAAAGAGGTAGGAAAAGTGTATCTTTCTATACCAAATACTTCTTTATTTGAAGAAGTAGTACAAGGAAATGATAATACCTACTATTTGTCGCATGATAAAGAAGGTCAAGAAAGTAAATTAGGGGCGATTTTCTTAGATTATCGAACCAAAGTGGAAGATAAAGTTACTATTATCTATGGACATAATTCTGCTACTTATGATATACCTTTTCATCTTTTAGAAGAGTATTATCAAGAAGCCTATTTGCAAAGACATGACACTATCTTATTAGAAGAGGGAAATGCTGTTTATACTTATAAGATATTTTCAGTTTTTGTTGCTTATCAAGATTTCTTTTATATGCAAATTCCTAAGACAGAGGAAGAGTTTCTTGCTTATGTGAATCATTTAAAAGAAGCGTCTTGGTATAGCACATTATACCTTCCCAAAAAGGAGGATTCTTTATTACTTTTGCAGACTTGTTCTTATCATAAAAAGTTTAAACGTTACAAAGAAAAATATTTGATTTTAGCAGCAGGGCTCGTTAAAGAGTAGTGTATATATGATACAATTATCTTTAAATAGTAGATTTTGTATGCAAAATTTCTTCTATTTTTGACGGAATAATAAAAAGTCACTTACTAGTCATTTTTAAATAATATAATGGAGAAGTAAGAAAGGAAAAGATTTATGGAAATTTTACGTGTAGATGATTTAACAAAAGTATATGGGAAAGGAACAACAGAAGTAAAAGCTCTTGATCATGTCTCTTTTTCCGTAGAACAAGGAGAATTTGTTGCTATTGTTGGAGCTTCTGGTAGTGGGAAGTCTACCTTACTTCATTTGATTGGAGGTGTCGATCGACCTACTTCGGGGAAAATATTTATCGACGGAAAAGATATTTACCAAATGGATAATGATACTTTAGCTATCTTTAGAAGACGTCAAATAGGACTTATTTATCAATTTTACAATTTGATTCCTATCTTAAATGTGGAAGAAAACATAACTCTTCCTCTAGAATTAGATGGCCGAAAAGTTGACAAAAAAGAGTTAGACGAGCTTTTGCAAACGTTAGGTTTAAAAGAAAGAAAGGGGCATCTTCCTAATGAATTATCAGGAGGGCAGCAACAAAGAACATCGATTGGACGCGCGATGATTACTCACCCAGCTTTGATTCTTGCTGATGAACCAACAGGAAACTTGGATTCAAAAGCAAGTGAGGAGATTGTTGAGTTACTTAAACTATCTAATAAAAAATACAAGCAAACAATTATTATGATTACACATAATTTAGAAATTGCCAGTGTTGCCGATCGTATTATAAAAATAGAAGATGGCCATATTGTTAGGGAGGATTAAAATGCACTTACTTAGCAAATTAACAATGAAAAGTTTAAAATTAAACAAAAAAAGAACTATTGTAACAGTAATTGGGATTATTCTTTCAGTTGCTTTAATTACTGCGGTTGCTGCCATGTTTTTTAGTGCTAGAGATTCTCTTGTGGCTTTTGAGACAAGACAGAAAGGGGATTTTCACTATGTTTTCTTTGATGTCCCAATAGAAGATTTGAAATATTTTAAAGAGAATCGAAATTTTGAAAAAATCTATTATACAAAAGATTTTGGGTATGCGCTTCTTAATGAAAGTAAAAATGAATTTAAACCTTATCTTTTTTTGAAAGGGTTTGACTCTTCTGCGTTAGAAGATCTAGGGATTAAATTAGTAGAAGGGCGTTTGCCTGAAAATGATAATGAAATTTTAATTCCAACCCATTTAAAAACAAATGGAAGAGTCAGTTACTCTATTGGCGACACATTAGAATTAGAGATAGGAAGGAGAGTAAGCGAAGGAGAAGAACTAAATCAACACAATCCTTATCAAAAAGATGAGGAAGAGATTTTGGATACCAAGAAAATGTCACTTAAAATAGTAGGCATTATGGAGCGCCCTTCTAGTACAGTGGAGGATTATAGTGCACCAGGATATACATTGGTTACTTTATTGCGAGGGGATATCGCAAAAGGGCCTTATTCTATTTATGCGAAATATAATAAAGAAGCTTTAAAAAATGAGTATGAGGTAACAGCAGATATATTGGGTGTAGACCGCGAAGCTTTTCGTTATATTTATGGAAATACTGAAGAATATAATCCAGAAAAGACAAAATATTTTTTAGAAAAAGTGGATAAAGCAAAATATAATTTTGATACAAATAGTTATCTTATTATATTAGAAAAAGGGTTTTTTAATGATTCTACTACTCAATCTTTAGGAATTGTTGTTTTAATCGTCGTTCTCATTATTATTTTTACTTCTGTTTTCTGTATTAAAAATAGTTTTAATATTTCGATAACAGAAAAGACAAAGCAATATGGTATGTTAAGTACTGTCGGTGCGACAAGTAAACAGATTAAGAGAAATGTTTTTTATGAAGCCTTTTTGTTAGGACTATTTGGTATTCCTTTAGGCATCCTATGTGGTTTATTTGCTTCTTATGTTTTGATTTTGATTAGTAATGCGCTTATTGGGGAGACAATTGGATTTGATTTGATATATAGTTTTTCTTGGTTATCTATTTTGTTTGCTGTACTTTTAGGACTTGTTACTCTTTATTTGTCAGCTTGGGGGAGTGCTCACAAAGCTTCTAAAATCACACCAATTATAGCTATTCGCAACAGTGAAGAAATCAAAATAAACCCTAAAAAAGTAAAATCTCCTAAGTATATTAAAAAACTTTTCGGAGTTGGAGGAGATATTTCTTATAAAAATTTAAAACGTAATAAGAAAAAATATCGAGCTACTGTTATTTCTATTATTGTATGTGTATCAATCTTTATTGCACTTTCTTCCTTTATTCAACTTGCCTTCCGTTCAGTTCAAAACGAGTTTGATACAGCAGATTATAATATCTCTTTATCTTATCACTTAGACTCCTCTAGCACTATTCAAAATAAAGCACTGGAAGTGCTACAATTTGATTCGATTCGTGATTATTCTGTCTTATCTAATCATAGTATTTTTCTTGAAAATAGATACGTTTCCTTTTCTAAAGAATATATGGACGTATATCCTAATATTAAAGAGCCAATTGCTAGCGTAGATAAAGAGGGAAATCCAATAGAAATATATAATGAAAATACAATTCGTGTTTATCGTGTAGGAGATCATGCATATCAAAATTATATAAAAAGTCTAGGGCTTTCTTATGATGATGCTAAAGAAAAAGGAATCTTAATCAATTATACAACAGTTTATCGTCAAGGAAAGAATAGCAATACTTTTGAAAAAGTAACAATTCCTCTTTATGATTATAAGAAAGGTGATACTTTAGAGTGGAATCTATATACAGATAGATTTGATGAAAATAATGAATTAATAATGGAAAGTGTACATATTCCTTTAGCACTAGTTACAGAAAAAAAACCTTTTGGACTTAGCTCTACATATGGGGAAGATGGAGTTTTAATTGTAAGTGATTCTTATTTTGCTACTCTTTTTCAAGAGAAAGTCAATACGATTTATGAAATGATTGCAATTGATTCGAGTGAGGCGACAAAACTGCAAGATCAAATTGAAGAACATTTAAATGAAGAAGATTATACTTTGACGAATACAGAAGAGTCTGTTAAAATGATGCGTTCTTTCTATACTTTAGTAGCTATCTTCTTATATGGGTTTATTACGGTTATTGCTTTAATTGGTATTACGAATATCTTTAATACAATTACGACGAATATGGAACTTAGAAGTCGTGAGTTTGCTACCTTAAAAAGCATCGGAATGACAAAAAAGGAATTTAATCGAATGATACGTTTAGAAAGTATCTTTTATGGAATGAAATCTTTACTTATAGGAATTCCTATTGGAGGTCTTTTATCTTACTTAATATACCACTTTCTAACAGATGGAGATTCCTCTATAAAGTATGAATTACCATATATGCCTATTATCTTATCTATTGTAGCTGTGTTCTTCTTAGTTGGCTGTATTATGAAGTATTCTTTAGGAAAAATTAATAAGCAGAATACAATTGAGACAATTCGTAAGGAGAATATTTAGGTAAAAGAAGGGAAACCTTCTTTTTGTGTTATAATGAAAGAGAGGTGAAACTTATGCATTTACTTTTAGTAGAAGATGATTTTGCTATTGCTACGAATTTAAAATTTTTATTAGAAGAAGAGCATTATTTTGTTGATCTAGCTTTGACAGAACAAGAAGCTATAGAAAAAATTTCTAGTACTTTATATGACTTTTTTATTTTGGATATATCTTTGCCAGATGGTGATGGCTTTTCTCTTTTTTCTCATTTTATTTGTCCGCTTAAGAAACCAACTATATTTTTAACAGCAAAAGAGGAAGAAGAAAGCATTGTAAAAGGATTATTATTAGGTGCAGAAGATTATATTACGAAACCTTTTTCTTCGCGAGAACTTATTGTGCGTATTCAAAAAATTATAGCTCGTCAGCAAAAAAGTAATGTGATAAAGATAAAAGATATCCAAGTAGACTTAGATAAAATGGAAGTGTGTAAAAAGGGAGAAAAGATTGCTCTTACAAGTTTAGAGTTGAAAATCTTATTTTTATTAATAAACCATATAAATAAAGTAGTGACAAGAGATTCTATTCTAGAACATATTTGGGAATGGACAGGCAATGACGTAAACGATAATACTGTTACTGTCTATTTAAAACGCATTCGAGAAAAATTAGGGAGCGATATCGTTATAACGATAAAAGGAATAGGGTACAGGGTGGACGCAGATGAAAAATAAAACAACTAAAGTTCTATTTGTATCTTTTTTTCTTTTTTCTTTCTTTTATATTCTTCTTTTTGTCCTTATTCATTTTTCTTTTATAAAGAAATATCAATATAACAATAATTTATTACTTAGTAAAATTTTCTCTGTTATTCAAGAACAATATCCTTATTTAGAGGAAGAAGAGATAATAGAAATAATTAATACAAAAGATTTAAAAGAAAGTTCTTCTTTTTTATTCCCTTATGGTATTGATATTCAAAAGGATAGCATGAGTTTATCTCATAAAAAAATATTACGAAATATGCTTCTAGCCTTTTTTCTTCTATTCTTTCTTTACTTTATTTGTCTTTTTTTCCTTCTTTTTCTTTCTAGAAGAAGAGAAAATAAAAAGATAAAAGAAATTACCCACTATATAAAAGAAATAAATAGAGGAAATTATGCTTTAGATATTTTATCTAATAGTGAAGATGATTTGTCGATTCTAAAAAATGAAATTTATAAAACAACAATTACTTTAAATGAACAAGCGCTTCTTTTAAAGAAAGAAAAAGAAACTTTAAAAGATTCTTTGTCCGATATTTCGCATCAATTAAAAACTCCTCTTACTTCAATAAACCTTATGATAGAACGATTGCGAGGGGGAGAGGAGATGACAAAAGATGAAAGAGAAAAGCTTTTAATGGATATTCATCGTAAGATAAGCCATATTAATTTTTTAGTTCATTCTTTGTTAAAATTATCTAAACTTGATGCAAATGCAGTTCCTTTTCATGACAAGTATTATAAAATAGAAGATATCCTTTATGAAGTAAAAGACAATTTATCTATATTGTGTGATTTAAAAGATATTGAAATACATATTAAGGGAGAGCCATCTTATACACTTTTTTGTGATTATAAATGGCAAGTAGAAGCACTGACTAATATTGTTAAAAATTGTTTAGAATATTCTCTTTTTCATTCTAATATTTTGATAACTTATGAGACGAATGAAGTCTTTACGAAGATTGTTATTACTGATTATGGGAGTGGTATGACCACAAAAGAGTGTTCTCATATATTCGATCGTTTTTATAAGGGAACTAATTCTTCCTTAGAAAGTGTTGGAATAGGTCTTTCTTTAGCAAAATCAATTATTGAAAAGGAAAATGGTCATATTATGGTGAAGCCTACTTTAGGAAAAGGAACAACCTTTACAATCAAATATTTAAAATAGATTATTTTGACAGGTATTCTATATTTTGTTAGACTCTTTAGTACAAAGGAGCATTTTTATGAACTTAGTTTATAAACCTTTATTAATGGATACGAGACATATGATTGCGTATGAACGAATGCGTATGGAAGCTTTTGGATTCGAACCTTCTTTTTGTGAAGAGTATGCTAAAAAAATGTTTCCAATGATGGCTAGGCAAGGAACTAAAAGCTTTGTTGCTGTTGGACTTTTTGTTGATGACACACTAGATGCTGTTGCCTACGTGAGTAATTCGCATGACTCTTTTTATATAGAACAACTTTTTGTAAGAAAAAGTAAACAAAATAAGCATTTGCATTTAGGAAGGATATTATTACAATTTATCTTAGATGATAAAGAAAGCTTTGAAGCCTATTTTGAACAAGTTTTCTCTGTATCTTCACTTACTCCTATAGATGAAAAAAGTATAAAAATTTATACTTCTTTGGGCTACCAACCAGTTTCTAAACAATTCGGGATTTATAGAAAGAGTCTCTAATATAATTCTTTTCTTTTTTTTATTAATTAAGATATAATAAAAAAAGGTAGGTTTATATATGGAGTATTACATTGATTTGGGTTCTTCTACTATTAAAGTTTATCGTTATGAAGATGCATTAACGTTATTAGAGGAACATTCTATTTATTTTAAAAATGGTTTTGATGCAGAAAAAGGAATTAGCGAAGAAAATAAAGAAGCTTTATTTACTTATTTTAAAGAATTAAAAGAAAAATACCAATTGCTTTATTATAATACGCATATTTATGTTACAGGAATTTTTAGGAATTTAGTTGATACAAGAAAAACAGAATTAATTAAAGAATTTAATGACCGTTTTGATTTACATTTTCAAATCATTAGTCATGATATAGAAAACTATTATTTGGCAAAAGCAATGGAAAATGATTACGATAATAAAAAAGTATTGATTATTAAAATGGGAGGGAAAACAACAGAGTTAGTTACCTTTTGTAATAACAAAATTACAAGAACTGATAATTTGACTATTGGGGTGGCCGATATGTTAAATCAATTTGATAAAGTAAATGAGCCCTTTAGTGGAAATGCTATTGAAGAAATGGATGCTTTTGTTAGTGAAAAATTAGCTTCTCTTACTCTAGATACTGATTATGATTGTGCGATATTTACTGGAGGAGAAGAACGTTTTGAGCTTTTAACAGGGTTTCATCTAGTAGAAAATACTTTGTTTCATGATTCTATTCACCATTACATGGTTTCTTTAGAAGATTATATTAAAGGGACAGAAAAAGTTTTTTATGAAATGACTCTTGATGAGCTTTATGCGCTTATGCCACAAAACCAAAAATGGATGGATGGCGCAAGAGCTGGAGCGATTATTCCTCTTACTTTGTTTAAAAAAGCGAATGTTCCTTATGTTATACCTTCTGATTTGAATTTAATTAATGGTGTCATTAATGATCAATAGAACTGCGGTTCTATTTTTTTCTTGCATTCATAAGGTATTATGATAAAATGTTTAAATATAAGGAGAAATTTTATGTATATTGCGACAGAATTACTATTTTTATTTTTCATATTGCTTGTTAAAATATTTTTTAGTACCCAAACGAATCTTTTAAATGTCTTAACTTTTTTGCCTATTCTTACAACTGCTCTTTATACCTCTAAATATCGTCATCAAATAGAGAAAGGGAGTAAAATTCTCTATGTTGCTATTTTATTTGCTATTTTTGGCGATTTGTTCTTAATCTATATCAATAATGTATATGGTATTTTCTTTTTCTTTCTTTCCCAAATTTGTTATTATCTCTATTTAACTGATTATAAAAATAAAGAGGGAATTGCTTTGCTTACCACAATTAATTTTATTTGCTGTACCATTTTGAAAGAGAATATGTTGTTTTTAGAGGCTTTTGTCTATGCGGTGGTATCTATTGTCACTTGTGTTATTTCTACTAAGAAAGTAAGAAAAAGAAAGATTCCATTTGCTTATTATATTTCTTTTGTCTTTTTGTATATTTGTGATACTAATCTTTTCTTGTTATCCTGTATTTCAGAATTTCGACTTTCTGTTGATACAACCTTCTTTTATGTTTTAGAATGGATAAGCTACATTTCTTTTCAAATTTTAATTTGTACTTCAATTATTCATAGATTACCAAAAAAGATAGAGGATATTATCAATCGAGTGAAGAAGAAGTTTCTGTTTGATGAAGAAATATGGAAAGAAAAAGATACTTTTTGAAAAGAGGGTATAGTATAATAGAACTAGGAGATGGTGGTATGTGTAAAATAGATATTAATTGTCATAGTAGCATTCGTATAGAAGGAGAAAGTGTTCTTTATTTTGATCCTTATAACATAGAGCAGGAATCCCATGATGCGGATTATATCTTTTTAACACATGATCATTATGACCATTTTGACCCACCTTCTATGCAAAAGATAGTAAAAGATTCGACCAAAATAATTGTCCCTTTTCAAATGAAGGAAAATGTTAAGGAGATAGATATTCCTGCTTCACAGATTAAAGATGTATTACCAAATAATAAATATACGATAGATTCTTTCTATGTGGAAACAATACCTAGTTATAATATAAATAAACCTTATCATCCGAAAGAGAAAGATTGGTGTGGTTATATCCTTCTTTTCCACGGAAAAAGATACTATATTCCAGGAGATACTGATTTTATTTCGGAGATGGAAGATATTTTTTGTGATGTTCTTTTCTTGCCAATTGGTGGAACTTATACTATGAATGCAGAAGAAGCTGCTTTGTGTGCTAATAAAATTCAACCTAAAGAAGTTATTCCAATTCACTATAACTCTTTAGTAGGAACTTTTGAGGATGCTCTTTGTTTTCAAAAGCATTTAGATTCTTCTATAAAATGTGAAATATATATAAAGTAGGTGTATTTTTTGGACTATAAAAATATTTTAAAAATAATTCTTGCCCATTTTATAGATGCTTTTAATCGTTTTTTATTACTTGTGACATTGGTTCTTTTTCTTGTTTCTTTCTTTTTTAAGAATTTCTTTTTAGATTTTATCCCATTCTTATTTTTTTGTTTTTTTCTATTTCGTTTGTTTTCTAAAAATAAGGTACAAAGAACAAAAGAAAATGCCACTTACTTAAAAGTGAAAAATAGAATTCTTCACCCTTTTTCTAAAAAGCGAAAAAGTAAAGATTCCATTTATAAGAAATGTCATGCATGTGGAACTATACTTAAATTACCTTTACCTAAAAGAATTGGTATTTTGCACGCCAAATGTCCATCTTGTGGGAATAGAGTTACCCTTCTTTCTTTTAAAAAACAGAAGAAAGAAAAAGTAAAAGTAGAAGTTATTAAAAAGAAAAGTTAAAATTGACAGTTACAGTTCTGTATTTTATAATAAGCTCCTAGAAAAGGGGTTTTTATATGGAAAAAGAAAATAAAAGTGTTCCAACATCTGTTCAAAAACTAATTGAGTTTCTGAATAAGCTTACTAATTTAGAAAATAAAACTAGGTTATATTTGAGCGCAAGAAACAATGCTAGCATGACAGAAGATGCAATGGATTTTATTGCTTGTTTGGATACCTTAAAAAGAATATATAGTTGTCCTATAGAGGATTGGAATAAAATACGTGAGGTTTATACCGAATTTTCTATTTTATCAGAGGTTTTAGAAAATTCTAATTTTTCGGATAAAGATATAAGTGAAATTGTTTTTTATTTGATTAAGAAAAATCTTGCTTCTGGGTTGACTGAGTGTCCTAATCGTATTCTACAAGAACAGGATTTGTTCTCTTTTCCTTTTCATGGCGTAAGTATACAGGAAGTATATCAATTTATTACAACTGATGCCTTTTATCAGGCTTCTCATAAAGAAGAAAAAGATTTAAGTGAGAAGGAAAAACTTTTATTAAGTGAAATTGAGAGATGTAACAATATAAATGCCACTTCTTTTAATGCCGTTTTATCATATCATCAATTGATAGAAGCACACTATTTTGATAAATCGGACTCTTTCGACTTTGAAGATATTGCTCTTGTATTAGAAGCTTTAAAAAACTTGAAAGTTTCTGCAATTGTACTTGATTCAGTTAATAAGACATTAAGAAAAGAAAGAAAATTTGGACAAACATCTTTAATCAAAGAAGAGAGTACTACGTATAAAGAAAGTGAAAAAGATAAGCAAGAAAGAGAAAAGCAAGAAAAAGAACTACAAAACAGAGCAAGACAAAAGAGAGACGAAGCTTTATTAGCAGATAATAAAAAAAGAAGAGATGAAAAAATAATATATAAAAAGATGCGCGATATTTATGATATGGAAAAGAGGGAGTTCCTTATTATACCAACTAATGAGGTTATTCTTAATTGGGTTACTTATGCTAAACTGATTCAGTTACCTCTTCCTACAATTTTACAATTTTTAAGCAGTGCTTATAAACAAATTTCTACTATGGATCCTGTGGTGCAGTATGGTCTTCTTTATAAAAAGTTAAAATATTATGAAGAAGCTTTAGATATTTCAAGTGAATTAGAAGAAATAGAACAATATATAGAAGCTATATTGGAAGCAAGTTCTACATATATTTCCTTAGCAGAAGATAAGAAGCAACAGCCACTTGAAGAAAGTATATTAAAAAAGCAGGAAGAAGAAGTAACTTTTTTTGAAGCAGAGTTAAAAAATAAAATAGGACAAACATTAGCGCTTGTTCCTAAAGATTATGAATATGAAATGAAATAATAAAATAGCATTAGGTGCTATTTTATTATTGTGGTAAAATACATTTGAGGAGGAGACTAATGATACCAAATTTTCTATATAAACGATTATGCTCATTTTATAAAGAAGAGGATATAAAACGTATAATAGAAGGATATAAAGTAAATCGAGTTCTTAGCTTACGCGTAAATACAATTAAAGCAAGTAAAGAAGAGGTTTGTGCATCTTTAAAAAAAGAAAGTTTATCTTATGAAACGGCTTCTTGGTATCCGAATGCCCTTTTTTTCCCTTATGCCAAAGAAGAGGACATAGAAAAACTTTCTTTATATGAAGAGGGAAAGGTTTATTTACAAAGTCTTTCTTCGATGTTACCACCTATTTTTTTAGAACCTAAAGAGGGAGAGCAAATTTTAGATATGGCAGCAGCACCTGGAGGTAAAACAACAGAAATGGCTGCTTTAACATGTAATAAAGCAATGATTACGGCGATAGAAAAAAATAAAATTAGAGCAGAACGATTACAATACAATCTAAAAAAACAAGGAGTGAAACGTGCAACTGTTTTACAGATGGATGCTAGAAAGTTAGATTCTTATTTCCTATTTGACAAAATTTTATTAGATGCCCCTTGTAGTGGAACGGGTACTCTTAAAATGTCGGCTATTTCTTCTTTTTCAGAAGAGTTAATTGGACGTAGTATAAAAACACAAAAAGAATTGCTTCATAAGGCGATTACACACCTAAAAGTTGGAGGAGAAATGGTATATTCTACGTGTAGTATTTTAAAAGAGGAGAATGAACTCGTTTTAACTGAATTTTTACAAAGTGGAAAGATTGTTATACTTCCTTTGGATTTATATGCATATAAGGAACTTCCTACGCTTCCAAGTACAATAGAAGGAACACTTACCATATGTCCTACGGACTTTTATGAGGGATTTTTTGTGGCCAAATTAAAAAGGATTAAATAATAATCCCTTTTTAATTAGTAAACGTTAGCTTTTCTTCTTTATCTGGAAATTCAAATGCTACATACTCTGTAAGAATAGCATTTAATCTTTTTCTGTTTCCTATGACTTTTAAAGGCGTATTTGCCAGTTGTTGTAAATACTTTAGGATGAAACGATATAATCCTTTGTTTTCCCATAAGACTTCTTTATAAGTCGTAACAAGTAGACTCATAGCACTTAATCTATTTTTTAAATTTGTTTTTTCACTTGGTAACTTATGATGTTGGATAAGCAATTCGATAAAAGGATATTCTTTTAACACATATTGGGCCGCTTCTTCAGCGGAAGGAAGGATAAATTCCGTGTATAAAAGGTTTCTTTTTTTGGCTTCTTCTGTTGCATAAGAAAACTCTAAATCTTCTCGATTACTATGTTTTATTTTTTCTATCTCTTTGGTGCAAAAAGTGATTAAATTAGTAATGGTGTTATCTCTTTTTTCAAGAAGACTTACAAAAAATTCTGGATTATTTAACAAATATTCGAGAATTCTTTTTAATTTTTCCATACGAGAGCTATTTATTTGAAAAAATTGGGTATGAAGTAAAGTATATGAAATAGCATCTATGAATATAATAGATTTACTTGATGTGCGAATATTTCTTATAATTGTTTCCTCATTTTCTGTTAAAAATAATATTTGATAATACAAACTGTTTAATATAGTTTCTGTCATAATTTTTTCCTCTTCTTTTTTATTATAATAACTTTTTAATGACAAGCTTTAGTCAATAAAATACTCTGGAATTTCTTTCCTATGTTTGTAATTTGCTAATCTATAAACACGATCTCTATCTACTGAGACAACAGGATATTCTTTAAACCAATCTGGTAAAGCTTCCAAGTTATTGGTATAAGCATCTTTATAAGAATTTAGTAAACGACAATTATCGCCACATCTTCCATGCATTAAGGAATCGCTTGTCTTCCAACCAAGTGCACGTAAAGCATCTTCCCAGAGTTTAAAAATGAAAGAAGGTACATTCAAAGCGTCTCTTGGCAAATAATATTGGACTTCGATTCCAACAATTACTCGCTGTGATTTAGGATTACGTAGGAGTATTTCCTCTAAATTTTGGTGGAACAAATAAAGATTAGGGCAAATAAGATCCTCATAAGACCATTTCATATGACTTAGTTTAAAAACATAGTCGCCGATACGAAAAGCAGCAGCAGTAGAACCATGACGTATAAATTCGGTAGATGTATTGTTGCTTAAAGACAGATAACGATCAAGTAATTCCTTTAGCCTTTTTCCAAGTCCATTATAAAAAATATGAGATAAATAAGAATAGTTAGAATAACTTTTTCTATTCTGATTTTCATCAAAATAAGATAAAAACTTAGCAAATGAGCTTAGAATTTCTTTACTTAAATATTCTGTATAGTGCTCAAAAAGATATATCTGCTCATTATATGAAGTTTGAAATAAACGCTGAATATCTTCAAGCAAAAGAGTCTTATTTGTTTCCCTATTAAATTGGTGTTTATTATCAAGGTCAAGTAAGATTTTAGCTAAATCGTTCTCTGGATAAGTTTTGAAAATGTAATCTTTTAATCTGTAATATAGTGGTAAAGTAGTATCATTTTGCGCAAGAGTTATGGCAAGGATAGAAATATCTTCTTTATCCATTAAAGTAGGAAGAAAGGTAAGTTGTTCAAATTCTTGATGGGTATAACTTGTTAAATACTTCATGAAATTATCATAAATCACTTGCAAGAGAGAAGGCTTGTTTTTAGCTAAATAAATCATAAAACGAGCACGGATGTGTAGATTAGGGTGTAGACGTAAAAAAGAGAGAAATTTTCCATGTTTTTTATAATCAATGCATAAGAAGGAAAATAAACTATCTAGTTTTTCATCGCTTGTAAGCATTTTATCAAAATGCGTATATACATATTCTTCTGCAATAGGGGAAGAAAAGAAATTTTCAAACATTTCTGTATCCATATATTTGAGTTCTACATACTTATTAAGTAGATAAAGTGTTTCTTTTGTAAAAGAAGGATTATCATAGATGATTTTAAAACAAAAATGAGGCATTTCATCCATAATAAGAGGTAAAAAACCATTAATAATGACATCTTTTTCAAAAGATTCTCTAATACTTTGGATGATCGTTTTTGTATCATATATAGTAAGTCTACCAAGAAAAGAACAATTTCCACATTTTAATTCTTCTAACGGATTATATGCCATATAAATTCCTCCTTGTTTAACTATTTATTATAACACCAATTTAATATTTTTTTTAATAAAACATATAATGCATTGGTGATACTATGTTCCAAAAGATTAAGCAATCGCGTATTCGTTTTGTTTTTTTCTTCTTTTTATTTCTCTCTGTCTGTATTTTAATTCGTATTTTTTATGTGCAAGTTGTTGAATATAAAAGATTGCATGCTTTAGCAGAATCTTTATGGCAGAGAAATTTGCCTGTTACAGCTGATAGAGGGAGAATTCTTGATCGAAATGGAAAAGTCTTAGCTACTAATATTACAACGACTACTTTGTATATTGTTCCAAACCAAATTGTCAATAAAGAAGAAACAGCTCGTCTTTTAAGTGAGATACTTGAATGTGATTATGATGCTATGTATAAGCATGTTACGAAAAGAACCTCTTTAGAAAAGGTAAATCCTGAAGGAAGACAATTGGATTCAGAAACGGCAGATAAAATTAATGATTTACACATTGATGGGCTTTATTTGATGAAAGAATCAAAGCGTTATTATCCTTATGATACGGTTCTTTCTCATGTACTTGGATATGTAGGAATTGATAACCAAGGTTTATCTGGATTAGAACTACAATACGATAGTTATTTAACAGGAAAAGATGGTTCTATCAAATATACTTCTGATGGAAAAGGAAATCGTCTAACCAGTAATGAAGTCTATGAACAACCACAAAATGGTATTGATATTTATTTAACAATTGATATTGATATACAACTTGCAGTAGAAAAGGAACTCGAAAATACAGATGCCAAATATACACCTGAAGAAGCTTTGGCTATTGTAACGGATCCTAATACAGGAGAAATTCTTGCTATGGCATCTCGCCCAACATTTGATTCGAATCATTATCAAAATTTTGATTTAGAAACGATTAATCGGAATCTACCTATTTGGAAGAATTATGAACCAGGATCTACTTTTAAGATTATTACTTTGGCCGCTTCTTTGGAAGAGAAAACGATTAATTTGTTTGAAGACCATTATTTTGATGGTGGCTCTATTAACGTAGAAGGGGCGCGTATTAAATGCTGGAAAGCAGGAGGCCACGGAGCAGAAACATTTTTACAAGTGGTACAAAACTCTTGTAACCCAGGCTTTGTTGTTATGGGACAAAAATTAGGAACCGATACGTTATATCAATATGTTAAGGATTTTGGCTTTACAGAAAAAACAGGAATTGATTTAAATGGAGAGTCGAAAGGAATTATGTTTGCTAAAGAAGCAATTGGTCCTGTAGAACAAGCAACTATTTCTTTTGGTCAAGGTATTTCTGTAACACCTATTCAACAAGTGGCTGGAGTTGGAGCCGCTATTAATGGAGGAACTTTATATACTCCCTATGTCGTTAAATATTTATCGGTTCCCGAAACAAAGGAAATTGTCTTAGAAAATAAACCGACTGCTGTTCGACAAGTGATTAGTGAAGAAACATCTAAAATGGTAAGGGAAGCATTAGAAAGTGTTGTTTCCCAAGGAACAGGTAAAAATGCTTATATTGAAAATTATCGGGTAGGAGGAAAGACAGGAACGGCCCAAAAAGTTAATAATGGAAGTTATATGGTTGGAAATTATATTGTTTCTTTTATGGGATTTTTACCTGCCGATAAGCCCGAATATATCGTTTATGTTGCTGTTGATTACCCAAAAGGTGTAACCCAATATGGAGGAACTGTTTCCGCTCCAATTGCTAAAAACATTATGCAGAATATTATTAGTATTAAAGGAATTCCCCCAAGTAAAGAGGTTACTAGAAGAACATATACTTGGTTAGATACAAAGTATTATGAAGTTCCTAATTTAGTTGGTTTAACTAAAAAAGAAGTTATAAAAGAAACAAAATTATTCAAACTAGAATATAGTGGGAGTGGGGAAAATATAATATATCAAGAACCAGAAGCTGGAACTTATATAAAAGAAAATGCAGTTATCAAAGTCATGCTTGATTAAAAATTTGTATAAGAAACGTAAAACTATAAGTTTAATCAAATAATAAAAAATAATTTGTAGTATAATCAAGTAAGAAAGAGGTGTTTCTATGCTAATATTAGCTAAAGCTGCTATGGCGATGATGTTAGGGTTTATTTTATCCATAATAGCAGGTTTAATATTAATACCTATATTAAAGAAGTTAAATATAAAACAATGTGTGAGTAAGATGATTGGGTCTAGACATATTTCTAAGGATGGAACACCAACTTTGGGAGGATTAATATTTATTTTACCAACTATTATTACTTTACTTGTCTTAAAAGTAAAAGGGAGCATTGATATATCTTATAACTTATTAATTATCTTATTTGTATTTGGTGCTTATGGTTTACTTGGTTTTTTAGATGATTTTCTAAAAATTAAATTGCATAATAATAAAGGATTAAGTATTACTTTTAAATTGTTGTGCCAAATGGCGATTGCGTTAGTATTCTTTTATATCTATATTAGTAATGGCGGATCTCCTACCTTAGAAATATCTTCTTTAGGAATTGATGTGGATTTACGTTGGTTTTATGGGCTTTTCATTTTATTCTTATTAGTTGGAACCTCTAATGGAGTTAATATTACAGACGGATTAGATGGTTTATGTGCAGGACTTTCTTTGATTGCTTTTTTGGCATATGGACTCTTAGCATGGAATGCTACTTGGATGGAAGGTTATCAGGAAGTAGGAATTTTCTGTTTTGTCCTTGTTGGTACTTTATTCGGCTTTTTAGTCTTTAATACCCACCCAGCAAAAGTATTTATGGGAGATACGGGGTCTTTGGCTTTAGGAGGAGCTCTTGCAGCGATTGCTATTTTAACGAAACATGAGCTTTCTTTAGCTCTGGTAGGAGGAGTCTTTGTTATAGAAACCTTGTCTTCTTTGGTACAAATTTTATCCATTAAATTTTTTAATAAAAAAATATTTAAAATGGCTCCTTTACACCATCACTTTGAGCAATTGGGTTGGCAAGAGATAGATATCGTGAAATTATTTTATGTTGTAGGATTAATCTTAGCAATGGGAGCAATTACTTATGGAATATGGTTATAAGCACGGAAAGTGCTTTTTTTCATCTTAGAAATATGGTAATATTAAAAAATAGAGGAAGTGATTTTGTTGAAAAAAGTAGTTCTTTTTCTTTTTCTTCTTTTATTCCCTACAACTCTATATGCTTTAGAACTTCCTGTTGATGTAACAGCAACGGGTGTTTTTTTGTACGATATTGAAAAAGATAAGGCACTTTATGAGAAAAATCCTGATCAGGAAGTAGTTCTTGCTTCATTAACGAAGATTATGACTGCATATACGGTATTAGAACATGTACCAAATATAAAAGAAAAAGTTCGAATAGATGAAAGCGATTTATATAACTTATATGGATTTACACAAATTGGGTTAGAAGTAGATGATGTCGTTACGATAGAAGATTTATTATATGCAATGCTTCTTTATTCGGCTGCGGATGCCTCACAGGCACTTGCTCATGTTGTTGCAGGCAATGATGCGGATTTTGTCGCTCTTATGAATATAGAAGCACAGAAACTCCATATGCGTAATTCTTATTTTGCAGACTCTTTTGGTCGCGATGATCACAATGTATCAACTCCTAGAGAGATGGCTTATTTACTGAATGAAGCTTTGAAAAACGAAACATTTAAAAAAATATTTACGACAACCCAATATAGAATGTCTAATGGAGTCGAAGTAGTTAATTATACCAGATCATGGCTAACTTATTATGGACTAGATGATACAATTTTTACAGGGAATAAACCAGGTTATACAGAGGTGGCTAATTTACTTCTTGCTTCTACAGCAACGATTCAAAATACAGATTATATCCTTATTCTATGTAATGCTTCTTTAAATGAGAAATTAACTACGCATATTTTAGAATCTTATCAAATTTTAGATTACGTTCGTACCAATTATTATGCAGAGAGAACGTTTATAAAAAAAGGAACAATATTAAAAAAGATTAAAGTAGAAGAGAGTACAATAAATGAATATGTAGTAACAGCAGAAAGGGATGTAAAAGCAGTCTTATCAGATGAAGATTATCAAAATGTTACGTTGGATTATCATATAGTTGATGCGATTGATTCTTCCTATAAAAAAGGAGATAATTTGGGGTATATTGATATATATAGTGGAAATGATATTGTCGCTACTTATCATGTTTATTTAACTGATTCTATCTTTCAAATGGAAGAGCAGAAAAGAATTTCTATTCTAGTTATGGTTGTCTTGTTAATTGTTATTCTCCTCCTTTTTCTATCAAATGTTTTATCAAACAAGAAGAAAAAATACTAAAAAAAGGAGTTTTACCATAAGATACTATAGGTGGTCCTATGAAAAAAATAGATAAATCTTTATTTTTCTCTGTTATCCTTCTTATCTTATTTGGAATACTGATGATTTATTCTTCTTCGAATATATGGGCAGAATATAAGTTCCATAATCCCTACAAATTTGTGACTGCTCAAGCAATTTTCTTTGGAGTAGGGATTTTTCTTATATTTTTATTAATACGTATTCCACCTGATTTTTATAAAAAAAATGCGAATCGTTTGTTATTTTTATCGTTAATTTTTTTAATACTCGTTCTAATTCCTGGAATTGGAAGTGTAAGAAATGGTTCTAGAAGTTGGTTTGGAATTGGTTCTTTAGGAATCCAACCTTCTGAATTTTCCAAAATAGCGTTAATTATTTTTACAGCAAAGTATTTAGCGCACAATGAACGAGATATTAAAAGTATAAAAAAGGGGATTTTGCCTTTATTTTTAGTGATTTGTGTTTTTTTCTTACTTATCATGTTAGAACCTGATTTTGGTACAGCTATGGTTATAATTTTAACTTTGATTGTTATGATTTTTGTGGCAGGACCCAATTTGTCCTTTTTTATCAAAATTGGCTTGGTGGGATTGTTTGGTATTGCCCTTTTAATTGCAATCGCCCCTTACCGCATGGCCAGAATTGTTGCTTATTTAAATCCCTGGAGTGATCCTTTAGGAAGTGGATTTCAAATTATTCAAAGTTTATATGCCATAGCTCCTTCTGGACTTCTAGGGACAGGGCTTGGCTCTTCTGTACAGAAAAACTTTTATTTACCAGAACCACAAACGGATTTTATTTTTAGTATTATTGTAGAAGAGTTAGGGTTCCCAGGAGCTTTATTTGTTATCGGTTTATTTGTCTTTTTATTTTATCGTTCTGTTAAAATAGCATTAAATGAAAGTGATTTGTTTAAAAAATATTTAGTGTTCGGTCTTTCTTTTGGAATCTTGTTACAAGCCACACTAAATCTATGCGTTGTATGCGGAATTATACCGACTACAGGAGTTACTTTACCTTTTATTTCTTATGGAGGATCATCTTTACTTGTTTCATTGATTTCTGTTGGAATTATTCTAGGAATTAGTAAAAAAGAATAATATGTGTGTTTTTCTCCTACCAAAATGAGAGGAGAAAAAGAGAACATCTTGATAGGGATTCTTAAGGTCTATCAACATAGAGCCTTAGATTTTAAAATAAAAAAAATCGCAAATCCTTTAAAATATCATACTATTTTATAGATAAAACGAATGCTTCTATAACAAAAAGTTATAAGTATATCTATTTATTTTCTTGTATAATGATAGTAAAGGAAGGTTTTGTTATGGAAAGTGTAGTACAAGATTACGAAAAAAGCTTAATGGAAGATTTACTTGCTCCTAAAGCAGATACATTGTTGTTAGAAGATGCTCTTCAAGCGATTAAAGAGGAAAGTTTCGTTTGGCAAGGGGTAAATACTTTGCTTCAAAAAGAGAATTTAGAAAAAACATTTGTTGTATCTAAGATAAAGTGTCAAAAAGTAAATGGGAGACTTTATCTTATTGTTCAACTATCAAAACAGCGCTATTTTGTTATTGACATAGCGGGAGAAAAATGTTTACAAAAAGAAGAAATTAGTTCTCTTTTTCCAGCTTCTTTTTTTATAAAGGAAATGGGAGAGGATGTAGCTTTCGATTCTATGAATTGCTATCATTTCCTCGTTGCTAAGAAGGAAACTATATACTCTTTAATTTCTACCTATATTTCTCACGAGGATGTTTTTGCAGATGTAGACCCAATCGTTTCTATTTCTAAAAATGAAGCAGGGACTGCTACTGTGGTAATTGACCCTCATACCCTTCATTCGACTCTTATTATGGAAGATACAGAAAAAAAATCTATACTTGCTTTTGCCATTGATAAAGATGGGAACTTGTTATTTTGGTTTTCTCCAGAAGTTGTTTTGCAATTTTTTCTTACGAAAACAGTGCAAGATTGTCAACCATTTAAAGAAATGATAGAAAATATACGCAAGATACGTTTGCCAAAAGAAGTTTTATCTGCTCGTAGGCAGGAAAGATTAGAATTACAGCGTTTATCATTTGAGAATAAAGATATAAAATAGTTTCTAAAATGATAGAAAAAAGTATTTCTTTTCTATTCACTTTTGAAAAAATTTGCTATAATAAAGAAGAACAATCAGTTCATAAAGAAGGAGTGTTATATATGGAATTAAAAGGTTCAAAAACAGAACAAAATTTAATGACAGCTTTTGCAGGGGAATCTCAAGCTAGAAATAAGTATACTTATTTTGCATCAAAAGCTAAAAAGGATGGATATGAACAAATTGCAGCTATTTTTGAAGAAACAGCAAATAATGAAAAAGAACATGCTAAAATGTGGTTTAAAGAATTAAATGGTGGAGATATTCCATCTACAGAAGAAAATTTACTTGCAGCTGCTGGAGGAGAAAACTACGAGTGGACTGACATGTATGATGAGTTTGCTCGTGTAGCTGAAGAAGAAGGATTCAAAGCAATAGCTGCTAAATTTAGAGCAGTGGGAGCTATTGAAAAACATCATGAAGAAAGATATAGAAAACTTCTAAAAAATATGGAAGATCAAGTTGTATTTAGTAAAGACGAAGATGCAATCTGGATTTGTAGAAATTGTGGTCATATTGTTATTGGTAAAAAAGCGCCAGAAGTATGTCCTGTATGTGCACATCCAAAAAGTTATTTTGAACTTCAAGCAGAAAATTATTAAGAAGAAGACTTCGTGTCTTTTTTTTGTTATAATTTTTATGGGTGAAATTTTATGTTACGCATAGATAATATAAAAATTAGAGAAGATTTAGCGGAAGAAGAAATTATTTCTTTTGTTTTAACTAAGTATAAAATTGCTAAAGAAGATGTTCTTGCTATTAGGATATTGAAAAAGTCGATAGATGCAAGAGATAAAAAAGATATTTATTATAACTATTCTTTAGCAGTTAATGTAAAAAAAGAAAGTAAATATCCCAAGTTTAAAAAAGTAGAAGAAAAAGAAGAAGAACTAATACAAGTTGTAAGGAAATCACAATGGCGACCTATTATTGTAGGGGCGGGTCCTGCGGGTCTTTTTTGCGCACTTACTCTTGTTGATCATGGATTTCAACCTATTATTTTGGAACAGGGAGCAAGTGTTGAAGAAAGAATGCGTTTTGTCGAAGAATATCGAAATACAGGTAATCTAAATGAGCGATGCAATGTTCAATTCGGCGAAGGAGGAGCAGGAACGTTCAGTGATGGCAAACTAACAACAGGAATTTCTTCTCCTTATATAAAAAAAGTTTTATCCTATTTTCATCAATTTGGTGCACCAAAAGAAATTACCTATTTAAATAAACCGCACATTGGAACAGATAATTTAGTTTATATTCTAAAGAATATACGAGATTATATTGAAAAAAAGGGTGGTACTTATTATTTTGGTACTAAAATGATAGATATAAAAAGAGAAGATATGATTCATGTAATTTGTGAAAATCAAGAATTTAAGACAGATGCTTTGGTTTTAGCTATAGGACATAGTGCAAGAGACACATATAGAATGTTACAGAAAAATAACTTTGCTTTACGAAAGAAGAATTTTGCTGTAGGGCTTCGTATAGAGCATAAACAGCAAATGATAAATGAAAGTCAGTATGGAACTTATTCTAAGTTAGCATTACCGCCAGCTGAGTATAAACTTGCTTATCATAATGCAGAAAGAAGTTGTTTTACCTTCTGTATGTGTCCTGGTGGAGAAGTTATTGCTTCTTCTTCAGAAAAGGGAGCCATTGTTACGAATGGGATGTCAACTTTCAAAAGAGATAAAGAAAATGCAAATAGTGCTATCCTTGTGAATATATTAGAATCTGATTTTGCAAGTGAAGATCCTCTTGCTGGTATGTATTTTCAAGAAAAATTAGAAAAGAGTGCTTACCTTATTGGAGGAGAGAATGGCTTTGCGCCTGTACAGAGAGTAGAAGATTTCTTACTTAATCGGAAATCTGCTTCAATAGGAAGTATTATTCCTACCTATAAGCCAGGGTATACATTATCTAATCTAAATGATATATTACCTTCCTTTGTAGCCAAGACTCTAAAAGATGGAATTAAGTATTTTGATACAAAGATAAATGGTTTTGCCCATCCTGATGCTATTTTAACGGGAGTAGAAACACGTTCTTCCTCTCCAGTTACTATTTTGCGCAATGAGGTTTTAGAATCGAATATAGAGGGCATTTATCCTTGTGGGGAAGGAGCTGGTTATGCGGGAGGAATTACTTCTGCTGCAGTAGATGGAATTAAAGTGGCTATAAAAATAATGGAGAAGGAATAAGAAAATCTTAATATTATTCTTTCTAAAACGGAATTTTAATGCTAAATTTGCATATAATCTTTAAAAAATGTTTAGTAAATCTTGCCAATTTACTAAAAATAACGTACAATTATTTAGAGATTGTGGGGGAAAATAGAATGGATAAAATCGGCTTGAAAAAAGCAAAAGAATATATAAAAAAGTTGAACAATTGCCAAATAAATGAAAGAGGTTTAGCTTTATTTAATAAACCATCACAGGTCCAAGAAAGAACTAAAGCAGCTAGGAAAGAACTTATTGAACAAAAATGGAGTGATTATACTAGAGAAAAGAATCAAAGTTGGTTCTATCAAATGAAAAAAGTTTTAGAAGAGGACTTAAACAGAATTTGTGCATTTTATAGAGGAAGAAATATTTCTGGAAGAGAACTTATTGAAAACATTGAAAAAACAATTACTTATGTATATAAAGTTTTAGGAATTCGTCAGGGAGATGAAATTGCTATTTGTATGTCAAATACGCCAGAGTATTTGTATATAAAATGTGCTCTAAACGCAATTGGAGCAATATGTAATAGCTTTGTTAGTGCTTATTCTACAGAAATGCTCGAATCTATCATAACTTCGACTTCTTGTAAAGCTATATTTATGACAGATAAAGATTATATTCTTCTAAAAAACATAATACCATGTGGAAGAAAGATAGTCCTTAATTCTTTGGCGGACTCTTTGACAAGTGAATGTTGTCCTCCAAAAGAATATTCTAATGAGATGAGGAAAAAGCTAAATAAGTACTACTCTTATCAAAGTAGTGTAGAACAATTAAAGAAAGAAAATTCTAATATTACACCTTTTTCTAAACTCTTAGATTTAGAAATTGATAAGGATTTAATAAAAAAAATATATGATAGGAATGCTTCATTTGAAGAAGTTTCTTCTGTAACTTACACTAGTGGGTCTACAGCTTTAAATCCTAAAGCTATGTTTCACGATAATGGTTCTGTTATTATTAGTTCAATTAGGCATAAACCAGAAATTGCAAAAACGGCTTCTATGAAAGGACTAAAATCGTTATTTAATATACATGTAGATTCTAATACAGGAAATATAACACAAATGCTAGATATTATTTTTCAAGGAGGAATTGTAGCTTTTGAACCAGAATATAGTTTAGAAACTTTTTTGGATGTTTTATATATAAATCAGCCTAATATAGCTGCGAGCACAACTAGTTTATATATTGCTGCTGCCAAAATGGGTAAAAAATATTATCGAGAGGGTATATATGAACCAATGAAATGGCTACTTGTCCCATGCGCAGTAGGAGAGGGCTTAATGGTAAATGAAGAAAAATTATTAAATTCATTTCTTCATTTCTTTAAGGCAGGAAAAGGTTTTAAATTAGGCAATTATACTATTCCAATCCCTATTACTATGTCTGTAGGGGGGGGAGATTGTGAAAGAGGAGGAATCTTTTTTACAATGTTTAGGTCTTTTAAAAATTTATTAAATATAAATAATCAAGACAAAGTGAAATATAGTTTAGAAAGCTATTCTGATGTAATTGTTGCTGTTTTAGATCCTGATACTTTAGAAGAAAAAGATTATGATCAAAATGGTATTATAGTTACTAGCCCAACTCATGGAACTTTTAAGGGTTATAAAGGGAATGATGAAGAGACGCTTAAAACTCAAATTACAGATGCTTATGGAAGAACTTGGTGTTTTATGCACACTGAGGGTAAAATAAATAGAAATAATACAGTAAGTATACATGGTAGGTATGAGCAAATATATACTTCTGAGGAAAATGTAAAATATAGTGCTAATTTAATAAATGAAACTATTTCCAATTTGAATAGAATATTTTCAGTAACCACGATTGAATATAATCAAGAATTTTTAATAATCAATTATATCCCTTGTAAAACTAAAATGGATCGTAACAGAAAAGTTTTAAAAATGACCTCCTCTTTAGAGAAAGAAATAGAGGAAGATATAAGAAATGTTTTGATACAAAAGTTTGGAAATAGTATTTTATCCAAAGTAAGAATTAGAAGAATAAAAGGGGACTTCCCAGTTACTGGAAGTTGTAAAAGAAGTGTACAAAAGATAAAAGAACTAGGTATAGAAGGAACAAAACAATTAATTGAAGACGAAGCTAAATTAAGAAAAAGAAGATAAATGCTATAATAAAATCTTCTTTTTCTTTTTTAGAAATGTTATAATAATATAGGTGATAGTATGACGATTGCATTAATGCTGCCAATTCTTAGTATATTTTTTAGCCTGTTATTAATTTTAGAATTCTTTTCGAAAAAAAGACTGCAAAATAAACAGAATAAAATATTTAAATATATAATGATAGTTAACTGTATTTCTTTGTTTATGGAGTTTTTTTGTACTTTTTTTTCAGTTAATATAATTCCTATTTTTAGTGAGGCCATTCTTAAAGCATATTTGTTAATTTTAATTATATGGATAGCTCTATTTACATTGTATATTTTATTTCTTTCTAAGGAACGAAGTAAAAAAGTTTTATGTTTATACTATATTTTTATAATTTTTTGTTGTATAAGTGTACTATTAGGGGATATTTCCTTTATAAATACTAAATTTGGACCTGCTATTGTGGGAAGTGCCCAAAACTTTGTGTATTTTATAAGTGTCATTTTTGTTTTTATAAATATTATAAGTGTTATAATTCATTTTAAACATATGCAGGCTAGAAAGTATTATCCTATTTTTATTTATACCTTATTAAGTGGGATAGTTGCTATTATACAATTTAAAGTGCCTGGACTACTATTAATTACGCCTTTAGAGACATTTATTACATATATAACCTATTTTACAATTGAAAATCCTGATATGAAGTTAATTGAGGAATTAGGAACGGCTAAAGAAGCGGCAGAAAAAGCAAATCATGCCAAATCAGACTTCTTAAGTAATATGTCCCATGAGATTAGAACCCCTTTAAATGCAATTGTTGGTTTTTCTGAAAGTTTAAAAGATGACTCAATCCCTCTATCTGCTCGAGAAAAAGTAGATGATATCATTATGGCTTCAAATAATTTACTTGAAATAGTAAATGGAATTCTAGATATATCGAAAATAGAGGCGAATAAATTAGAAATTATTAATAAAGAATATGATATAAAAGAAGTATTTGATGAACTAATCGCTTTAACTAAGGCTCGTATTGGAGATAAAGGACTTGCTTTTAGAGTCCATATAGATCCTTCTTTACCAAGAGTATTATATGGAGATAATATTCGTTTAAAACAAATTATTTTAAATATATTAACGAATGCTGTTAAATATACGAAAGAAGGGTATGTTGATTTCACAGTTTCTAGTGTTGTAAAAGATAATGTATGCCGATTAATTGTTTCTGTAGAAGATAGTGGTATTGGTATTAAAGAAGAATCTTTGCCTAAATTGTTTTCTAAATTTGAACGATTGGATGTGGAAAAACAACTGACAATCGAAGGAACAGGTTTAGGCCTTGCAATTACTAAAAAACTAATTGAGTTGATGAATGGAAAAATTGTTGTACAATCGGTTTATGGAGAAGGTTCTAAGTTTACTATTTCGATTGATCAAAGAATTATTTCGGTAGAAGCACCTAAAAAAATCGAAGATGCTTTGTCTAATTCTAAAATTATAGATGCAAAGGGAGCTAGAATCTTACTTGTAGATGATAATGCTTTAAATATTAAAGTAGCTTCTACTTTATTAAAAAAGTATAATTTTACGATTGATACAGCGAGTGGCGGATTAGAATGTCTAGCAAAAATAAAAAAAGACGATTCCTACGATTTGATATTCTTAGATGATATGATGCCAAAACTATCTGGGAAGGAAACCATCAAAAGATTAAAAAGTAATCCTAATTTTCATATCCCTACAATAGCTTTAACAGCGAATGCAATAACAGGAATGAAAGAAGAATATCTTGCTTGTGGATTTGATGATTATTTATCTAAACCAATTGAAAAAAAGGAATTAGAGCGTGTTATTAAAACTTATCTCCATAAAAAAAGTACAGATACGATGAATGCAAGTAGCACGAATTATGCTTCTTCTATACTTGATTCTTCTTTGTTAGAAAGTGATAATAAAGTGAGTTATAAAGGGAAGAAGATTCTACTAGTAGATGATAATGAATTAAATTTAAAAGTTGCCTTAAATGCATTAAAACAATATGATTGTGTTGTTACTACGGTAACAAGTGGAAGTCAGGCTATAGAAAAATGTATTGAAGAAAACTTCGATCTTATTTTTCTTGATGAAATGATGCCTGAGTTAGATGGCTGTTCTACGTTAGATAATTTGAGTTCTTTAGAAAACTTTAGTACTCCTGTTATAATGATGACAGCGTCTAGTGAAGAAGAGGTAAAAGAGAAATTACAGAGTCATCCTTTTGCAGGATATTTAAGCAAACCATTCTCTAAAGAAGATTTAGAAAAAATTATTGGTGAAATATTGCATTAAAACTTTTTATATGATAAAACAAGGATAGGTGATTAAAATGAGAAGTATAGAATATTTGAAGAGTAAGGGAGTCGATATAAATCATGCTTTAGAGTTACTTGGTGATATAGATACTTACAATGATACTATATTGGAATTTCAAAAAGGATTAGAAGAAAAAGTTCGTCTTATAGAGGAATATTATCAAAGGGCAGATATGCCTAATTATGCTATTTATGTACATTCATTAAAAAGTGATTGTAAATATTTAGGATTTATGAAACTTGCGGATATTGCGTACCAACATGAACTAGAAAGTAAAGCAAATCATTATGCATTTGTGAAACAATATTATTCTACCTTGTTAGATGAAATTAAGCATGTAAAAGGTATGACCAATGAATATATTTATGGGGCGGATATAGAAGAGGAAGGGTTTACTCCTGTAAATGTGACAACGATTGATAGTGAAGTAGAGACACTAAATACAGAAGATATTATTCTAGTTGCCGATGATTCAGAAGTTATTCGCATTTTTGTAAAGAAGATATTTGATGCGAATTATGAACTTTCTTTTGCTTCTAATGGAGAAGAAGCTCTAAATATTATTAAAGAGCACGAAAAAGATGGAAAGATTAAAGCAATTCTTTTAGACCTTAATATGCCTAAAGTAGATGGCTTTGCGGTTTTAGAGTATTTAAATCAGGCGGACTTATTTTTAAAAATGCCTGTTACGATTATTAGTGGAGACTCTTCTACTGAAGCGATTCATAAAGCATTTACTTATCCGATTGTCGATATGATTAATAAGCCTTTTAGTGAACAGAAAATTAAGGAAGTAGTAGAAAAGACGATAAGTTACTCTAAATAGCTTTTTTCTACTTTTTATTTGGTAAAATTTGGTAAAAGAATTTTTAAATGCTATAATGAATATGTGAAAAGAGGAAAAACTATGGAGGCTTTTGAAAAGAAAAATTTTTGGGAACAAAGAAAAATGGCTCTTTTTGAATTAAATAAATATTATCGAGAATATCGTAAATACGAAATGATGCAAGATTTACCTGTTGAGGGTATAAGCTTGCGAAAAAAAATTTATTTTTTAATTCGTTTTATTTTATTTTTAGATAAACTATTTTCTCGAAGGACTGTGAAAATTATTGGAGATCAACATATATTAAATGATAGGCCTAAAATGTATCTATGTACGCATATAGGGAGATATGATATTGAAAGTGCTCTTTCCTCTATTGGAGAAAGTGCTTGGTTTATTATGGGTAATCCTGGGAAGACTTATATTGACTTAAATGGTCTTATTTTACGTCTTAATGGAGTAAGCTGGTTTGATATGTTGGAAAATGACTATGAAAATTTAGATGAAGCATTAATCCAAGAGTTAAAACTAGATGCTCATACAGTTAATGTTAGGCAGACAAAGATTTTGTCACAAGGAGGAAATGAGCTTTCTTTTCCTGAACAGGCTTGGCATTTGGATCCTGTCTATCCTGTAGGTGATATAAATCCTGCTCCTATTAGAAGAGCGATTAAAACGAATGCTGATATTGTACCTGTAGCAATAGAGCAATATCGGGGGCAATTTTTAAAACGCTATTATGTAAATATTGGAGAAAACATGAATATCCAAGGTGCAAATGTAGAGGATGCTGCTGGGATTGCGAGAGAAGTAAGACAAAAAATGATGGATTTAAAATGGAGAATATGGGAGAAAAAAGGGCAAACAAAGAGAGCTTTACTGGATAAAGATTGGTTATTTGCTTATGCAGATTTTATAAATTCTATTATGTATGATACAGAAAATGGCTATACAATTGAAGAAATAGAAAATACACAATATAAACCAAAAACAGATTTATCTCCTAGTACAATTTTAAGAAGAGAAATGGATAAAGGTATGGTGAAACATTTGTTGAAAAAATGTAATTAAGATGGTATTCTAATAATAGAGGTGGTAGTATGAGTGGTGTATGGTTGCCAGGAACTGCTTTAACAATCAGTCTATTTCTTTTTATCATTTTTTTTAGCAAAAAAAATATTAATAACCATGAAGTAACATTATATAAATGGATGATTACTAGCAATTTAATTTTTTCTTTAAATGCTTTGGTTGTTTATTTGTTTTCCCAATTAAATGGTAATATTTTTTTAACGGGATTGATGCAAAAGGTCCATTTGTCTTTATTAGTCATTATTAGTTTTTTATTATATTTATATTGCTTGGCAATTAATCAGTTGAAAGAAACGACAAAAAAGATATTATCTTTTATTGTTTTAATTTTTATAATTGGTCTTGTAGGATGTGTATTTATTCTTCCTGTGGATGTAATTATTTTTGATGGCGTTTTAGACGTAGGAGGGCTTTCCTATGAAGCGGCTATGGTGGGAATTCTATTTGATTTTATTAGTATACTAATTTTGATTGTACTTAATTTAGTAAAAGACAAGGGAAATTTTAAGAAAAGTATACCTTTTATTGTCTTTCTTGTTTTCTTTATCTTTGGATTCCTTTTGCGATTGCATTTTCCTGAGTTAATTACAGAATCTTATATCGTTGCTTTTGTATTGTTAGTTATGTATTTTACCATGGAAAATCCTGATGTAAAAATGTTAAATCAAGTAGAACTTGCAAAAAATCAAGCAGAAAAAGCGAATACGGCTAAGACAGATTTTTTATCTAGTATGTCTCATGAAATTCGTACACCTCTTAATGCTATTGTAGGATTTAGCAATGCTATTTTAGAGGAAGATACTATGGAGGCAGCAAAAGAAGATGCTAAAGATATTATCTTAGCATCAGAGAATCTTTTAGAAATAGTGAATGGTATTTTGGATATCTCTAAAATTGAAGCGAATAAGATGGAAATTATTAATGGAGAATATAATTTAAAGGAAGAGTGTGAAACTTTAGTAAAATTAGTAAAACCAAGGATAGGGGAGAAGCAAGTAGAACTTCGGCTTTCTCTAGCTCCTGATATCCCAGATTTCTTATATGGTGATAAAGGAAAAATGAAAGAAGTTATCACAAATCTTTTAACAAATGCAGTAAAATATACAGATGAGGGAGTAATTACTTTTTCTGTTAATTGTATTAATAAAAATGATGAATCCTCTCTTGTAGTATCTGTTGAAGATACAGGGCGTGGGATAAAACCAGAAAAAATAGATAAGCTGTTTAATAAATTTGAAAGATTAGAAGAAGACAAGAATACAACGATTGAAGGAGTGGGGTTAGGACTTGCTATTACGAAAAAGTTGGTTGAAATGCTAGGAGGTAGAATAGTTGTACAGTCTGTCTTTGGTAGTGGTTCTAAATTTACTTTTTATATAAAACAAAAAATAGTGGAAAAGAAAGTTAAAGAGTTTGAAAAGGAAGAGGCAGAACTTCTTTTGACTAACAAAAGGGTTTTACTTGTAGATGATAATGCTTTAAATATAAAAGTGGCAGAACGTTTATTTAAAGGTTATGGTCTTATAGTAGAATCTTGTACTAGTGGGGACGAGTGCTTGTATCTATTAAAAGCTGGCAAAACATATGATCTCATTTTTATGGATGATATGATGCCTAAGTTATCTGGGACAGAAACATTACACCTTTTACAAGAAATACCTGAGTTTGATACAAGAGTTATTGCCCTGACAGCGAATGCTATTGAGGGTATGCGAGATAAATATATTAAAGAAGGGTTTGCTGATTATTTAGCTAAACCTATTGAAAAAATAGAACTGGAAAGAGTTTTTCGGAAATATTTAAATAATGAGAAAAAGAGCATCTCTTTTGCTCCTTTACCTCAAGAACTTTATGAAATTACTGATGATGCTATTAAACATATTAATGATCAATAAAAAATATCCATTATACATCATACTTTATGCATGGATATTTTTTTTCTGTATAAAGAGAAATAATACTTTTTCCTTTTTGTGCAAGAGCAGCTGTTATTGCAACATCTTCCTTCTGCCAATTGTTTTCTCCGCCTCTTTTTAAAGATGCATTATATTCTTCATACAAAGTAGTGAATGCATCAAAGGCATTTGCACCAACCGTTCCATCAAAATCATTGATAATGGCATCAATATCTCCTTCTAAAATATTAGTATTAATAAATTCTTTATAAGTGGGAATATTGTATAAATCTCGATATAAAGCGGTTTCATTAGCAAATCTTGTACTGGCATATGTTTCAGGAGATAAAAGAGAAAGAGCTTTCAAAATAGAAGTAATGCCTGAATATTTTATATCATGATAGTCTAAAGCTAGAATTTCTTTTATGATATCTTCTGTTTGCAAAGTATTAACGACTTCGCTTATTATTTTTCCACTTGCGTAAGCTTGGCTATTTTGAGCTAATACATAACGATATAACCCACAACGACAAGCTAGATTATCATTTAAGTAGAAAAAGCTTCTTTTAACACTTGTTAAACTACGATTATATTCATGAGCTAAAAACTCTAAAATAAAAATAGGATTTATCTTTGGTTCTTTTTCGAAATCATAAAGAATACAGATTTGTTTTTGCACTTCATAAGAGTGTTCTTTTTTTGTGACTTTTCGTAAGACAAAAGCATCTTTATGGTTAGATGTAAATGTCATGGCAGATTCAATTATTTCTTTACTATTTTGTTTATTTAAAGCCTCATATCCTAAAAGGAGTTCAATTTCTTCAATAGTTGTATAAATAAGATCACTATAATCTGTTCCATAAGTACTTATCATGCCATAAGCAATTAAATATAAATAATTTAAAAGGCTTGGAGGATAGGATTTCTTTTTACATAGACTATCTACTTTATCTATAATTCCTTTTAACAAAGCGTTGGTTGTATTTTTTTCCATAGCTTTTCCTCCTTTGTTGGGTTGTATACTAACATCAAAAATTTAAAAAAGCAAATTCTTCTATTGAAAATTAGAAATAGAAAAAAAGACAGTCGATTTACGTCTTAAAAAGAGAATATTTGTAAAAAAAAAAGAATAGTATAGTATAATTATATTAGGTGATTGCATGAAAATTATTGTTTCAGCAGGAGGGACAGGCGGACATATTTATCCAGCCCTTGCTATTATAAATAAATTTAAAGAAAAAGAAGAACATGTAGAAGTATTATATATAGGAACACACAATCGTATGGAGAAAGATATCGTCCCTAAAAAGGGGATTCGTTATGAAGAACTAGAGATATATGGTTTTTCTAAAAGAGATTTATTTTTAGATGTAAAAAATATGTTTTGTATACAAAAGGCTAAAAAGAAGTGTTTGCAGATTATAAAGGATTTTCAACCTGATATTGTCTTAGGACTTGGTGGGTATGTGACTTATCCAGTTATATGGGCTGCTTCTAAATTGGGAATAAAAACATTTATTCATGAACAAAATTCGCATCCAGGTAAATCTAATTTATTATTACAGAAAAAAGCAGATTTAGTAGGAGTTTCTTTTAAAGAGTCAATTCCTTATTTTAACCATGCTAAAGGGAAAGTTTTCTATGCTGGAAATCCTTGCGGAGAGAGCGCTCTTCATACACCACCTCAAGATAAAACAACACTTGGATTTCATAAAGATAAAAAATTGGTGATTGTAGTAGCTGGAAGTTTGGGATCTCAGACTATGAATGAAAAAATGAAAGAGTTTTTAAAGCAAGTTAAAAAGGAAAACTATGAAGTTTTATATATTACAGGAAAGAATTTATATGATGCTTTTATTAAAGAAGAAAAGTTTCCTACTAATGTAAAGGTAGTTCCGTTCGTTGATAATTTGCCTGCTTTATTAAAAAGTGCAGATTTAATTGTTACAAGAGCAGGAGCTTCCACAATGAGTGAGATTTTCTCTTTAGCATTACCAGCTATCTTTATTCCTTCCCCTTATGTAGCAAATAATCATCAATATTTTAATGCTTTAGAAGTAAAAAATGCGGGTGGTGGAGACATGATTGAAGAAAAATATTTGACATCGGACGCATTAATGCATAAAATTAATGGAGTGCTTAACAACCCTGCACTTTATTCTTCTATGAAAGAAAGTTTGCGTAAAATGAGTATGAATAATAGTGGGGATGTTATTTACAAGAAAATAAAGGATTTGATAAAATGATAAAAGAGTTAGAGGCTTTAGGAGAAGTAGTTTTACATGCATCATTAAGAAATCTAAATACTTATAAAATAGGGGGGACTGCTAAAGTCTTATTCTCTCCTCATTCTATTACTGATTTAGTAGAAGGATTAAAAGTGATTAAGAAAAATCAAGAGAAATATTTTATCCTTGGGAATGGTTCTAACATTATCTTAAATGATAGAGAATATAATGGAGTTGTTATTCGTTTAGGAAACTTATGTGGAATTCAAATTAATGCCGATATGCAAATGGCTTATGCAGAAGCAGGTGTTATGCTTCCTAAACTAGTAAAGGAAAGTGTAGAGGCTTCCTTAACTGGTTTAGAGTTTGCTTATGGTATTCCTGGTACTATAGGAGGTTCTATAGCAGGGAATGCAGGGGCTTATAATTCTTGTATTATGGATTATGTAACTTCGGTTACTGTTATTGATGAAAATTTAGATATTAAAACACTTGAACACGAAGAGATTTCTTACGGTTACCGAACGAGTATGTTTAAAGAAAATAAGGGGTATATAATTGTAGGAGCTAAATTCTTTTTGAAACATGGAGATAGAGAGAATTCACTTCTTATGATGGAAGAAAGAAGAGTTCGTCGCCTAGAAGCACAACCTCTTGCTTATCCTTCGGCTGGTTCCGTATTTCGAAATCCAGAAGGAGATTTTGCAGGGCGCTTGATTGAAGCCTGTGGCTTAAAAGGATACCAATTAGGAGGAGCAGAAGTTTCTACAAAACATGCTAATTTTATTATTAATAAAAATAATGCGACGAGTAAAGATGTTTACCAGTTGATTCATTACGTGCATGATGTTGTAAAAGAAAAAACAACCGTTGATTTAAAAGTAGAACAAGAGTTTATTGATTGGGAGTAGAAATAATGAATAAAAGGGCCAATATAAAAAAGAAAAAATTACAAATGAGAAGTAATGTAAAAGTAGCACTAAAAATTCTAGGTGTGTTTTTTGTCTTTTTTATAGGGGCATTTTATTTCTATCAATTGGATATAAAAAATATTTATATAAAGGGAAATATCTATACAAAAGATATTGAAATTATTGAAAAAGCAGGAGTGGAAGATTACCCGAAACTTTATCGATTACGTAATAAAAAGGTGAAAGAAAATATTGAGAGTTTGCCTCTTATTGAGTCAGTTAAGATAAAGAAGAGTATTTTTGGGAAACTAACTTTAGAGGTTAAAGAGACAGAAATTTTGTTCTTTTATAAATACAATAATAAATATATTACGAAGAATGGGGATTCTGTTGATATAAAAGAGAATGTGTATGGATATCCTACGTTAATTAACTTTACTCCTGATACTATTTTTGATGAATTAGTAAAAGGACTATCTAAAATTGATCAAAATATTATTAAAATGATTAATGAAATAGAGTATAATCCTTATAAAAGTACAGAAGGAGTCATTGTGGATGCAACAAGGTTTACATTGCATATGAATGATTTAAATACAGTTTTAATAGATACAGTTAATATCAAGAAATTAAATGAGTATACAAAGATATATGCTTCTTTGGGAATGGACCAGAATAAGGGCACTCTTTACTTAGATACAATCACAGAAGATAATATTTATTTCGAAATTTATAAAGAAAAAGAAGAGATTCCAGAAGAGGATAAAGTGGAGTAGATTGAGTATGAATTATAATGAGGTAATGGAAAATACTATTTTAGAAGAACAAAAAAGAGGAAATATTCCTCATATTTTACTACATAGCTGTTGTGCTCCTTGTTCGACACATTGTATTAAAACATTAACACCTTTTTTTCATATAACGATATTGTATTATAATCCAAATATTGAGCCAAGAGAGGAATACGAAAAAAGAAAACAAGAAGAAATTCGCTTTATAAACGAATTTCCGCACGAACACACTTTAGATATTGTAGATACAGATTATGATAATACATTATATCATGCCAGGGTAAAAGGTTTAGAAAAATGCCCTGAAGGAGGAGAACGATGTTTTGCTTGTTATACGCTCCGCCTTTCTAAGACAGCTCAGTTAGCCAAAAAACTTGGGTATGATTATTTTGGTACAACGTTAACCATAAGTCCTTTAAAAGATAGTCAAATATTAAATCAAATTGGTAAGTCTTTAGAAAAAGAGTATGAAGTTCCTTTTTTATATTCTGATTTTAAAAAGAAGAATGGATATTATGAAAGTATTCAGATGGCGAAGGAATATGGTTTATATAGACAAGATTACTGTGGATGTGTTTATTCTAAAATAGAAAGAGAAGAACAAAAGAAAAAAGCTAGCAAGAGTTAGCTTTTTTTAGGGAAATTATTTAAATATCTTTCGTAAGCTATATAAGAAACATCGTCCCTATCTGGCTCTTTAAATGGAACTTCATAAGTCCTACATAGTTCTTTTACCAATTTGTCACAAAAGTGAGGATTTCTCACGAGCAGAGGGCCGAGTAAGTAGGTGCCATAAAAGTTTTTTTCATGTATTCCTTCCTTTTGACTATTTGGGTTACAACCACAACCCATTATTTTAGTAAATAGATGATTTTCTTTTATATCGGTAATACAGTTTCGATTATTAAAGCCAATGATTTCTTTTCCATTTCTATCAAGATATCTTTGTTCGCCAACAATACGGAAGTCCTCAATTGTAGAAATATATGGAAAAATATCTAAAGCTTTTGTTTCTTTATCGTTTTCTTGTATTTTTGTACCAAAGAAATTTAAAGCGTTTCCTGTAATTAAGAAAAACTTGTTTTTTAAAAAGGCTGCTTTGATTTCTTTTTTATATTTTAAAATGTCTTCTAAAACGATTTTTTCGTTTTTTTCACTTCCTGTTCCAATATAATAAATATCATAGGAGTTAAAGTCAATTTTATCATCAATGGTTAAAAAATGAATTTGGACTTTGAAGCCTTGTCTTTCTAATCTGCTTTGTAAAAACCTAACATTCCCGTTTTCTCCATACAAATTCATTAAATCATAATATAAGTGAGCAATTTTAATTGTTTTCATGATTTTCGTACTCCTTTAATAAATGTAATATATTGGTGGTCATATCAAAGCAGACCATGGTATAAATATCTCCTATACTTATTGTTTTGACTTCCTCTAATAAATTATTTATGTCTTCGATTAAAACAATTTTCTCTTTCTCGATATGAGCAAATTCTAGACGAGTCATAATATCATATCGAAATCTTCCAATAATAAATATTTTGTCAATACTTTTATGATTTAATAATTCAAATTCTACATCCCATAACCAAGATAGGTCATTAAATTGGTATCTTCTAGATACATTATCAAAACCTAAAATAATTGTTTTTTTCCCAATTTGGTTTTGAATGTATTTTATAGATTGGTAATAACTTAGGTTGTTTTCATTTTTAGTTTCTAACATAGTTAGTTTTCGATTATCGAATGTTAGTGTTTTTCCACGTTTTGTTTCATAGTGCTGATTATTGATGGTTTTTAAGATTTTCTCTTCTTCTATTCCTAAAGTGGCAAGTAGAGCATAGGCGGCTACTGTATAATAAGCAGCATATAAAACGTCTTTGTTTAGAGTGATATCTTGTCCGTTGATTTTCATTTTTTCCTTGTCTAATTCAACTTCGCTAGCTTCATACGAGACGTTTCCACGATTAAAATGACAATTTGGACAAAGATATTTTCCTAAGTGCCCATAATGATAATAATCGTAGACTAATTTTTTATGACAAAACGGACAGTAAGCGTAATCAACCACTAAATTACTTTTACTATAACTATCTTTAGTTTTAAGAATGCCAAAAGTGATACATTTATTTTCATGAGAATAAGCTAAACTATTAACTTCTGGATCATCGGCATTGATTATTAAAGTTGTTTTTTCCCCAATTGCCTTTTTGATATCTTCAAAGACAATGTCTGGATGTCCATTTCTAGCAGGCTGGTCTCTTGTAATGTTGGTGATTACTAAATGAGTCATCTTATTTTGACCAAAGATTAATTTTAAGTGTCTTTCATCACATTCTAAAAGTAAGACATCGTGTGTGAATTCACCTTTTAGATTACAGTTATTTAGTATTAAGGTAACAGCAGCTAATACCCCGTTACTACCATTTTTGTTATAACATACATCATATCCGTTGTCAGTTAATACTTTATGAATTAAATCAACTGTTGAACCTTTTCCAGAGGAGCCAGTTACAGCAATTATATATTTGGGATATTTTACATGTTCTAATATCTTTTTTTGTTTTAATACATCATAAATAATAAAACCAGGGTAAACACTACCATTACGTTTACATAATTTTAGAATTTTTGTGCATAATTTATTAATAAAGATACATATCTTTAATTTCATATTTATCACCTTAGAAAAATTATAACAGAAATAAAGATAAAAACCACTAATTTTGACATTATTTGTCGAATATATGGAACTTTACATATTTATTTGATACATTTAAGGCGGTGATAATATGGAAATATATTATATGGATAACAAACTTTATATTAATATAGAAGATCGAATTAATTTTTCTTTAATACATCAATTAAAAAGAAAACTTTATCGTATTTTAACGCAGTATGGAATTCAACTTGTAGAAGTCAGCATTTTAAATAATGAACATTTTGATTCTTCTTTATTAGATGATTTTATAAATGACTATAATAGTAAATTTCAAGGGATACTTATTGTAAAATAGAAAAAACACCAGTATAATAAGGGTAGTTGAAGAGGTGTTTTGCATGAAGAATTTAATTATTTATTTAACTTTTATCCCATGGTATTTGTATTTCCAATCTGCTTGTAAAAATGCATTAAAAGATTTAAATAAGAATAAAATAACAAAAACTTGGATAAAAAAGAACTTTATGAATATTTTTCATTTTGATAATTTGATTTTATTTGCGATTTTTACTTTTTTTTCAAAAAACTATCCAAATGCCAATCAGATATGGTTAGTGGAAATTCTTTTATTTACTGTTATTAATTTGTTTTTATATTTGAATCGTTTTTATGATAAAAATAATAGCAAAGATAAATTAGAAATAAAAGATATTAGCATTGCTTTAATTATTCTATTATTAACTTTAATCCCTATTGTTTTTTATGTGTCAACAAGAAATTATTTAGTTACTTATTATGTTTTATTTGGCTATAGTTTCTTTAATTATGTTATTGTTTTTATCAGTAAACTAATTTATGAATTATTAATTAAAATTATAAGAAGAAAATAAGATGAAAAAAAATCAATATTTTGTAGAACATTTTATAGAAGAGCTTTATCATAATGGGTATACAAACTTCATTAGTCAGAAAGAGTTTTTATTTATGAAAGGAAAGATTCGTAAAGAAGAGTATTCCCTCTATTCTTTATATCCAGATTCTAATTATGTTCTTTTATATAATAAAGAAATTCCTCCCATTTCTTTACTGAAAATAGAAGCTCCCTCTTTAAGGCACCAAGATATCTTGGGGTCTTTATATCATTTAGGTATTAAGGAAGAGACCTTTGGAGATATCGTGAAATACCAGGATGCTTTTTATCTTTTTGTAATTTCTTCTATTAAAGATTATTTGCTTCAATTTTTGGTTGAAATAAAGAATGAGAAAGTTCATTTGGAAGAGGCTCCTTTATCATTAAAAGAGAACTTCGTACAAGAATATAATATAATTTCTCTTTTTGTTTCTTCCTTGCGTTTAGATAATGTTTTATCTTCTTTATTACATAGTAGCAGAAGTGGAATTTTAGATAAATTTAAAAACAAAGAAGTTGTTTGCAATTATGTAGAAACCATAAAACCTACACGAACCTTACGAGTAGGAGATGTCTTTAGTGTTAGGAAGTGTGGGAAATATAAATTTAATGGAGTTTTAAAAGAAACAAAAAAGGGGGGATTTATTATTGAAGTTTTAGAGTATAAATAGAGAAGAGTAGCTTATGGAAAGCTTCTTTTTTTTAGAAAGGGTATTTCTACTTTTTTATTGGTTACATTTATGAAAATGTTTGAAAAATAATGTATTATGAATAATAGTGGGTTTGGCAAAGATAAATATTAATATCTTGATAGAATAGAAAAATTGGGTTGTGTTAGGTGGTAGTTTATGGATCAAGAAAAAGTAGGGAAATTTATAGCCAAATTGCGGAAAGAGAAAAAATATACGCAAGTACAATTAGGACTTCTTATTCATGCAGATCACAAAATGATATCAAAATGGGAATGTGGAACATATGCCCCTGATATTAAATTTTTAAGACCATTAAGTGAAGCGCTTGGTATTACAATTAATGAGTTGCTAGCAGGTGAAAAGAATCCTGCTTTAGAAAAAGAAAATACGACAGAAAAAGATGATTTTATAGTAAATAATCTAATTACTTATACAAAACAGGAGAAGAAGCGTTTTCTTCCGCCTTTGCTCATTATTGTTTTTTCTCTTTTGCTCATTCTTTTCGTTCTTGGTGGCTTTTATCTTGTCTTGGAGTATCATCAATGGCGTAGAGTTGACTTTGATAAAACAAATGATACCTATGTTATACAGGGATCTGTTCTTTATAATCAGTCGGAAAGCAACTATTATATTGATTCAGTTTTATATAATGCGAATTATATTGGAACTACAAAAGAACCAATTGTAAAAGAAATATCTGCTCAATTATATTTAGAAGAACAATTATTAGGAGAAAAAGAATTTGTTTTTAACGAATTTGTCACATTTCATAAAGCATTACAGAATATTTATTTTTATGATGTGAGTAGTTCTATAAAATTTCACAAGGAGAAAGAAATAAAACTACTCATTCAGTACAAAGACCAATATGATGAAGAAAAATTAGATATTATCTATTTTAATCAATATAGTAAACATTAAACTCCTTTTTAGAAATATTTTTTCTTCAAAGATAATATAATGAAAGAGAAAGGAGAAGAGAAAATGAAAAAGAATTGGCTTTATTTTTTCTTAAGTATTATTGTTTTTAGTTTACTTGCATTACCTGTTCACGCTGAAAATAAGCAAGAGGAAGAACAGTTTGAAGTTGTTTCTGAAGTAACCAAGTATTATAAGACAGTTACTTATCATCCCAATCAAATCAGTGCGTATTCTTTAAGTGCAAAGAGCGGAAGTATATCTAAGACTTATGAAATAAGTGAGGAGGAATATAACGCAGCACCAGTAGATGCAAATATAATATCTCCATATAGTTCAGCTAGTGTTTCTACGAATTATAAAAAAATGACTACTTCTATTGCTACAAATGGGAGTTACTATCGTTATAAAAACGTCTTACTTTGGAAGAACATACCTAGTACAAGAAGTTTTGATATTATGGGAATTGGATATTACAAAACAGTGAAGATAAAGGGAACACCTACTTTTCAACAAGAATATTGTTATACAAACGGAAAGTGTTATACATCGGGCGCTCACTCTTATCAAGTATTTGCTGCTGGGGTTGGAACAACCTTCTCTTTACCAACAGGAGATTTAAGCTCTTTAAAACAAACCTTTTATTTTGATGTTGAAAAAAATACAACTCTTACTTTAATTAGTCAAGAAGCTTATGGAGATTACTCCCATGCCCAGAAAAGTATTTCTTTTGAAAATGCTAAAAAATATAGTGTGAATGGTTCAGGAATAGTGCTTGATACTTCTATAAAAAGTTATTACGATGAGATAAATCGTGCTTTGGTAGAATGGATTGGAAATTGGTAGAAAAGTCGCTTAAAAAGCGATTTTTTTATTTCCTTTAAAAATCGCCAAATAAGCGGTTGGAAATAATTGGCAATTTGTTTATCTTGGTTTTAGAGAGACGAAAAAAGTCTCTTTAGTAGAAGGAAGGTGAGCAGTAAGAAGTAAAAAATACATTCTATTAAAGGAGGTAGTAAATATAATAGAAGTATTAGAAGAATTTGTTTCCAATTATGGTTCGACGCTTATTTATAGTTTTTTAACCGCTGTTATTACATTTATTGGAACAAAGATAAAAGACATTTATAAAGAGAATATAAATGATGATACAAAAAGAAAAGTAGTAAAAACTGTAGTTAATGCTGTAGAACAAATTTATAAAGATTTAAATGGAACAGAAAAATTAGAAAAAGCAAAAATATTTATTGTTGAAATGCTTTCAGAAAAAGGAATACGGATTACCGACCTAGAACTCAATATGTTAATCGAAGAAATATGTAATTCTTTTCAATTCATTAAAGAGGAGACTATCTATGAATAAATTTGGAATAGATGTCTCTTCTTACCAAAAAGGATTTTCTTTTCTACAAGCCAAAAAAGAAGGAGTCACATTTGCGATATTAAGAGCTGGGTTTACTGGTTATGGAGACGGATTTACTAAAAATAAAGATAAAGAATTTGAAACCTTTTATAAAGAATGCAAGAAAGTTGGAATTCCTGTTGGAGCTTATTGGTATAGTTGTGCTACAAGTTATGAAAAAGGAAAATTAGAAGCCATTTATCTATACGAAAATTGTTTAAAAGGAAAAGAGTTTCTTTATCCTATCTATATTGATGTGGAAGATACTCGTTTTCAACAAAAGGCAGGAAAAAAATTAGTAACCGAAGCGATAAAAGGGTTTTGTGAATACCTTGAAGCAAAGAATTTTTATGTTGGAATCTATGCTAATTCCAATTGGTTTACTCATTATATTGATTTAGAAGAAGTTGCATCTTATGACAAGTGGGTGGCGAATTGGGGGAGTAAAAAACCAACAAGTCCCTATGCAGGAATGTGGCAATTTGGCGGAGAAACAAATTTGTTAAGAAGTAATCAAATCGCTTCTTTTACAGTTGATCAAAATTATGCTTATATATATTATCCTAAAATAATAAAAAGTAAAGGACTTAATGGACTTACTAAAACAAGTTCTCCTTTAAAAAATATATTAGAAATAACTTATGAAGTTCTTTCTGGTAACTATGGAAACGGAAAAGAGAGAAAAGAAAAGTTAGAAGAAGAAGGATATAACTATTTAGAAGTACAACAAAAAGTAAATGCACTTTGTAAAGAAAAAGAACAAAGAGAACAAATACATATTGTCGTAAAAGGAGATAGTCTTTTTACCTTAGCAAGAAAGTATAATACAACAATAACAAAGTTAATAGACAGAAATAAAGAAATATATCCTAGTTTATTAACGAATCCATCCTATATACAAATAGGTTGGAAATTAAAAATAAAATAAAGGAAGTAGGAAGTAATTATGTTAGAAAATAAAAAAGAAAAAAATATGGTAGAAGAGTTAGATTCTTTTCTTAAAGAAACAAGTGAAAATTATTATGATGCTTATTTTACTAAAACAGAGGCGGGTTTGGATATAGAAGCTAACCATGTAGAAATTGGGTGTTTAACATCAAAAAAGAATACGATTCATATTGATGAAGAAGGGAATATTACTTGTAATAGTATAACTACAAATCAACCAGAAGAAAAAACTTTAGATTTTAATCAAATTTATCCTGTAGGATCTATTTATATGAATGTAGGGAGTGTAAACCCATCTGCTTTATTTGGAGGAGCTTGGAAACAAATTAAAGGAAGATTTTTGCTTGGAACTGGTTTCAATGAAGAGAATACAACAAATGCTTGGGGTTCTTATAGAAAAGATTTACTTAATTTCCCAGTAGGAGAATTGGGTGGAGAACCAACTCATAAATTAAGTGTTGAAGAAATGCCAGTCCATAATCATATGATGCCAGATAATGATTCTGGATATTATAAAGGATGGGGAACTCGTGAGGGTTGGTTACAACAAAGTGATATTGCGCAAGGAGGTCGTTTTTGTACTGATTATACAGGAGGAGATGCATACCATAATAATATGCCCCCTTATCTTGTTGTTTCTATATGGAAACGAGTATCTTAATTAGGTGATTTTATGAGTAAAAAAGAATTAATAGAGTATAGAACTCCTAATACAAAACATTTTCTTAATACTGATGGGACAATTACAGTAGAGCTTTATAAAGATCCTGTTCATTATTTAGAAAATGGTGTTTATCAAGAAATAGATAATACTTTAGTGCAAACCAAAGAAGGATTTAAAAATAAAAGAAATGACTTTCAAGTTACTTTTACCGAAGAAAAAGATAACGCATTAGTTAATATTTCTTGTAAAGATAAAAAACTCTCTATGTTTCCTAAAAATAGGAAGCTAAGAGTTTCACCTTTATCCAAAAATCTAAAAAGAAGTGTTATAACTTATGAAGAAATGAATGATGAGGTTTCTCTTGAATATAAAGCTTTATCTAATCAATTAAAAGAATCCATTATATTAAATAAAAAACCAGAAACGAATCAGTATGTCTTTATTATCAATACTACTTTAGATTTAGTCTTAAATGAAGATAATACTATCTATATGATGTCTAAAGAAAATATTGATTATAAAATAGAAAAACCTTATATGGTAGATGCCAATCAAGTTTATTCAGAATCTGTAACCTACGATTTAACAAAAATAGAGAATGGTTATGAAATTACAATTACGGTAGATAAAGAATGGTTAGAAGATAAAGAAAGAGTTTATCCTATTATTATTGATCCTACTATAACGAGTGTACAATCAAGTACAAGTGTTATAGATACTTATATTTATGAAGGAGATAGTGAAGATACGACTTACAATAAATCTGTTTTATATGTAGGGACTGATAAAAGTAATAAGATTTATAGAACTTTATTAAAGTTTACTTTACCCAAAATTCCTGCTGGCTTTAAAGTTGTGGAAGCAAATGTCAGTCTCTCTTGTTGTCCAGATGAATTTGGACTTGCATATCAAGATGTTAATCCATTAATTTCTGTACATAAATTAACACAAGATTGGACAGAATCAGGAGCCAAATGGAGTAATATGCATGATAAATATTCCCCTCACATCGAAGATTATTTTTGGGGCTCAAGAATGGATAAAAATAATATAAATCCAAACTTTGATTATAAAAATAGTTTTCAACTTACCGACTTAGTACAAAGGTGGTATAATGGGGAACCTAATTATGGAATTATGCTTAAAGAATATAAAGAAGTCGTTCAAGAAAAAAGTAGACCTGCATTTTATATTTCAAAAGATTATAATGATACAAGTTATGCAAAACCATTTCTTTCTATTGTCTATAAAAATTTTAATGGTTTAGAATCTTATCTATCTTATACATCACAAAAACATGATTTTGGTTCTTCTTATGTAAATAATAATACAGGAAATCTTACGACTACTTTTCATGTTGCTAATACAGTTGGTAGTTCCTTACCAGTTAATTTGTATTTAGTTTATAATACAACGGATGTAGAGTTAAATACTGATTATGGATTTGGTTTAGGGATTAAGCCAAACCTTGTACAAACTTTAGTAAAAGAAACGATAGAAGACCAAGAAGTATTAAAATTTACAGATGAAGATGGAACAATTTCAGATACATATGATTTTACTGAATACTATGAAAATCCAGATAACTTAGGGGAATATGTAAATAATTTGGGCTATGAAATGCAAAAAAATGGACAATTAAAACCATATAATATTAGTATGACATTTGAATATAGATAGTAGGTGTAGAATGAAAAAAAATTTAAAAAAGTATGTTAAAAGAATTTTAATCTGTTCACTAAGTATATTTCTAATTTTTTTCATTTGTGATTTGATTGTATTCTTTTTTAGTATTGATAGATTTATACTAAAATATGATGTGTATATACCATTAGGTTCCTTTGATGCCTATGGAGGCGGAGGAGAAAGAATATTAGAAAGTGAAGAAGTTGATATTGCTACTCTGTATTATACAATGGATGTTGATTATTTGATTAAAAAGTACAACTTTTTAGAAACAGAGTCAAATGATAGTGAGTTAATATATGTAATAGAAAAAATAGAAAGTAATGTTTCTTCTGAAAATAAAGAGAAAATAGAGGAATACTTACAAATTATCCCCAAAAATTGTTATTATTTATTTATAGAGAATGAAAATGGGAAATTACTATTATTTATGGATAGAGGCTTCCATGCTATTTACTATATAGAAAATAAAGTTCTTGAATAATGCTATACTTGCCATGTAATAGGTGTGTTATAGTGAAAATTAAAATAATAGAAAAGAAAAAACAGAGTAACTAAAAGAGTTAATTCTGTTTTTTGATGTAGAAGTGCCTACTAATTGTAAAGGTGTATATAATTACTATTGAATGTATTGTTGCTTTGATGTTATAGTGATAAGGTAGATAAAATAGAGACTCTCTTCTAATAGTGTTTAAATGTTGTTAAGGGTGTGGTAAAGAATGAAAAGGGTTTTTTTAAAAAATTTTAAGATTATATTATTAGTATGTGTTGTTTTATTATTTATCTTTTTATATAAACCACTAGCAAGACTAAAGTATATGCCATTAGGATATGGCGATAAAGTGAAGAGTTCGGTAGGAAGTTTTCAGAAATCAGGAAAAATTTATCGTTATTATTATCGTTATAAATCAGAAGCTAGGTTTAAAGGCACCGAAAACTACAAAAGAGTAGATAATGAGACAGACTATATTCAAAAGAAAATAGAGACTTTTTACCAAAAGTATCCTGACCTTTTAGACTCGGAATTTATTTTGGATAAAGATATTGTTTATGCAGCAGATTATTATTCTCTTGAAGAAAAAAGCGAATTGGAGTTTGATTTGTATTATTATGATGCAAGTGAGGCTACTCTGTATTATTTGGAGTGTAAGTAATAAATCGTACAAACAAGTGCTTTTATTTGTTTTTAAAAATCGTTGAATCAATCTAAAGTGCACAAATAAGTGCAATTGGATAAAAAAAGT